>NZ_JAODBE010000005.1 GCF_025463795.1 Amnibacterium sp.
GACGCGCAGCCGACCGCCGAGCAGCCGACCGCCGAGCAGCCGACCGCCGAGCAGCCGGCCGACGAGGCACCCGCGGCGGCGATCCTCGACCTGCCGGAGCCCCATCGCGAGCCGTCGGCCCCGCGGGTGCCGAAGGAGATCGCGGTCGATCTGCTCGACTCCGTGCTCGAGGCGCTGCCCGCACCGCGGCGCCCGGGGGAGGGCCGTCGCCGGTCTCGCCGCGTCTCGACGCCCGCACTCACGCCCGGCCAGGACGAGTGACCCGTCCGGTCCGCGTACGGATGCGCCGGACCGGCGCCGATTCGGGCCACACGGGGGCGACGCTCAGTGGCGGTCGCGGCCCTTCACCCGGAGGCCGCTCGCGATCAGCCGCCGGGTGAGCTCGCCCGCCGTCACCTGCTCGGCGCCCGCGGCCACCAGGTCATCGATCCGGTCGGCCGGCACGTCGTAGTGGTCCCGGTCGAAGCCGCGAGTCGGTAGGCCGTTCGCAGCCGCGAAGGCGTGCAGCTCGTCCAGCGAGGCGTCGCTGACGAGGTGGGCCCACATCCGGCCGTGCGCCGGCCACATCGGAGCGTCCACCAGCACGGCCACCACGGCATCGTCCCACCACGCACCGACCCGGTCCGGTGGAGGACCCGGCCGAGGTGGGCTATGCTTGACGGTCGGTGCGCGGACGGCCCATCGTGTCGCCGTCCGTCGACGCACCGGTCAGACGTTCCGTCACCCGCCCCGTGGAATCACGTGCGGCGCACGGTGGCACGGCAGAAGAGGTTGAGGCTCGAAGTGGTCTATGCGATCGTGCGCGCCGGTGGGCGCCAGGAGAAGGTCGAGGTCGGCACCGTGGTGACGCTCGACCGCATCGCGGCAGGGGAGGACGGCACGGTGAAGCTCGCGCCGGTGCTCCTCGTCGACGGTGAGAAGGTCACCCACGCGGCGGCCGAGCTCGCCGATGTGACGGTCACCGCGGAGGTCCTCGGCGACCTGCGCGGCAAGAAGATCGTCATCCAGAAGTTCAAGAACAAGACCGGGTACAAGAAGCGCCAGGGACACCGCCAGGAGCTCACCCGCGTCCGCGTCACCGCGATCGGCTGAGGGGAGCACAGCAATGGCACACAAGAAGGGCGCGAGCTCGACCCGCAACGGTCGTGACTCCAACGCGCAGCGTCTCGGCGTGAAGCGCTTCGGCGGCCAGGTCGTCAAGGCGGGCGAGATCATCGTGCGTCAGCGCGGCACGCACTTCCACCCCGGCATCAACGTCGGCCGTGGCGGCGACGACACCCTCTTCGCCCTCGAGGCCGGTGCGGTGCGCTTCGGCGCGCGCGGCGGTCGCAAGGTCATCGACATCGAGGTCCCCGCACTCGCGGAGTGACTCGCATCCCGGGCAGGGATCCACTGCTCAAGGCGCACGGGCGGGTCGAGTACCCGCCCGTCGCCGTTTCCGGACCCGGAAGGAGAGGCCGTCATGGCGACCTTCGTCGACTCGGTGACGCTGCACCTGACCGCCGGACACGGCGGGAACGGCTGCGTCTCCATCCGGCGTGAGAAGTTCAAGCCGCTCGCCGGGCCGGACGGCGGCAACGGTGGCGACGGTGGCGACATCGTGCTCGTCGCCGACCCCCAGGTGACCACGCTGCTCGGCTACCACCGGTCGCCGCACCGCAGCTCGGGCAACGGCGGTCCCGGCATGGGCGACAACCGCAGCGGCGCCAACGGCGAGTCCCTCGAGCTCCCGGTGCCGGTCGGCACGGTGGTCCGCGACGACGACGGCACCGTGCTCGCCGACCTCGCCGAGCCGGAGATGCGCTTCGTGGCGGCCGGGGGTGGCCGTGGTGGCCTCGGCAACGCGGCACTGGCCGGCACGAAGCGGAAGGCCCCCGGGTTCGCGCTGCTCGGCGAGCCCGGCGAGGCGCTCGACGTGCGGCTCGACCTCAAGACGGTCGCGGACGTCGCCCTCGTCGGGTTCCCGTCGGCGGGCAAGTCGAGCCTGATCGCGGCGATGTCCGCCGCGCGTCCGAAGATCGCGGACTACCCGTTCACGACGCTGCAACCGAACCTCGGCGTCGTCGAGGCAGGCCGTGTCCGCTACACGATCGCGGACGTGCCGGGCCTCATCGAGGGCGCGAGCGAGGGCCGCGGACTGGGCCTCGACTTCCTGAAGCACATCGAGCGCTGCAGCGTGCTCGTGCACGTCCTCGACTGCGCGACCGTCGACCCCGGGCGCGACCCGCTCACCGACCTCGACGTCATCCGCGCCGAGCTCGGGGCGTATCCCGTGCCGGCCGGCCAGACCCCGCTGCTCGACCGCCCGCAGCTCGTCGCGCTCAACAAGATCGATGCGCCGGATGCGCGAGAGCTCGCCGAGATGGTCCGTCCCGACCTCGAGGCGCGCGGCTTCCGCGTCTTCGCCGTCTCCGCAGCGAGCCACGAGGGGCTGCAGTCGCTCTCCTTCGCGCTCGCGCAGCTCGTGGAGCAGGACCGCGCGGATCGCGCCGCGCAGGCGAAGCCGGCCCGGATCGTGCTCCGGCCCACGCCCATCGACGAGCAGGGCTTCGTGGTCAAGGTCGAGGGGGGCACCGAGCCGGTCTACCGCGTGCTGGGCACCAAGCCGCAGCGCTGGGTGGCCCAGACCGACTTCACCAACGACGAGGCGGTCGGGTACCTCGCGGACCGGCTCGCGAAGATCGGCGTCGAGGACGCCCTCTTCGAGGCGGGCGCCGTGCCGGGCTCCACCGTGGTCATCGGCCCCGGCGACGGCGTCGTCTTCGACTGGGAGCCGACGCTCATGTCGACCGCCGAGCTCATCACCGCGCCCCGCGGCAGCGACATGCGCTTCAACCAGTCGGGCCGGCGCACCACGGAGGAGCGCCGCGTCGGGTACCGGGACCGCATGGACGCGAAGGCGGCCGCCCGCGCCCAGCTCGACGCGGAGCGGATCGCCGAACGCGAAGGGGACGCCGCCGTCGGCTCGGAGCCCCGGCCGTGACCGTCCCGACGATGCAGGAGCAGGCGCCGGGCGCCACCCGGATCGTCGTGAAGGTGGGGTCGTCGTCCATCAGCGGGGACAAGGCGGGTCAGGTGGTGCCGCTCGTCGCGGCACTCGCCGCGACCCACGCACGCGGGGCGGAGATCGTGCTCGTGTCCTCGGGCGCGATCGCGACCGGCATGCCCCATCTGCGGCTCCTCGACCGCCCCACCGACCTCGCCGTGCAGCAGGCGGCCGCGGCGGTCGGCCAGAACCTGCTCATCAAGCGGTACCAGGAGCAGCTCGACGGCTTCGGCATCGTCGCCGGGCAGGTGCTGCTCACCGCCGGTGACCTCGAGAACCCGAAGCACCGCAGCAACGCGGAGCGGGCATTCGACACCCTGCTGGCCCTGCGGATCCTGCCGATCGTCAACGAGAACGACACGGTGGCGACGCACGAGATCCGGTTCGGTGACAACGACCGGCTCGCGGCACTCGTCGCCGAGCTGATCGGCGCCGACCTGCTCGTGCTGCTGTCCGACGTCGAGGCGCTGTACACCCGGCCGCCGGGGGAGCCCGGTGCGGAGCCGATCGCCTTCGTCGGCGCCGGGGACCCGCTCACCGGCATCGTCGTGGGGGAGAGCGACACGGGCGTCGGCACCGGTGGCGCCGCGACGAAGGTCGCCGCCGCCCGGTACGCCACCGACGCCGGCATCGCGGTGCTGCTCACCGCCACGGAGCACGTCGCCCGCGCCCTCGACGGCGAGCGCATCGGTACCTGGTTCGAACCCGCGACCGCCACGGAATCGGCGGCCGGATAGACTCCCGCGGCATGACGGACACGCTCACCGCATCCGCTGCCACGACCGACGCGACGCCGCGCTTCGCCGCCGCGAAGGCCGCCTCCCGCCGGCTCGCCACCGCCACGTCGGGCGAGCGCGATCGCGGACTGGAGTCCATCGCGGCGGCGCTCCTCGCCGCGGCCGGCCGCGTGCTCGAAGCCAACGCCCGGGACCTGGCGGCTGCGCAGTCGGCGGGGATGGCCGAAGGCCTGCAGGACCGCCTCCGGCTCGACCAGCAGCGGGTCGCACGGCTCGCGGACGCCGTGCTGCAGATCGCGGCTCTGCCGGATCCGGTGGGCGAGGTGCTGCGCGGGCGCACGCTGCCGAACGGGCTCCGGCTCAGCCAGGTGCGGGTCCCGTTCGGCGTCGTCGGTGCGATCTACGAGGCGCGCCCGAACGTGACGGTCGACATCACCGCGCTCGCGCTGAAGAGCGGGAACGCGGTCGTGCTCCGGGGCGGCACGGCGGCCCAGCACACGAACGGCGTGCTCGTCGACGTCATCCGCGACGCGCTCGCGGCCGCAGGGCTGCCCGCTGAAGCCGTGCAGTCGGTCGACGACCTCGGCCGCGACGGCGCCGCCCAGCTCATGCGCGCCAGGGGCTTCGTGGACGTGCTCGTGCCGCGCGGCAGCGCCGCCCTCATCGACGCGGTGGTGCGGGAGTCCACCGTGCCCGTCATCGAGACCGGCGCCGGCGTCGTGCACGTCTTCCTCGACGCGAGCGCGGACGAGCGGATGGCCACCGAGATCGTCGTGAACGCGAAGACGCAGCGGGTCGGCGTCTGCAACGCCCTCGAGACGCTCCTCGTGCACCGGGACGCGGCCCCGCGGCTGCTGCCCGCCGTCGCCGAGGCCCTCCAGCGAGCGGGCGTCGTGCTGCACGCCGACGACGAGGCCCGCGCGGTCCTGCCGGACGCCGTGCCGGCGACCGACGCGGACTGGGCCACCGAGTACGGCTCCCTCGACCTCACGGTCGGCGTCGTCGACGACCTCGACGCCGCCGTGGCGCACATCGACCGCTTCTCCACCCACCACACCGAGTCCATCGTCACCAACGATCTCGCGAACGCCGAGCGGTTCCTCGCGGAGGTGGACTCCGCGGTCGTCATGGTCAACGCGTCCCCGCGGTTCTCGGACGGCGGCGAGTTCGGGTTCGGTGCCGAGGTCGGGATCTCCACCCAGAAGCTGCATGCGCGCGGCCCGATGGGGCTGCCCGAGCTGACGAGCACCAAGTGGCTCGTCCGCGGGGACGGGCAGACGCGGGCCTGACGTCCGCCGCACTCGGTGTCCAGGTGCGGGCGCGCCTAGAATCGAGCGGTTCCCGGGCGCCGATCCGGGGCGAGAGGAGGACGCGGTGACATTCCTGGCCGCTGTGCCGCACATCATGGCCGGCTACCACGAGCAGGAGCTGCCCGTGCCGAGCGTGATCTTCCCGATCGTCGCCCTCAGCGTCTTCGCGCTCCTCGGGTTCGTCGCCTGGTCCTACCGGGACGTGGCCAACCGCCACAACGGCAAGCCCACGCGCGGCGGGCAGCACGGCCCGACGGTCTAGCGGGGGAGCCGTCAGCGCCGCATCCGCCACCCGGCCGCCCGGCAGCACCCGCCGCCGGGTCGGCGTGATGGGTGGCACCTTCGATCCGATCCACCACGGCCACCTCGTGGCCGCGAGCGAGGTCCAGCGCGTCTTCGAGCTGGACGAGGTGATCTTCGTGCCGACGGGCCGACCGTGGCACAAGGCCGCGGTCACCGAGCCCGAGCACCGCTACCTGATGACGGTCGTCGCGACCGCGTCCAACCCCCGCTTCATGGTGTCGCGCGTCGACATCGACCGAGGCGGCGTCACCTACACCGTCGACACCCTCAGGGACCTCAAGGAGCAGCACCCCGACGCGGATCTGTTCTTCATCTCGGGTGCCGACGCGATCGCGCAGATCTTCAGCTGGAAGGACCTCGACGAGCTCTGGAGTCTCGCGCACTTCGTCGCGGTCACCCGTCCCGGGCACGCGCTGTCGGTCGCCGGGCTGCCTCGTGACGACGTCAGCGTGCTCGAGGTGCCCGCTCTGGCGATCTCCTCGACGGATTGCCGAGCGCGTGTGCGACACGGCGCACCGGTTTGGTACCTCGTCCCGGATGGTGTGGTTCAGTACATCAGCAAGCACCGTCTGTACAGGAGCGCACCATGACCTTGTGGCAGGACCAGTCTTCGCGGGGGAGCCGTAACGGCACCGCCGTGGACACCGCCCGAGCTGGGGAGACCCGTGAGGACGGTCAACCACTCAGCCGGCGAGCGGCCAGGGAGCGTGAGCGGCGAGCCGCCGAGGCGCTCGCCCAGGGCCAGGCGCACCCCTCGGGAGTCGTCGACTTCGACGGCCATGACTTCAGCAACGAATTACACGCTGATCAGGAAATCCCCGTCCAGAACACCGCCGACATCTGGGCCGCGCTGGCCCGCAGGGCGGACACGCCGCCGGCCCAGCCGGTCGATGGTCCGCACACCGGAGACCTGGCCAGGTTCCGCTCCGGCATCCCCGAGGCCCCGACGCGGCGCACCGGTCCGGTGCCCGCGTCGCCCATGACCGGTGAGCTGCTCGAGCGCGTTCGGGACGCCGTGCTCCGCGAGCACGAGGCCGAACCGCTGCCCACCGTGCGCACGCCCGTGCAGCAGCCCCCGCTCAGCCGCCGCGAGCTGCGCCGCCGCCAGGCCGAGCAGACCACCGAGGACGGCATGCCGGCCGCGTGGTTCAGCGACGAGCAGGGCGTGCCCGCCGCATTCGCCGGCTACGACGACGCCCCGACGGTCGCGATGGCGGCGCTCGACCGCGCCGAGCTCGAGGCGCAGACGCCGATGACGGCGCCCGTGAACCTGCCGCAGTTCTTCGCCGAGCCCCAGGGCGACGACTCGCTGACCTTCTCGAACCCGGTGCCGCTCGCGGACCCGGATCCGCTGACCGAGGTCGCCGAGGCGGAGCCCGAGTTCATCGAGCCCCAGTCGGCCTACCGCGGCCGCGCGTGGAGCCAGGTCTCCGACGACTTCGCCGAGCCGGCCGCCTTCGCGGACCCGGTCGGATACGCCGAGCCGCCCACCGGATACGCCGAGCCGCCCGCCGCCTTCGGCCCGGAGCAGGTCGGTCCGCCGAGCGAGGTCACCGACCTCGCCGGGTTCGAGGCGCTCATCCGCCGCGCGCGCAGCGGCCAGCCGCAGGGTGCGCCCGAGCCGATGTTCAAGCAGGCGGAGCAGCCGCGTCAGGCTCTGCCCTGGGCCGACGACGAGGACGACGCGCAGGACTACACGGGCCTCCTCGGCCGGCCGGTGCAGGGCTCGAACGGCTCTGCCAACGCCCTGATCCTCTCCGGCGACCCGCAGCCCGACCTCACCCAGGCGGTCAACAGCACCGGCGACCTCTTCATCACGGGGTCCCTCAACCTTCCGCGCAGCCTTGCGCAGACGGGGGCGACCGCCGAGCACTACGACTCGCTCGACATCGACCGGTTGTTCGAGGCCTCGCAGGACGAGCCGGCCGCCGGCGTCGCTCCGGTCCGTGCCAGCAGGGCGGTGAGCGGCACGGGCTCGACCCGGGCGATCATCGGCGCTCGTCGCGCCCGCGGCAACGTGCTGCCCACGGTTCTGGCGATCATCGCCGGTGCGATGGCTGTGGGTGTGGTGACCCTGCTCGTGGGGAGCTGGGTCCTCAAGCTATTCTGATCGGCGTCGTGGAGAAGGTAGGGGCGCACACCCAGGTGCAGCAGGCGGCTGAGGCCGCATGGGCCAAGAACGCCGACGACCTCGTCGCGATCGACGTCTCCTCACGACTGCCGCTCACGGACGCCTTCCTGCTCGCCTCCGGCAGCAGCGAGCGCAACGTGCTCGCGATCGCCGACGCGGTGGACGAGCGGATGTCCGCGTCGGGCGTGCCCCTGAAGCGGCGCGAGGGCCGGGGCCAGGGCCGCTGGGAGCTGCTCGACTTCGGCGACGTGGTCGTGCACGTCTTCCACCAGGAGGACCGGGCGTACTACGGGCTCGAACGGCTCTGGCGCGACTGCCCGGCGATCCCGCTCGAGCTCGCCGACGACGCCGGCCGGGCCGCCGCCTCCTGAGCCCTCTCGCGGCCGTCGTGGAGCCGGCGGAGGCCGTCGGGCTCCGGCCGGGACCGCTCGACGAGGCGGTCCGGATGATCCGCACGCGGGGCGCCGTCGCGCAGCTCGTCGTGCTCCGCCGGGGGCGGGTCGCGCTCGACCGGTCGTTCGGCTGCCGGCCGGACGCGCTCTTCTGGACCTTCTCGGCGGGGAAGCCGGTCACCGCGCTCACCGTCCATCTGCTCGCCGAACGCGGGCTGCTCGACCTCGACGCGCCGGTCGCCGACCACTGGCCGGAGTTCGCCGCGAACGGCAAGGGGGCCGTGACCGTCCGGAACGTGCTCGAGCACCGGGCGGGCCTGGGGGCCGCGGGTATCCCCGGAGACGCGCTCGTGCTCGCGGATCGTCGGCGGGCGACGGCGCGCACCGCGGCCGCGCGGCTCGTGCGACCGCCCGGGACCGCCGCCGGGTACAGCCCGCTCGCCGCCGGCTTCGTGCTCGGCGAGCTCGTGCGCCGCGTCACCGGGCGGCCCGAGCGGGACGCCGTCCGGGAGCTGCTCCTCGACCCGGCCGGACTGCACGACACCCACCTCGGCCTGCCGGGCCGCCTGCTGCCCCGCGCTGTCCCGGTCCACGGGTCGAACCCCCTGGCGGCGGTCGTCTCTGCGTGGGTGAACCGGCCGGCCGTGCGCCGGGCCGTCATCCCCTCCGCCGGGCTCTCGACCACCGCCCGAGACCTGGCTGCGCTGTACCGGATGCTGCTCGCCGGGGGCCTGAGGGGCCGGCGCCGGGTGCTCGCCGCCGCCACCGTGGCCGGGGCGGTCGCGCCGTCCGGCGACGACGGGTTCGACCGCGTGGCGCGCTACCCGATCCGCTGGAGCGCCGGCTTCCAGCTCGGCGGCCCGCGAGCGGTGCCCGGGACCGTCAGCCCGATGGGGGCCGGCAGCAGCCCGCGCGCCTTCGGCCACAACGGCAGCAACTGCTGCATCGCCTGGGCCGACCCGGACCGCGACCTCGTCGTGGTGCACCTCACCGACCGGATCGGCAGCCCGCTGCCCGACCTGCGCTACCACGCGGCCGTCGCCGACCGCATCCTCGCCTCCGTGCCCCCGGACGAGCCCGCCGATCGGCGTGGACGCCGGCTCCGAACCAGTGGAGCGGAGACCGGGCGGCCGTCCGGCAGCATGGGAGACGTGGAGGAGCGATGACCGGCACCGATCGACCTCGCGCGGGGCTCTCGGCGATCCTCGTGCTCCTGCTCGCCGCCCTCGCGGTGCTCCTTTCAGCGGAACCGGCGAACGCCCACGACTACCTCGTGAGCAGCACGCCCGCAGCCGGCAGCACCGTGACGGCCGCACCGACGCGGGTGACCCTCACCTTCGACGCGGCGGTGCTGAGGACGGGCAACGGATCGGACGTCCTCAGCGTCACGGGACCGGGCGGGAAGCACTTCGAGACGGCCTGCCCGGTCGTCGGAGACGACGGCGTGAGCGCGGCGGTGCGCCTCGGGCCCGCCGGTACCTACACCGTCCGCTGGCGCGTCGTCTCGGCCGACGGGCACCCCGTCGCGGACTCCATCCGCTTCCGCTACGCACCCACCGCGGGCACGACCGGCGCCGCCGGGTCCGACTCCGGGCCGGTGTGCGGGAACGCCGCCGGCCGCACGGGTTCGGGAACCTCCGCCGCACAGCCCGCCTCGACGGGCAGCGTGCTCGTGCTGATCGTCGTCGTCGCCGGCGTGCTCGTGCTGATCGTCGTGGTCGGCGTCGTCCTCGCCGTCGTGCTGACCCGCCGCCGCGGCTGACGCACGCAGCGGTGTCCCAGCCGGCGCCCCGGAAGGGTGGTTAGCGTCCGCAGAGGATCGGGGTCGACCCCCCTCGACCGGTGATCCGAGGAGGTCTCGTGGCCCGCACCGCGACCGACACCGTTCCCGACCGCTGGACCGGGAGCCAGCGCCGCACCCTGTTCGCCGGGGTCGGCGCATGGACCCTCGACGCGTTCGACTACTTCGTGCTCGTCTTCGTGCTCGACACCATGTCGAAGGACTTCCACATCACGCTGGTCACGGCGACGCTCGCCATCAGCTTCACCCTCGTGATGCGGCCCGTCGGCGCCCTGGTGTTCGGCCCGCTCGCCGAACGGTTCGGGCGGAAGCCTGTGCTGGTGGTGGACATCGTCCTGTTCGCGCTCATCGAGCTCGCGACGACGTTCTCGCCGAGCTTCGGCGTGTTCTTCGCGCTCCGCATCGTGTACGGCATCGCGATGGGGGGCATCTGGGGCGTCGGCTCGGCCCTCACCATGGAGACCGTGCCCGCGCGCTCCAGGGGCGCGGTCTCGGGGCTGTTCCAGGCCGGCTACCCCCTCGGCTACCTTCTCGCCGCCGCCGTGTTCGGGCTCCTCGAGCCCACCGTCGGGTGGCGGGGCATGTTCGCGATCGGGGTCGTCCCGGTCGTCCTCGCGATCTACATCGCCCTCCGCGTCGACGAGTCGCCGGTGTGGCTCGCCTCACAGGGCCGGCCGCGCGAGTCGCGGCCCGCGTTCTGGCCCGCCGTGCGCGCCAACTGGCCGGTGCTCGCCTTCGCCGTCGTGCTGATGGCGGCGTTCAACTACTTCAGCCACGGCACGCAGGACCTGTATCCGACCTTCCTGCTCGAGCAGCACCACTTCGCGCCGGGTACGGTCAGCCTCATCGCGATCACCTACAACATCGCGGCGATCATCGGCGGGCTCGTCGCCGGCACCCTGTCCGAGCGCTTCGGCCGGAAGCGCACGATCATCGTGTTCGCCGCACTCGCCCTCCCTGCGATCCCGTTGTGGGCCTTCGCCGGTGGATCCGTGCTCCTCGGCGTCGGCGCGTTCCTCATGCAGTTCATGGTGCAGGGGGCGTGGGGCGTGATCCCGGCCTACCTCAACGAGCTCGTCCCCGCCGGCACCCGCGCGGTCCTGCCCGGGTTCGTCTACCAGCTCGGCAACGTGATCGCCTCGCCGAACGCGACGATCCAGGCGCTGATCGCGCGGAGCGCAGGAGGCGACTTCGCGATCGCCCTGGCGGCCGTCGCGGCGGTCGTCGCCGTCGTGATCGTGGTGCTCATGGCGCTCGGCCGCGAGACGCGGGGCGCCGACCTGACGACGACGACCTGACACCCCGTGGTCCGCGGGTGTCGTCGCGTCGCGGAGTCGGAGCGAGGCGCGGAACCCCGGATGCGCAGCACCCGGATGCCCTATCCTCGAGTGCTCGAGCCGCTCCGACGGCCGGCACCGAGGAAGCGCGAGGCCCGATCCAATGCCCGACTCTCCCACGATCAGCGTCATCATCGCGGCGTACCGATCCGGCGACCGGATCCGGCGCGTGCTCGACTCGCTCGACGCCCAGACGCTGCCGCAGGCCGAGTTCGAGACGATCGTCGTGGACGACGGCTCGCCCGACGACACCTTCGAGCTGCTCGGCGCGCTCGCCGCCGAACGCCCGAACATGCGCATCGACCGCATCGAGAACACGGGCTGGGCCTCCGGCCCCCGCAACCACGGCATCGAGATGGCCCGGGGAGAGTGGGTGCTGTTCATGGACCACGACGACGCCCTCTACCCCGACGCGCTGCGTCGCGGCGCCGAGTTCGCGGCCGAGCACCGGTCCGACATCGTCTCGGCGAAGGAGGTGAAGTCGAACAACCTCGGCTGGGGCTTCAGCGGCTACCTCGAGAACGTCGGCAACGCCGTCCCCGACCGCGGCATCACCGCGCTTCTGCCGATGCTGCCCCACAAGCTGTACCGCCGCACGATGCTGCTCGACCACGGCGTGCGCTTCCCGGTGGGCCGGCGCATGCTCTGGGAGGACGTCTACTTCAACGTCGCCACCTACCGCGCGGCCGAGGTCGTCTCGGTGCTCGCGGACACGCCCTTCTACCTCTGGACGATCGCCGGCGGCAACAACTCGTCGACCTACGGGCCGGGCAGCCCGGAGTACTGGCAACGGATGATCGACCTGATGGCGTACATCGACGAGACGCTCGACGGCGAGCGGTTCGCCGCATCGCGCCGCGCGATGCTCGTGCAGCAGTACCGCGTGCGGGTCGTCGGGCGGTTCCACCCGCTGCTGACGGTCGCCGACGACCCCCGGCTGTCGATGGCGATGCCGTTCGTGCGCGAGATCCTGGACCGCTTCATGCCGGTCGAGTGGGACGAGGACCTCGGCCTGCTCGACCGGGCGAAGTCCTTCCTGCTGCGAGCAGGCCGGATCGACCTGCTCCGGCAGCTCCACCTCGCCCAGAGCGCGGTCGCGGGACAGGCGTCGACCGACACGATCGAGTGGCGCGGTGACCGGCTGCACCTCACCGCGACGGTGCGCTGGCGCACGGCCGACGGGGATCCGCTCCTCCTGCAGCGTGACGGCGACCGGCTGCTGCGACGGCTGCCGCGCGCGGTGCAGCGGGAGCTGCCCGAGGCGCTGCTCGACCTCGCCGACGCGGTGAACGGGGCGACCGCGCTCGTCACGGTGCAGAACCGGGCCGGCCGGGAGGCGTGGGCGCAGGCGACCACGGTCCTTCCCGGGGTCGAGGAGGTCGGTCGCGGACTCGTGACGCCCACGCTGCGCATCGAGACGGCGATCGACATCGTCACGGCGGCATACGGGCGGCCCCTCGCCGCGACGACCTGGGACGTCCACGTCCGCGTGACCCTCTCCGACGTCGTCAACCATCGGGCGCTGAAGACGTCCACGGCCGCCCTGCCGGCGGTGGTGCATGCGCAGCCGGTCGCGGTGTACGCGAACACGCGGAACGCCCTCTCGCTCGACCTCGCGTCGCGCCTGCGTTCCGTCGTGAAGGACGGCCGGGCCCCCCTGGAGGACGTCACCGGCACGGTCGGGAACCTCGTCGTGCCGCTGCCGGCCGTGCACGTCGGCACCGGGGGCACGGTCCCCGCGCAGATCGTGCTGCGTGCCGGGGACTCGATCGCGGGCACCCTCGACGGCCGGCTCGTCGCTGACGAGGACGGCGCGCGCCTGGAGCTCGCGGGCGACGTGCCCGCCGGGACGTACACGGTGGATGTCGCGGTCGGGGACGCCGAGCCGCTTCCGACCCGGTGGCGACTGCTGGTGGACCATCGGGGCGTCGTCGAGTTCTCGCGCATCACCGCGCCCGCCGCCGCGCCCGACGGCAAAGGCAGGCCGACGCTGCGCGACCGGCTGGTGCGCCGCCTCCGGCGATCCGGCCGGCGACTGCTCCGGCGCGTCTGAGGGCCGCGCCGGACTCCATCCGTGGTGCTGCTGGGGACGCTCGGCCTCGTCGTCGTCGCGGCGGCCGCCGCCGCGTTCGTCGCCGAGCGGCGGGAGGCGCGCAGGCAGGAGCGCCGCCTGCGGCCCTGGTTCGTCGCGACGGACGTGGTCGGTGGCCTGTTCGGCCTCGTCGTCGCCGTGGTCGCATTCACGAGTTGACGGCGAGCCACGCCGGACCGCTCAGCCCCGTGCGGCGAGGTCCCGGAGCAGGTCCTCCGGCGACATGCCTGCGCGGCGGGCCCGCTGCTCGAGCCGCGCCCACTCGTCCGCGGCGAGCTCGACCGTGACGCTGCGCCCGCCGGCGGTCCCGTCGGCGAGATCGAAGAGTGACGGGGACGGGGCCGTCGCGGGGACCTCGGGCGCGGGTGCGCGCACGGTGGCGGGGGCGCCGTTCACCGGGCCGAACCCGGGCCCCGTCGGGATCGGGCCGGCGCCCCGCTGGAACGCGGTCGCGACGGCTCTGGCCCGCTCGTCGGCGGCCTCGTTCAACTCGTGCCCGACGTGCCCCTTGACCCACTCGAACCGGTAGCGGCGCCCGGCGATCGCCTCGTCGAGCTCCTGGAGCAGCTCGACGTTGAGCACCGGCTTGCCGTCGGCCTTGCGCCATCCGCGACGCTTCCATCCCGGCATCCACGAGGTCACCGAGTTGATGACGTACTGGCTGTCGCAGAGCACGAGCAGGTCGTCGTCGACCCCGTTCGTCGCCCGGAACAGCTCGAGCACGGCCTTCAGCTCGCCCATGTTGTTCGTGCCGTGCTTCCACCCGCCGGCCGCCCAGTGGTCGTCGTCGATGTACCAGGCCCAGCCTGCTGGTCCCGGGTTGCCCAGCGCGGATCCGTCGGCGGCAGCGGTGATCGTCACCGGATCATCGTAGGAAGCGCGGCGGACGGGCGACGGTCACTCGGAGGGCGTGAACCACGGCGGGTGCACGACGATCCTGGGCGCGGCGCCCTCGACCGCGTCGAACATGCGGCGCACGCGGTTGCGCATCGGTTCGTTCGGCACGCCGATCAGCGTGATCGTGTCGATCGGGACGGGATCGGGCAGCAGCACCTCGGCGGCGGCGAGGTCCTGCTCCTCGCGGGAGATGCGCGCGACCGCGCGCACCGGATCGTCGACCGAGAACACGGTGGCAGGCGCGGAGGCGTCGCCGTGGGCGACGACGGCGTCGTCGCCGGCCGTCGAGGCCGGCAGGACGAGCATCACGTACTCGGTGGGGGAGCTGAGGCGGGCGGCGGTCGACCAGGCGGCGCCGGTCGCGCCGTCCCGCAGCTCGATCCAGCGGTCCGCGTCCGGGGTGAGGGCGAACGGCACGAAGGCGTCCACCCGCTTGCCCGTACCGACGTCCGCCGCCGCGCGCAGCTGCCGGACGAGCGGGGCCGCGGTGTCGACGTCCGGATCCGCGCCGCCCGCGATGGAGCGCAGCGCCCCGTCGAGGAGGATCGACTCGAGGTTCCTGGCGTGGGTCCAGTGGTAGAGGCGCCGCTTCGAGAAGGCCGGTCCCGTGGACGTGCTCCGCGCGCTCGCGCCGGCGGCCCTGCGGATGCGAGGACCCGACGCACGCGTCGGGCGCGCCTTCGTCGTGGCCGTCGCGGTGGCGGTCACCGTCGGCGGCGGCTCAGGGACGACGCGCGGGAAGCAGATGTCGCACAGTCCCTCGTCGAACCCGTGGATGCACTCCGCCACCGTGTCGAGTCCCTCCGTCCGCGCGCGCCCCACGGACCCCGCCTTCAAACGGTACGCCCTTCCGGACGTCCCGGCGTACCGGGCTCCGCCGACATCCCCACTGTCCTCGCGCGCGGGCCCGCGAGGCGGCCGGGGCGTCGCCTGCGTGATCGCGGCTAGGCGGAGCGGTCGTGCGTCGATGCACCGGGACGCGGCTGGCCCTGCCGCCGTGATCCGGTGCACTGCATGTCGCCGGCCTTCTCGCTCGCTCCTCGGACGTGCCGCCGGATGAGTCCGCCGACCGCCGGCTCGCTGAGGTGGTAGAAGGGCCGGTCGTGGTACCGGCGCGAGCTGACGACGCCGATGCGCTCGAGCGAGGCGAGGTGCTGCTGCACGGCCGCGGGCGACTGCTCGGTGATGTCCGCCAGGTGGTTGAGGGACAGCTCGTCCCGGCCCAGAGCGATGACCAACCGGACCCGGTCGGGGTGCGCCAAGGTCTCGAAGACCTCGACCGTGAGCGCAAGGCGGCGTGCGTCGACGGTCTCGCCGCACATGGGGTCGTCCTCCATCACACCGGCATCGTCACACACCTTGACATGCTAAGTAAAGCACGTGTACAAAGGCCGCAGCCGGGCCGACGGAGCTCTCGGCACCTAGACAAGGAGGTACTGGATGAAGGTCACGACCGCCGAGTGGGAGACCGGGGAGCTGACGCCCGAGAGTCTCCTCGCAGCCCAGCTGAACCTGAAGATCAAGGGCTACGTGATCATCGAGGACGTCTTCGACGAGGCACAACTCACGGCGCTGAAGGCGCGCTTCAACGAGCTGCTCAACGCCTACGTCGAGAAGACGGACCCGAACCGCGGAGCGAGCCGGTACGGCATGCCCCTTCCCTTCGAGTCCCCCTTCGCGAGCACCACCCTGGTGGCGAACCCGATCATCCTCCAGGTGATCCGGTCGATCCTCGGCGAGGACATCATCTGCTCGTTCTTCGCCTCGGACACCGCGCTGTCCGGGTCCCAGTACCAGCAGGCGCACTCGGACGTCGCGCCGCTCTTCCCCGAGGACGACATCAGCCTCCCGCCGTTCTGCTACGTCGTGAACATCCCGCTGGTCGACTTCCGGCCGGACAACGGGCCGACCGAGATCTGGCCCTACGGAACCCACCTCGTGGGTGACCCGCGCGTCGTCCCGATCCCCGACTTCACCCGGATCCAGGAGCTGCGGGAGTCGGCCCTCGGGCGGTTCACCGAGGAGGAGATGACGCCCCAGCAGGTGATCACGCCCGCCGGCTCCGTCGTCATCCGTGACATCCGGATGTGGCACCGCGGGACCCCGAACCGCTCGCAGGACCCGCGACCCATGATGGCCATGGTCTACAACCGGCCTTGGTACAACCACGGAGTGGTCGAGATCGCCGGAGATCAGTTCGAGATCCTGCCGTCCGAGGTCAAGCAGGTCTTCCGGAAGGCGGTGCTCCGATGAGCGGAGTGCGGACTCGTCGGGCGGCACTGGCCATCGCGACGGCGGCGGCAGTCGGGCTCCTCGCAACCGGATGCAGCCCGGCAGCCTCGAACGGGAGCGGCGGCAGCAGCAGCAGCAAGGTGACGATCAACTGGTACGTCCAGCCGCTGAACAGCACCTCCATCTGGCCGGACCTCGTCGCTGCCTTCAACAAGTCGCATCCGAACATCGAAGTCACCCTGACCGTCGGACCGACGAACGTGGACACCGTCCGCGGAACGCTGTCGACGCAGCTCGGGAGTGGCTCGGCGACGCCGGACGTCTACGAGGGCGACATCACCTGGCCGGCCCAGTTCGCCAAGGCGGGCCTCGCCGTCAACCTGACGAAGCTCTTCCCGAAGAGCTTCTGGGACCGCTTCTCGCCCGGAGCGATCACGCTGGCGCAGTACAAGGGGTCGTCGTACAGCGTTCCCTCCTGGACCGAGGCCGCCTTCCTGTACTACCGGAAGGATCTCCTCACGAAAGCCGGCCTCCCCGTGCCGAGCACCTGGGAGGAACTGGTCGCCGACGCCAAGAAGGTCCAGGCCACCGGCGCGGTCAAGGACGGCTACACCTGGCAGGGCGCGGGATACGAAGGGCTGACGTGCGACTTCAGTGAGCTGGTCGCCGACGCCGGCGGCGGCATCGTCTCGAGCGACTACACGAAGGGGACGCTGGATTCGGCGGCAGGGCAGAAGGCGCTCGCCTTCCTCAAGGAGACGATCGCCAGCGGGGTCAGCCCGAAGGCGACACCGACCTTCCAGGAGCCCCAGTCGCTGAACGACTTCACGGCCGGCAACGCCCTCTTCATGCGGAACTGGTCGTACGCCTGGGCGATCACCCAGGACCCGAAGCAGTCCAAGGTGGTCGGCAAGGTCGGTATGGCTCCACTTCCGTCCTTCGCGGGACAGCCGACGCCAGGGGCTTCGACGAACGGCGGCGGCGGGATGTTCATCAACCCGCACTCGAAGTATCTGAAGCAGGACGTCACCTTCCTGACCTGGCTCACCGGGACGGAGGCGCAGGGCATGTTCGCTTCGGTGGGGAAGGTCCTGCCCGCCAACGTCCAGGCGCAGACACCTCAGGCCCAGAAGGACGTGGGTCCCGTCGGGCAGGTGCTGGCCAAGCTCAAGATCGTGGGTCGCCCGGTCGGCACCCCCGCCTACTCGCAGGTCTCGCGCGCGCTCTTCCAGAACGTGAACGCGGCGCTGAGCGGTAACGCGAGTGTGAGCGGTGCACTGTCGTCCGCGGACAGTCAGATCACGACCGCACTGAGCTCCTCTCGGTAAGCGCGCATCGGCTCGGTCCGGTCGCGTCTTCGGCTCATCGCCGGGGGCGTGACCGGACCGCTCGCACGCTCTATGAACTCGGCACTGGACAACGGAGACCAATGACCTCAACATCGGCCAGGGCGTCGATCGTCGGCCCGCCCGCCCTCTTCCCTCCTCGAGCATCGAGGAGAGCGCGGATCTCGCGCCGGCGGGGATATCTGCTCACCGCGCCCGCGCTCCTCGTCGTCGCTCTCGTCACCCTCGCCCCCATCGCGTTCTCGGTGTACCTGAGCCTGTGCGCGGTGACGGCCGGCGCCGACGGCTTCGACTACTCGCTCGTAGGACTTCGGAACTACGCCGCCGCGCTCGGGAGCCAGGCGCTGTGGTCCGCACTGACCTTCACCGCCGTCTACACCGTCGTGAGCGTCACGGTCCAGGTCGTCCTGGGCCTCGGTGTGGCGATCATCATCGATCGGATGACGAGAGGCACCGGAGTGGTCCTCGCACTGCTCCTCGTGCCGTGGGCCATGATCACCGTCGTATCCGGGCAGCTCTGGTCCTACATCTTCAACGGTGTCTACGGGCTGGCCGACTACCTTCTCGTCGTTCTGCATGTCGTACCGGCTCCGGTCACGATCCTGAGCAACCCCGTCGGCGCGTTCGTGGCGCTGCTGGTGGCCGACTCCTGGAAGACGATCCCGTTCGTCTCGTTGATCCTCTTCGGCGGCCTCCGCACGGTCGACAAGGAGCTCTACGCGGCGGCCCGGCTCGATGGTGCCGGTGGGTGGACGATTCTGGGAAGGATCACGATCCCCCTCATCCGTCAGTCGCTGATCACGGCGGTGGTGTTCCGCGTGCTCCAGGCGTTCGGGATCTTCGACCTGCCCTTCGTGCTCACCAACGGCGGTCCCGGCAACGCGACGCAGTCGATGGCGATGCTGGCCTACAACGCGCTGTTCCAGGACCTGAACATCGGGTATGGCGCCGCGATCTCGTGCATCACCGCGGCCGTCGTGATCGTGTTCGCCGTCGTGTTCCTGCGGGCGTTCAAAGTGGAGGAACCCGGTGGCTGATCAGCGTGGTGGGGTCACTCGCCCCGTGGCAGGCCGGCGGAGGCGGGTGCGCGCCGGTACGGTCGCCGATATCGCCGGGGTGGCGGTGGGCGTCGTGTTCCTGCTCCCCGTGCTCTGGCTCGCCGTCGGCGCGTTCAAGCCCGTCAGCGCCCTGGGTGCGTTCCCCCCAGAGCTGCTGCCGATCCCCGCGACGACCTCGAACTTCGCGGCGGCCTTCGCGACGAACAACTTCGGCGTCTTCCTCGGCAACAGCGTGATCGTCGGCGCGATGAGCACCGTGATCGTGGTGTGCCTCGGTCTGCCGGCGGCATACGGGCTCTCCCGGACCTCGATGCGAGGACGCGGCGGTGTGCTGACCGGTCTCCTCGTCATCTCGGTCTTTCCGGTGATCGTGACCATCCCGCCGCTCTATGTGGCACTGCGCACGCTCGGTTGGCTCAACAGCTATCAAGCCCTCGTGCTGCCCTACGTGGCCTTCAACCTCCCACTCGCGATCTGGACGATGAGGAACTCGCTGCTGGCGGTCTCGCCGCAGATGGAGGAGGCCGCGGAGGTGGATGGGGCGTCGCTGCCGCGGACGATCCTCCAGATCATCGTGCCGCAAGCGCTTCCGGGGATCTTCGTGGCGGCGGTGCTGACCTTCGTGGCGTGCTGGCAGGAGTTCCTGATGGCCTTGAGCTTCAACTCGAATGCGGCGTACCAGACCGCCCCGGTCGGCATCGCGCTGTTCGGGGGCACATTCCAGCTGCCGTACGGGACCATCTTCGCGGCGTCGCTGGTCGCCCTCCTCCCGATCCTTCTGCTGGTTCTCGCGCTGCGTCGCTGGGTCGTCGACGGACTCAGCACGGGCTCCGTGAAGGGATAAGCGGTGCACGAGGATCCGGAAGCGGGAGAGGCATGCGCCCGCGACGCCCGCGTGGTCGGCATCGCGGGCGTGTGGCACGTGCACGCCGCTGACTACGTGGCGGAGCTGCTCGAACGCACCGACGTCCGGATCCGTGGCGTCTGGGACCGCCGTCCCGCGGCCGCTCGGGCGTTCGCCGAGCCCCGCGGATTGCGCTGGGTGGACGATCTGGACGGGCTGCTCGAGGACCCGTCGGTGGATGCGGTGGTCGTGACGACCGCGACGGCGGACCATCCCGACGTCATCGCCAGGGCCCTGAGAGCGGGGAAGGACGTCTTCTCGGAGAAGGTGCTCGCCATCCGGCTGGAGGACGCCCTCGCCCTGGAGGCGCTGGCCTCGCAGCTGGACCGGGTGCTCTTCGTGTCCTTCCAACGTCTCGCGGAGCCGTGGGTGAGGACTCTCGACGGGGTGGTGCGATCGGGTCGTCTTGGAAGGATCATGTCGTCGCGATTCCGCTTCCAGCACGCGGGCGCGGCGGCTGGCTGGCTTCCGGCGGGATTCCTCTCCGGCCAGGAGGCCGGTGGAGGCGCGGTGATCGACCTCGGCGTGCACGGCCTCTACTTGAGCCAGCTGATGAACGGAGCGTTCCCCGTCAGCGTCTCCTCTCGCGTGTCGCATCTCACGGGGTCGGCGGTCGAGGACGACTCGGTCGTCATCCTCGAATACGGGAACGGTTCGCGCAGCGTCCTGGAGACGAGCCTCGTGACCGCCCCGGACGATGTGCGGTGGGCCGAGGTCCACGGCACGGAAGGCTCGGCGTACATCTCCCCTGAGGACCTGACCGTTCGTGTGCGGCGCGGGGACGAGACGACGTGGGCGGTGCAGCAGCCGTCCGAACCCTGGCCGCGCCCTCTCGAGGTCTTCCTGGGCACGGACGCCGGAGGTCCCGACCAGGCGCGCAACCGGGCGGACTCGCTCCGGATGGTGGCCCTCGTCTCCGCGGCGTACGCCTCCGCGGCGAGCGGGAAGGCCGTGCGGGTCACCGATCCCTCGCGGATCACGGCCGTACCCGGCGATGGAAGCGCGCCGGCGTGAGCTGGTCGAGAACGGCGATCTCCACGTGCGGGAAGGCTCGGGGCGGGCTCGGAGCTGAACGATAGGCTGGTCACCGGCCGACCTTCGGCCCGCTACAGAGGTATCCGGGTGTGAACACAGCTGCTCGTCGTGCATCGGGAAGCACGGCTCTGGCTCTTCGGCTGATCCGAGTGCACAAGGTGCTCAGCCGGGTGGAGCTCTCCGAGCGAATGGGGTTCACCGTCGCGGCGATGACGAACATCGTGCGGAGCTTGCTTTCCGACGGCTTCATCGAGGAGGCGGGAAGTTCCGGCAACACCGGGGGAAAGCCCAGGACGTTGCTGCGGATCAAAGGCGACTCGGCCTACGCCGTGGGGGTCTCGGTCGACCTGGAGAGCATGTCCTTCGTTCTGGTGAACCTCGCCGGGGACGTCGTCGATACCCTCCCCACCCGAGCGTCTCCTCAGGGCGACGAGACATTGGCCGCCGAGATCGCTCGCGGCGTCGATGACCTCCTCGAGCGGACGGAGGTCCCTCGGGATCGGGTGATCGGGGTCGGTATCGCCGGCCAGGGGCCGCATGGCCGTTCGGCGACCGGCCGGGCGTCGGCAGGGCCCTATGCCGACCAGTGGCTGGACGACGAGGTGGGTCACCTCGTGACTCGGGGTCTCGATCTACCGGTCCTGATCCAGAACGACGCGAACGCCGTTGCTGCCGGTGAATTCAGCCTGAGCCTCGACGCGCGCACCTCCGGCAACTTCGCCTGCGTCTACCTGGGCGAGTCCGGCCTCGGGTCGGGCATCTTCACGGACGGCCAGCTCCTTCTCGGCAGCAACTCGTATGCCGGGGCGATCGCACACCTGTCCATCGATGTGGACGGGCCTGAATGCTTCTGTGGGAGCCGGGGGTGCCTGGAGCTGTACAGCGCTCCGCGGTCCATCATCGAGGCTGTTCGAGCTCACGACGAAGATGCGGCCGACGATGCCATCGGCGTCGCTGCGTCGGGTCCGGTGACGATGTCCGATGTCGCTCGAGTGTATTCGGCGGCTCGGTCCGGTCACCCGTACGCGGCGGAACTCGTCTCGGACATCGCTCGCTATGTGGCGTCTGCGAGCGCGACGATGGCCACCCTCCTGGATCTCAATCTGATCGTGTTCTCCGGCGACGGCTTCCTCGGCATCGAGGAGCTCTGCTTGACCGCTGCCCGGGACGTCGCCGGCCGGTTCATGGAGGTCGGCGCCCGCCCTGGTTTCGCGGTTCGCATGTCGCAACTCGGTCCAGGGAACGTGGCCGCCGCCGTGGGCGCAGCGGTCGGTGCGCTCGAGGCGCTTCCGATGCAGGTCCCGCCCCTGATCGCCGCGTCCGGTGGCGCCTAGGCGAGTTCGCCTGACCAGTCTTCTGGACCTATCTCAGCCCTGCCGATGTGGCGACGGTCACCGCCCTGTTCTTTTCGGAGGGACCTGCTCCCCCTTGTGCCGCGCGTGCGGGACGAGAGCGGGCGCCCGATGGACGATGCAGCCCTCCAGCGGGTCCGTCCCGGAATCGTCGCCTACGCGCCCGCCGAAGTCACCGAGGCCGAGGCCAGCCTGCGGGAGCAGCGGGGTGCTATGGCCGAAGGGCGCTCTCGAACTCGCCTGGCGCCGGGCACGTGCTGCAGCCGGTGTGGACGAGCGTCCGACCTTCCACGGGCTCCGCGCAATGTATTTGACGGCGTACACGGCGGCGGGTGCGCCGATGCCGCTGGTGATGGCCTGTGGCGGGCACTCGTCGGTGAAGGCGGCGATGGAGTACCAGCGCAACCTGTCAGACCTGTCGAGCGACGAGAAGAAGGCGATGATTGCGCGGCTCGTGAGCAAGAAAGACCGCAAAGAGTTCGGCAGATGGTGCACGCGGGGTGCACAGGCCCCGGAAACGACGAACGGCCTGATCGGGTTCCTCTGGCGAGAGAAGTTCCTGATCAGGCCGTTCGTCTTGTGGATCTGAGGGGACTCGAACCCCTGACCCCCTGCATGCCATGCAGGTGCGCTACCAACTGCGCCACAGACCCGGACACCGCGTGAAGCGGCCTGTCGAGTGTACACCGACGGCCGTCGCCGGGTCGGATTCAGCGGCTCGGCGCGGGCTCCGCGAGCAGCGGCGCGACCCGCTTGCTCGACCGGCCGGCCCAATCGGTGTTGCTCACCGACGCGAGCACGACGATGGCGACGCCGGCCACCGCGATGGTCCACCAGAGCGGATGCGCGTCCGTCACGAGTGACCTGCCGACCTTCCCCCCGCTCGACGCGCCGGTGATCGAGCCCGCGAGGGCGATGCCGAGCGCCGTGCCGATCTGCCGGCCCGTCGAGGTGATCGCCGCGGCCGCGCCGCCCTGCGCGTTCGGCATGCCCGACACGGCGGTGTTCGTGATCGGGGCGTTCACGAGGCCGAACCCGGCCCCGAAGAGCGCGAAGATGACGAGGATCAGCAGGATCGGCGACGTCGCCGTCGTGAACGTCAGCAGCACGGCGGCCACGATGACGATCAGGCCCGACAGCGTCATCGGCAGCCGCGTGCCCCGCGTGCCGACCAGGCGCCCCGACAGCGGCGACGTGAGCAGGATCAGGATCCCCGCCGGCATGAACAGCAGACCCGTCGTCACGGGCGAGAAGCCGCGCGCGTCCTGCAGCGCGAGGGTGTTCGTGAACAGGAACGCGCCCCACGACCCGAACGCCGCGACCGCGGCGACGATCGCCGACGCGAACGGGATGCTCGCGAAGAACCGCGGATCGATGAGCGGGTCGTCCCGGTGCAGCTCGTACGGCACGAAGCCGACGAGCGCCGCAGCCCCCACCACGACCGCGCCGATCGTGAGCGGGGAGCCCCAGCCGAACTGCGGCCCCTCGATGATCGCGAACACGATCGTGGCGAGCCCCACGATCACGAGCAGCTGCCCGACGGGATCGAAGCGGCGCACCCGGTCCGACTTCGACTCCGGCACGAACAGGGCAGTGAGCACGATGGCCGCGACGACGATCGGCGCATTCACCCAGAAGATCGACCGCCACCCGATCGTGTCGACGAGCAGGCCGCCGACGACCGGGCCGAAGCCGAGCGAGACGCCGCTGATCGCGCCCCAGACACCGAGTGCACGGGCCCGCGCCCGCTTGTCCGTGAACGTGTTCGTGACGATCGACAACGAGACCGGGTTGAGCATCGATCCACCGACCGCCTGCAGCACCCGGGAGGCGATCAGCATCCCGTCGGACACCGCCAGGCTGCAGAGGATCGACCCGACACCGAAGATCAGCAGCCCGATCTGGAACACCCGCCGCCGCCCGAAGCGATCGCCGCTCGACCCGGACAGCACGAGGAAGCTCGCGATCGTCAGCGTGTAGGCGTCGAGCGTCCACTGCAGGCTCGCGACACCGGCGTGCAGCTCCCTGCCGATCGAGGGCAGGGCCACGTTCGTCACCGTCGCGTCGAGCGTGACGATGAAGAGGCTGAGGCAGCAGATGACGAGGATCAGGACCCGGTGCCGGTAGCGGGGCGGCAGGTCGTCTTCAGGCATCGGTCGATGCTAGGTCGGCCTCCATCGGCGTTCGGTGGAGGCTCAGGAATCGGGGCTGCTCACCGGTCCGAGCACGGCCGTCGCGATCGTGGTCAGTGCCGAGTCGGCGCTCGACGGGTTGAACGCGCCCGCGAGCACGTCCCGGTAGAGACGTGAGAGCTCGCTCGACGCCGCGTAGCCGCTCCCGCCGCCGACGAGGATCGCCTGGTCGACGACGCCTTTCGCCTGATCCGTGACCCGCACCTTGAGGCCCGACGCCTTCGCGAACCACCACGGGCCGTGGTCGGCCCGCTCGTCGACGTCGCGCGCGAGCGAGCGGATCTGCGGATCGAGCCCGTCGTCGATCAAGGCGGCCGACGCGATCCGGCGCCGCACATCCGGGTCGTCCGAACGGGACGCGCCGCCGAGCTTCAGGGACGTGCGCCGGGCCGCCGCCTCTGCGGCGAGCGCGACGGCCCGATGGGCGATGCCCGCGTAGACGGAGGCGAGCAGGATCTCGAAGTTCACGAAGACGCCGAAGACGAGCGGATCCGGATTCGGCCCGGGTGGCAGCCGCCGCACGATCCGGTCGGCGGGCACGACGGCGCCGGTCAGCACGGTGGTGTTGCTCTGCGTCGCCCGCTGGCCGAGCGTGTCCCAGTCCTCGCGGATCTCGATGCCGTCGGCCGAGCGGTCGAGGAAGCCCCAGACGATCCGCGGTGCGTCCTCGCTCGTCGAGTCGAGGCCGAAGGTGCCGAGGCGCGTCCACACCGGCGACAGCGAGGTGAACGTCTTCGTGCCCGTGTACGCGTAACCCCCGTCGGCACGTGGCGCGGCGGCGACGGTCGAGCCGAACAGCACGAGGTCGTTGCCCGCCTCGCTCACGCCGAACGCGAACACCTCGCCGGCCGCCGCCTCGCGGAGCACGAACTCGAGGGCGTCGTCGCCGCGGTCGAGCAGGGTCTTCGCGACCGCGGTCCACACGAGGTGCATGTTGACGGCCAGCGCGGTCGCGGGCGCGGCCTGCGCGAGGCGGGTCTGCTCGGCGGTCAGCTCTTCGAGCGAGAGCCCGGCACCGCCGAGGCGCTCCGGCGCGAGTGCGGCCAGGTAGCCGGCCGTCCGCAGCTCGGCGAAGTCGTCGTCGGGGAACGTGTTGTCGCGGTCGTGCGCGGCCGCGCGCTCGTGGATGCGGGCGAGCAGGCCGTCGTCGAGAAGACGCCTCATGCGCCGAAGACCCCCTCGAGGAAGGCGTTGCCGAACGTGCGGTCGGGATCGCGGAGGTCCCTGAGGCGCTCGAAGTCGTTCCACCGCGGGTAGTGGTCCCGCAGCCGCACCCCGGAGGCGGCGAAGAGCTTGGCCCAGTGCGGCCGGGCGCCGAGCGGGAGCAGCCGCTCCTCGACGCGGGGGAGCAGCGGCAGCACGAGGTCGGGCAGGTCCCGCCAGGTGAACTGGATCGACACCGCGTCGGTGCCGTAGGCGCCGGAGAGCCAGAGGTCGTCCGCCGCCATCGTGCGGATCTCGCTGATGTGCAGCGCGGCGTCGAGGTCGTCCGCCATCTCGTGGACGGTCGCCAGCGCCTGCTTCGCGGTGGCGCGGGGCACGAGGTACTCACTCTGCAGCTCCTCACCGACGCTCGGGGTGGCCGCCATGCGGAAGTGCGGCAGCCGGTCCCACCAGGGACCCGGGACGCCGCCCGCCTCCGTGTTCTTCGTGTCGACGCCGATCTCCGCGACACCGATGCGGCCGCCGGCGGGCCGCGCACCGAAGAGGTCGTCCGGCGGCTCGGTGTCGCGGGACTTCACGAGCACCCGCTCGACGGGACCGCGCCAGCGGGTGAACAGGCTGACGCTGTAGCCGACCGCCGTGATCTCGTCGAACCGGTCCAGCGCCGCCGACCACGGCAGGTCGAGGTACGCGTCCTGCCGGATCTCGTAGGTGGGTTCGATCGCGAGCGTGAGACGGGTGACGATGCCGAGCGCGCCCATCGCGACGACGGACCCGGCCACCTCGTCCCCGGTGACCTCACGCAGGGCCCCGTCCGGACCGATGATCTGCAGCGCGCGGACCGCGCTCGACATCGTGCCGAGGCGGTCGCCGGATCCGTGCGTCCCGGTGGCGACCGCACCGCCGACCGAGATGTGGGGGAGCGAGGCGAGGTTCGCGAGCGCCCACCCCCGCGCGTCGAGTGCCTGACCGAGGTCGCCCATCCGCACGGCCGCCCCGACGGTCGCGGTCGCGGCCTGCTCGTCGATCTCGAGGTCCATCGGCAGGCGGTCGAGCGCGACGAGCACGCCGTCGCCGTCGGCGCAGTCGCTGAAGGAATGGCGGGTGCCCAGAGCGTGCACCCGCGCCGAGCGGCCGACGAGCTCGCACGCCTCCTCGAGCGACGCCGGATGCGCGATGGGCGCCGAGTAGGTCAGGTTCCGTGCCCAGTTGCGTTCCGCCGCCACAGGCGCAACCTAGCAAGCGTCGATGCGGTCCGCGGTCGCGGGTCAGAGTCCGGTGCCCCCGAGGATCATGGCGGCCGCGAGCAGCAGCGCCGCCGACATGACGGCCCGGAAAGCCGCTCGCCCTGGGCGCGGGCGCAGCGCCGCGACCAGGGCCCCGATCGCCGCACCGGCCGTGACGGCGAGCAGGGCGATCCCGATGGGACCAGGATGCGCCCCGAGCCCGACCAGCACCGCCGCCCCCAGCATGACGACCGCCGCGATCGCGCCAGCGGTCCGGGCGCCGAGCAGCTGCGGCAGCCCGCGCGAGCCCTCGGCCCGGTCGGCCGCCACGTCGGGCACCACGTTCGCGAAGTGGGCGGCCACGCCGAGCGCGACACCGGTGGCGGTCGCCCACAGCGGTGGCCATGCCGGCGGCACGCGGAGCAGCGTCGCGAGCGCCGGCAGGCTGCCGAAGCTCACCACGTAGGGCAGGACCGATGCGGGGGTGCGCTTCAGCCCGAGGTTGTACATCCACGCGGACGCGACGAACAGGAGGTGCACCAGCGCCGCCGGCAGCGAGGCGGGCAGCGGCAGCAGGAGTGCCGGCACGAGGGCGGCCAGCGCGGCCGTCCGGAGGCGGGCAGGGGCGATGCGCCCATCGGCGGCGGGCTTGTCCGTGCGGTGCGCCGCCCGGTCGCGGCCCGCGTCGAGCCAGTCGTTCGACCACCCGACCGACAGCTGGCCGAGCAGCATCCCGACCGTGAGGAGCAGGATGCGCCAGGCGTCCGCGCCGGAGGCGACGCCGAGCGCGAGCGTGATCACGGTCACGACCAGCGTCGGGCCGAGGTGGGCGCTGCGCGCGAGCGCGACGGCGGATCCGCCGCGTGAGGTCACGTCCTCATTGTGGCGGGGGAGCGGCGGCGCCGGATGATCGGGAGGAATCGATCATCCGGCGTTCGCCGGTCTCGGGGCGGCCGGCAGTGGGTGCTGCGGGCCGCGGGGATCCCGAGGTGGGGCTCAGCGGTCGATGGGGGCGGCCGCTGCAGAGCTCGGCGCATGGGGGTGCGCCTGGATGGACGTGACGGCCAGGCCGGACGTGCAGAGGAGAAGCAGTGCGCCGGTCATCGCCAGGCTGCCGATCCGCTGACCGCGGGTCGGTGCGCCTGCGCCGCGGGGAGCGGCGGAAACGATGATCGACATGGTCCCTCGTGCTTCGTTCGGTCCGGCCGGTTCGTTCGGACAGCAAGGACGCTACGCCGGGGGAGAGGGGGACTCCAGACCCCACTCCTGGCGACACAGACAGGTCGGTCTACCCGAGAACTGCCCCGATTCGTCCCCCGAACGTCCGTCGGCCGCGTACCCCGAGGGCAGGATCCGAGCCGAACCGCACCACCCGTCCAGCCCGGGTTCCTAGGCTCCGGGCTGTGACCAACGCGACCCTGCTCATCCTCGGCGCCACCGGCGACCTCACGAAGCGGCTGCTCCTGCCCGGCGTCGGCAGCCTGATCGCCGGCGGCGAGCAGCCGGACCTCGACCTCCTCAAGGGCCTCACCCTGCTCGGATCCGCTCGATCGGAGACGGCGGCCGACGACTGGCGCGGAGTGGTGCGCACCGCGTTCGAGGGCGTCGACGCCTCCGGGGACCTCGCTGAGTCGATCATCGGGAAGGCGGCGTACGTCAAGGCCGACCCGACGGAGCCGGACGACTGGAAGGCCCTCCTCGACGCGGCCGACGGCGACGAGCTCGTCGTCTACTTCGCCCTCCCGCCCGCGGTGATCTCGAAGGTCGCCGACGTCCTGAAGGACGTCGACCTCCCCGAGCGGACGGTGCTCGCCGTGGAGAAGCCCTTCGGCAGCGACGCCGAGAGCGCCGCGCGCCTGAACGAGGTGCTGCGCGCCGTGGTCCCGGAGGAGCGGATCCACCGGGTGGACCACTTCCTCGGGCACCGGGCCACCCTCGGCATGCTCGCACTCCGGTTCGACAACCGGCTCTTCGATCCCGTCTGGAACGCCGACGACGTGGAGCGGGTCGAGATCGTCTACGACGAGCAGCTCGGGCTCGAGGGCCGCGCCGGCTACTACGACACCGCGGGCGCGCTGAAGGACATGCTGCAGTCGCACCTGCTGCAGGTGCTCTCGGTCGTGGCGACGGAGGCGCCGGCCACCGTCGATCCGGTCGACCTCCGCGACGCGACCGCCGCCGCGCTCCGCGCCACCCGAGTGTGGGAGCACGGGCCGGTCTTCCCGAACACGGACGCCCCGTCCCGGCGTGCCCGCTACACGGAGGGTGACGTGGGCGACCGGCACCTGCCGTCCTACGTGGACGAGGAAGGCGTGGACGCGAGCAGGAACACGGAGACCCTCGCCGAGATCGCCCTCGAGGTGCGCACGGCCCGCTGGGCCGGCGTGCCGTTCGTGCTCCGCTCCGGCAAGGCGATCGGCTCCCCCCGGGACGAGATCAGGCTCACGGTGCGGCCCGTCCGGCACCGTCCCGGCGGGCAGTCGGGCGAGGGGGAGCAGGAGCAGATCGTCATCGGGTTCAAGCCCCCGCGGCTCGGGCTCCGGCTCACGGCCGGCGGCGGCTCGATGCCCTTCGGTCTCGAGCCCGAGAACGTGGACGGCGAGCTCCCGAGGAGCGCCGTCACCGAGTACGGCGAGGTGATCCGCGGCGTGCTCGGGAACGACCCGACGCTGTCGGTGCGCGGCGACGTCGCGGAGCAGTGCTGGCGGATCGTGCAGCCGATCCTCGACGCCTGGGCGAAGGACGAGGTGCCGCTCGACGAGTACGCGGCCGGCAGCGCGGGCCCCGAGGGCTGGCAGCGGCACTGAACGACTCGGCGACGCGAGCCGATCTCGAGACGGGAGGCTCGGCCCTCGCCGGGCCCACGGCCCCTTCCGGGCCGGGGAGGGCCGAGCCGGACCGCCCACGACTCGCGCCGCAGGTGGGCCCACCGGCCCTTCCGGCCGGGGACGGCGGCGCGACACGAACTACAGGAAGCCGGCTTTCGCGAGCTCCTCGGCGAGGCCCTTGCCGTCGGGGGCGTAGATCCAGTGCACGCCGGGCGGCGTCCGTGGGCCGCCCTCGCGCGAGCGGCCTCCTGCGAGCACGGCCTCACCGGGGGAGAGCCGGCGGATGCAGATCGCTGCGACGTTCTCCGGATGGTCCTCGGCGAACCCGCCGTAGGTGTCCTCGTCGTGCTGCCCGTCGTCGCCGATGAGCAGCCAGCGCACGTCGGGGAACTCGACGGCGAGTCGCTCCAGCTCGTCGATCTTGTGCTGGCGCCCCGAGCGGAAGATCCGATCCGGGGTCGGGCCCCAGTCGGTCAGCAGCAGGGGCCCGGGCGGGTAGAGGTTGCGGCTGAGGAACCGGGTCAGGGTCGGCGCGACGTTCCAGGCGCCGGTGGAGAGGTAGAGGACGGGAGCCTCGGGGTGCTTCCGGTGCAGGCGGTCGTAGAGCACCGCCATGCCCGGCGTCGCGGCCCTGGCGTGCTCGTCGAGCACGAGGGTGTTCCATGCCGCGAGCAGCGGGCGGGGAAGCGCGGTGATCATCACCGTGTCGTCGATGTCGGAGACGATGCCGAAGGGCGCGGACGGATCGAGCACGAACACCGGCGCTTCGACGGCCGGTGCGTTCTCGTCCTCGCCCTCCGGCTCGAGCCGGACCCGATGCCAACCGGGCTCGAGGTGGGCCTCCAGCCGCACATCGATCACGCCGCCGCGGTCGGCGAGCACGTGATGGACCACGTCACCGATCGTCACCTTCACCGGCTGCCGGTCCACGGCGATGCTCGTGAAGCTGTGCCAGCCGCGGACGGACTCGGCCCGGGTGATCCCCGGCTTACCGACGATCAGCACCCGTCCCAGCACGCGGACCCACCCAGGGGCGCCGTAGCCGGTGTAGGGGATGACGGTCGGCAGCAGGCCCCGGCGGCGCGCGCGCTGCTCGCGGAACTCGCGGACGGCGTCGTCGATGCGCATCGCACGGCCGACGGCCTGCTCCACCGCCGGCGGCGGTCGGCGGCGCCGGAAGCGCGGTCGTCCGGGCGCGGCCATGGGCCGAGTCTGTCAGACCGCCCGTGTCGGATCGTTACGGCGGCCCTTCCCGGGGGACGCGACGCCGTCCGATGCCGTGCATAGACTCCACCAACGCGCCATCGGGGGCGCGTGCAGCGAGCAGGACGGAGCCCGGCGCATGGCGATCGAGTTCCGCCACGTCTCCAAGACCTTCCCGGACGGCACCACGGCAGTCGAGGACTTCTCCCTCTCCATCCCCTCGCACGAGACCACGGTTCTCGTCGGCTCGTCGGGCTGCGGCAAGACGACGCTGCTGCGGATGATCAATCGCATGGTCGACCCGAGCAGCGGATCGATCCTGATCGACGGCGAGGACATCTCCGGCATCCCACCGGTGGGGTTGCGCCGCCGCATCGGCTACGTGATGCAGAACTCGGGCCTGCTGCCGCACCGCACGGTCGCGGACAACGTGGCGACCGTGCCGATGCTCACCGGCGTGCCGAAGCGCAAGGCCAGAGAGGACGCGCTGGCCCTGCTCGACCGCGTCGGGCTCGACCGCGGCCTCGCGAAGCGCTACCCGGCCCAGCTGTCCGGCGGCCAGCAGCAGCGGGTCGGCGTCGCGCGCGGCCTCGCCGTCGACCCGAACATCCTGCTCATGGACGAGCCCTTCGGCGCCGTCGACCCGATCGTGCGCGACGAGCTCCAGCAGGAGCTGCTGCGCCTCCAGGGCTCGCTCGGCAAGACCGTCGTCTTCGTCACCCACGACATCGACGAGGCCTTCCTGCTCGGCAACCAGGTCGTGATCCTCCAACGCGGCGGCCGCGTCGCCCAGGTCGGCAGCCCGAAGGAGATCCTCGCCAACCCGGCGAACGACTTCGTGGCCGACTTCATCGGGGCCAAGCGCGGCAAGCGGCGCTTGACGGCCGAGGCCGGCGCGAGCGGCGACGAGGTGCTGCTCGTCGACGCCGCCGGCTACGCGGCCGGCGTCATCACGGCGCCCGGTGGTCGCCTCGAGCTCGCCACCGCAGGCAGCTCACCGAAGTCCCGCAGCGTCTCGAACAAGACGGACCAGGCCGGAGACGCCTGATGGACTGGGTATGGAGTCACGCCGGCGACCTCTGGTCCCTGGTCCTGACCCACGTCGGACTCTCGGTACCACCGATCGTCCTCGGGTTCGTGATCTCCGTACCTCTCGGCTACTGGGCCAGCCGCTCGGCCGCAGCCCGAGCCGTGCTGCTCACGCTCGGCAACGTGCTCTACACGATCCCGTCACTGGCGTTCATCCTGCTGGTGCCGGTCGTCCTCGGCTTCGCGCTCCTCGACGCGAAGAACGTCCTCGTCGCGCTCACCGTCTACGCGATCGCGATCATGGTGCGCAGCGCCGCGGACGCGTTCGCCTCGGTCTCCGCCAGCGTCCGTGAGTCCGCCGTCGCGCAGGGCTTCTCGCCGGCGCAGCGCTTCCTCCGCGTGGAGCTGCCGCTCGCCGGGCCCGTGCTGCTGGCCGGCGTCCGGGTGGTCTCCGTCAGCACCGTGAGCCTCGCCACGATCGGATCGCTCGCCGGCATCGACAGCCTCGGCAACCTCTTCACGGACGGCTTCCAGCGGGACTTCGCGGTGGAGATCATCACGGGAATCGTGCTGGTGCTCGCGCTGGCGGCGGTCTTCGACGTGGTCCTCTCCCTGGTCGGGCGGCTGCTCCTGCCCTGGAGCCGACGCACCGGGCGCGGGCGCGTTCGGCGTTCGGCGCCGGCCGCTGCGTCCGTCTCGGAGCAGGTCGCATGATCCTCCTGCTGCAGGGCGTCGCGTGGCTGCTCGACCCGGCGAACTGGGCCGACTCCGCGACCCCGGGGCTGCTCTCCCAGCTGCTCGGTCAGCTCGGGATCACGCTGGCGAGCATCGTCGTCGCCGTGGTGGTCGCCGTCCCGCTGGGCGTCCTGATCGGCCACACCGGCAGGGGCCGTCTGGTCGCCATCGTCGCGAGCAACGCCGCTCGGGCGCTGCCGACGCTCGGCCTGTTCTCGGTCGTGGTCATCGCGCTCACGCTCGACCCGCAGTGGCTGGCTCCCGTCATCCCGCTGGCGCTGCTGGGGATCCCGCCCCTGCTGGCAGGGACGTACGCCGGCATCGAGGCGGTGGACGGGCAGGTGGTCGACGCCGCCCGGGCGATGGGCATGACCGAGTGGCAGGTGCTGCTGCGGGTCGAGATCCCGCTCGGCGCTCCGCTCATCGTCGGCGGGTTGCGTGCGGCCGTGCTGCAGACGGTCGCGACGGCCACGCTCGCCTCGTTCTACGGCTTCACCACGATCGGCAACTCGATCCTGCTCGGCCCGGACAGCAACCAGTACATCCCGATGATCGGCGGCTCGCTCCTCGTCACGGTGCTGGCGCTCGCCATCGACGGGCTGTTCGCCCTCCTTCAACGATCTTCCGCGCCACGTGGGGTGTCCCGTGGCGCGCGCCGAACCACCAACGCAGCACGCGGCCGATTCATCACGAGCCCGGCCGGGACACCCATCTCGAGAGGAAATTGATCCCCAATGTCCCTGAATCGCAGAAGCGCCCTCGGCCTCGCGGCCGTGGCCGTAACCACGGCGCTCACCCTGACGGCCTGCTCCAATTCGAGCTCGCTCGCCGGAAGCTCGAGCGCACCGGCCTCGACCGGCAAGGCCGGTGACAAGACCCTGATCATCGGGTCTACCCCCTACCCGGAGACGCAGGCGCTCGCCCAGATCTACGGGCAGGTGCTCGCGAAGAACGGCTACACGGTCACCTACAAGATGAACGTCGGCCAGCGAGCCGTCCTCATCCCTGCACTGGAGAAGGGGGAGGTGAACTTCACGCCCGAGTACCTCGGCTCGCTCGCCAACTTCCTCGGCAACACCAAGGCGCTGCCCGATGCCGCCACCGGCAAGACCGTGCTGGACGGGGAGCTGAAGTCGAAGAGCCTGACCGCCCTGACGCCCGCCGAGGCGACCGACGCCGACGCCCTCCAGGTCACGAAGTCGTTCGCGTCGAAGTACGGGCTGGCCTCCTACGGCGACCTCGCCAAGGCCGGAAGCGTCACGCTCGCGGCGAACCAGGAGTTCTCGACCCGGCCCGACGGGCTCAAGGCACTGAAGTCGATCTACGGGCTGAAGAACATCAAGTTCAAGGCGATCCAGGACGGCGGCGGACCGGCGACGGTCAAGGCGCTGACGAGCAACACGGTGCAGGTCGCGGACATCTACACGACCTCGCCGCTGATCGCGCAGAACAACCTCGTGACGCTCAAGGACGACAAGGGTCAGTTCGGTCCGCAGAACATCGTGCCCGTCCTCACCTCCAGCAAGGTGAGCTCCGCGCTCACGGCTCTGGTCGACAAGGTCTCCGCCGCCCTCACGCAGGCGGAGCTCGTGAAGATCGACGATCAGGTGTTCACGAAGAAGATCGACCCGGCCGCGGAGGCCACGACCTGGATCACCAGCAAGGGCCTCGGCTGATCTCGCGTCCCTGCTAGGAACGGGGCGGGCGCGCATCGGCGCCCGCCCCGTTCGTCGTCTCCATCGGCTCGTCGAGGCGTGTCTCACGCCGTTCGTAGCGATGCAGGAGGCGCTTGCCGAGGGCGACGGCGACCAGGAAGACCACGAAGGCGCCGAGGAGGATCCAGCTCGCGAAGTGCAGCGTGCCCGACAGCGCACGGTAGCTCGACCCGGCCGCCGTCCCGACCGAGACGTAGATCAGGGCCCAGAGCGCGCAGGCGGGCGCCGTCCAGGCGAGGAACCGGCGGTACGGCACGTCGCTCGCACCGACGGTCACGGGCACGAGCGCGTGCAGCACCGGCAGGAACCGGCTGACGAAGATCGCCACGCCGCCCCTGCGGTTCAGCCAGCGCTCGGCCCGCAGCCACTGGTGCTCGCCGATGCGCTGCCCGAGCCGGCTGCCCCGCAGCCGGTCGCCGAACCACGCGCCGATGGCGTAGCCGACGCTCTCGCCGAGGAGCGAGCCGGCGATCACCGTGAGCAGGAGGAGGAACCACTCGAGGAAGCCCTTGTTGGCGGTCGCGGTGACGAGCACGATGCTGTCGCCCGGAACGACGAGGCCGACGAACAGCGACGTCTCGCAGAACATGCCGCCGAACGCGACAAGATAGCGCCACGCCCCGATCGCCTCGAGGCTCGCGAGCATCGCGGTGAGCCATGCGTCCACCAGGTGCTCCTTCGCGTCCGCTGATCCGTCCGCCGGGATCACCGGCGTCCGTGCCCGAGGTCAGCGTAGGCGCAGATACCTCTAGGGTTGAAGGCTGTTCCGCCGCCGATTCCCGCAAGGACCGCACCATGGCCGACGCCGAGCCCGACGGGCTGCCCACCGCCCAGCAGCTGCAGGAGAAGTGGCTGCCCCGATGGGACGAGCTGCAGCTCTTCCGCTCCTCCCAGCCCGAGGACAAGCGGCCACGCAAGTACATCCTCGACATGTTCCCGTACCCGTCGGGCGACCTGCACGTCGGGCACTCCGAGCAGTACATGCTCGGCGACTTCCTCGCCCGGTACTGGCGTCAGCGCGGCTTCAACGTCCTGCATCCGATCGGCTGGGACTCGTTCGGTCTTCCGGCCGAGAACGCCGCCATCAAACGCGGAGCGGATCCGCGTCAGTGGACGTACGACAACATCGCGCAGCAGCGCGAGACGTTCCACCGGTTCGGGGTCAGCTTCGACTGGGGCCGGGTGCTGCACACGTCCGACCCCGAGTACTACCGGTGGAACCAGTGGCTGTTCCTGCAGCTGTACCGCCGCGGCCTCGCGTACCGGAAGGACAGCTGGGTCAACTGGGATCCGGTGGACCAGACGGTGCTGGCGAACGAGCAGGTGCTGCCCGACGGCACGTCGGACCGGTCCGGCGCGGTCGTCGAGAAGAAGAAGCTCACGCAGTGGTACTTCCGCATCACGGCGTACGCCGACCGGCTGCTCGACGACCTGAAGCAGCTCGAGGGCACCTGGCCGGCCAAGGTGCTGGCGATGCAGCGCAACTGGATCGGCCGCTCGAACGGTGCCGAGGTCGACTTCCCGGTCGAGGGCCGCGACGAGCCCATCACGGTGTTCACCACCCGTCCGGACACGCTGCACGGCGCGACGTTCATGGTCGTCGCGCCGGACGCCGACCTCGCGGCGGAACTCGTCGAGGGCGCACCGGCCGAGATCGCCGAGCCGTTCGCGGCGTACCTCGCGCGCGTCCGCTCCACGACCGAGGTCGAACGGCTGAGCGCCGACCGGGTGAAGACCGGCGTGTTCCTCGGGCGGTACGCGATCAACCCCGTGAACGGCGAGCGGCTGCCGATCTGGGCGGCCGACTACGTGCTCGCCGACTACGGCACCGGCGCCATCATGGCGGTGCCGGCGCACGACCAGCGCGACCTCGACTTCGCGCGGGCGTTCGACCTGCCCGTGCGGGTCGTCGTCGACACGACGCAGCCGGCGACCGGCGTCATCCCGACGATCCGGCCCGGCGAGCCGGTGCCCGACCTCGGCTCCCTCGACCCGAAGGCGACCGGCGTGGCGCTGCCCGGCGAGGGCCGGCTCACCGCGTCCGGCTCCCTGAACGGTCTGTCGAAGACGAACGCGATCCAGCGCATCATCAAGGACCTCGAGGCCGCGGGTACCGGTCGCGCCGCGAAGAACTACCGCCTGCGCGACTGGCTGATCTCGCGGCAGCGGTTCTGGGGCACGCCGATCCCGATCATCCATGCGGCCGACGGCACGGAGATCCCCGTGCCCGAGGACCGGCTACCGGTGCTGCTGCCGGACACCGAGGGGCTCGACCTCAAGCCCAAGGGCACCTCGCCCCTCGGCGCGGCCGAGGCGTGGGTCAACGTGCCGAGCCCGATCGACGGCAGCCCGGCGCGTCGGGACGCGGACACGATGGACACCTTCGTCGACAGCTCCTGGTACTTCCTGCGCTTCCTGTCGCCGCACGACGACGCCCGGCCCTTCGACCCGGCAGAGGCCGAGAAGTGGGCGCCCGTCGACCAGTACGTCGGCGGCGTCGAGCACGCGATCCTGCACCTGCTCTACGCACGCTTCATCACCAAGGTGCTCTTCGACATGGGCCTCGTGCACTTCACCGAGCCGTTCAGCGCGCTGCTCAACCAGGGCATGGTGCTGTCGGGCGGCCAGAAGATGTCGAAGAGCCGCGGCGGGGTCGACCTCGGCACGGCGATCGACACGTGGGGCGTCGACGCCATCCGGGTAGCGATGGCCTTCGCCGGCCCGCCCGAGGACGCGATCAACTGGGAGGACGTCCACCCGGCGGGTTCCATGAAGTTCCTCGCCCGCGCCCTGCGGCTCGCCGAGGACGTGACGAGCCGGCCCGACGTCGTCTGGGCGACCGGCGACGACTCGCTGCGCCGCCCCACGCACCGGCTGCTCGCCGACGCGCCCGGCCTGGTGGAGGCGTTCAAGTTCAACGTGCTCATCGCGCGGGTGATGGAGCTCACCAACGCGACGAGGAAGGCGATCGACTCCGGCCCGGGGGCCGCGGACGCCGCGGTGCGGGAGGCGACCGAGACGATCGCGCTGATCCTGAGCCTCGTCGCGCCGTTCACGGCCGAGGAGATGTGGGAGCGGCTCGGCTACCCGCCGCCCGTCGCCCTCTACGGCTGGCGGAAGGCCGACCCGACCCTGCTCGTCGAGGAGTCGGTGACGGCGATCGTGCAGGTCGACGGCAAGGTGCGGGCACGGCTCGACGTGCCGCCCACCATCACCGCCGAGGACCTCGAGCGCCTCGCCAGAGGCAACGACGTCGTCCGTCGCGCCCTGGGGGAGAAGCGGATCGGTCGCGTCGTCGTGCGGGCGCCGAAGGTCGTGAGCATCGCCACCGAGTAGCGTCCGGTCCTCCCCAGGCCGTCCCACCGGCATCCCGGGGGGCTGACGGGCGGTGTCCCCGGGTGCGCCGCGCCGCTTCCCTAGCGTGCCCGCGTGGAACCCCTCATCGCCGACCTGCTCGCCAGGGCGCGGTCGGCCCGACGCCGGCTGCTGATCGGCGGCGGGATCGCCGTCGCGATCGTCGCGCTCGTGATCGCCGTGGCCCTCTCGGCCACGTCGGCGAGCGGCGGCACGGTGCGGGTCGCCGTCGTGCCGGCCCGATCGTCGCCCGCACCCACGCCCTCCGCGCTGCTCGTGCAGGTCACGGGCGCCGTCCGCCGACCAGGACTCGTGTCCGTGCCGGACGGCTCCCGGGCCATCGACGCGATCGCGGCGGCAGGCGGACCGACCGCTCAGGCGGACGAGAGCGGCGTGAACCTCGCCGCCCGGGTGGTCGACGGGCAGCAGCTCATGGTTCCGACGCGGGGCTCGGCGCCTGCCGCGGCGCCCGCAGCGACGGCGGCCGGGGGTCCGGTCAGCCTCAGCGCGGCGAGCGCCGAGCAGCTCGAGACCCTGCCGCGGATCGGGCCGGCCATGGCCGCGCGGATCATCGCGTGGCGCACCGCGAACGGGCCGTTCCGCTCCGTGAACGACCTGCTGAAGGTCGGTGGCGTCGGGCCGAAGACGCTGGCGGGCCTGCAGGGCCTCGTCACCCCGTGAAGGCGGCCCTCGCTCGCACCGGTCTGCTCGTCCCGGCGCTGCTCGCGGAGGCACTCGCAGCGGCGCTCACGATGGCGCCGGGCCTCTGGCCGGTGGTGGCGCTGGTCGCGGGCGGCACGGCGATCGTCGTCCCGGTCTCGATGCGCCGTCTCGGTCGGCCCATCCGTCGGCTGGTGCTCGCGACCGCCGCGGCCGCGGGCGCGGTCGCTCTCGCCGTCGGCGTGCACCAGCCGGCGCGAGATCCGGGGTGGCTGCCGACCGGCTCACCCGTCTCCGCGGTGCTGCGGATCGAGTCGGTCACGCCGATCGCGTCCAACGACCATGCCGGCGCGCTCACTCGGCGGCTCCTCGTGCGTGCGGTGCTGACGGCGGCGACCGTCGGCGGGACGGCCCGCCCGGCGTCCGCGCCGCTCGTCGTCTTCGCGGACCGGCTGCCCCTCGCGGCGCAGGCGCCCGGCACGTCCATCGCGGTGGTCCTCGTGGTCCGGCGGGCGCCGCCGGACGACGATGTGGCCTTCACGGCGGGTACCCGGGGCAGCGTCCGCGTCGTCGGCAGGGCCGATCCGGTGCAGCGCGCAGCGCAGGCGCTCCGCGCCGGCCTCGTGCGCCGGGCCGGGAGGCTCCCGGGAGACGGCGGCGCCCTCCTCCCCGGTCTCGCCATCGGCGACACCAGCCGAGTGAGCCAGACCCTCGACCAGGCGATGAAGGACGCCTCGCTCAGCCATCTCACCGCGGTGTCCGGCGCGAACTGCGCGGTCGTCACCGTCGCCGTCCTCGGCCTCGCGACCCTCGCCCGGCTCCCGCGCTGGGCCCGCGGCCTCGCGGCAGCGGGCGCCCTCCTCGGCTTCGTCGTGCTGGTGACTCCGCAACCGAGCGTGCTGCGTGCCGCGGTGATGGCGGCCGTCGCGCTCACCTGCCTCGTGACCGGCCGGCGAGCCGCCGGTACGCCGGCGCTGGCGGTCGCGGTGCTCGTGCTGCTGCTCGGCGATCCATGGCTCGCCCGGAATCCGGGCTTCCTGCTCAGCGCCCTGGCGACCGGCGGCCTCCTGCTGCTCACCCGGCCCATCGCGGACCGGCTCGGCCGTGTGCTGCCCCGGCGACTCGCGTTGGCCCTCGCGGTGCCGATCGCCGCACAGCTCGCCTGCGAGCCGGTGCTCGTGCTGCTGCAGCCGACCGTGCCGCTCGCGGGCGTTCTGGCGAACCTCGCCGCCGAGCCGGCGGCACCCGTCGTCACCGTGCTGGGGCTGCTCGCATGCCTTCTGCTGCCCCTGATCCCGCCGCTCGGCGGCGGCCTCGCCCTGCTCGCCTGGCTGCCGGCCGCTTGGATCGCCGCCGTCGCCCGGGTCGCCGCCGCAATGCCCGCCGTGCCCTGGCCCGTCGGCGTCGCGGGCG
>NZ_JAODBE010000046.1 GCF_025463795.1 Amnibacterium sp.
GGCGGCTGTCGTCGGTGCGGTCCGGAAAGGCCGGCGTCCAGGACGAGGGCAGCCAGCTCGCCGCCCTCGCGCTCATCCGCGCACCCCTGGAGGGGCCGGACGCCGCCTGGCTGGACATGTGCGCCGGCCCCGGCGGCAAGGCCGGGCTGCTGGCCGCGGTCCGCCCCGGCGCGGACGTGCCCGCCGCGCTCGACGAGCTCCTCGCGGTCGGCCTCCTCGTCGACGACGGCGAGATCCGGTTCCGGCACGAGATCGCGAGGACGGCGGTCCTCGACGCGGTGCCGGCCTACCGGGCAGCACGGATCCACGCGGCCGTCCTCGACGCCCTCCAGGTGCAGCATCCGCACGCGTTCTCGCGGCTCGCCCATCACGCCGCGGCCGCCGGCGACGGCCCGGCCGTGCTCCGCCACGCCCCGGTCGCCGGCGCGCAGGCCGCGCTGCTCGGCGCCCACATCGAGGCGATCGGTCACTACCGGTCGGCTGTGGACGCGGCACTCGGCGGGGATCCGGTGGTCCTCGCCGAGCGCCGGCACGACCTCGCGACCGAGCTGTCCCTCGCCGACCGGTTCGCGGAGTCCGCCGTCGAGTGGGAGGCCGCCCTCGCCACCTGGCGGGCGGTCGGCGACCGGCTGCGCGAGGGCGCCACCCTGCGCCGCCTGTCCCGGGTGATGTGGCGACTGTGCCGGGGCGCCGAGGCGACGATCCGGGCCGAGGCGTCCCTCGCGGCCCTCACCCCGTTCCCCGGACCCGAGCTGGCCTGGGCGTACGCCAACCTCGCCCATCAGCGGATGAGCGCCGTCCGGCTCGACGAGGCGATCGAGCTCGCACGGACCGCCCGGGCGCTCGGGGAGCGCTTCGCCGTTCCGGCGGTCGTGAGCGACGCGCTCGACACCGAGGGATGCTGTCTCGCCGCGACGGGAGGCGACGGCGAGGAGCCGCTGCGGACCGCGCTCGCCATCGCGCTGGAGCATCGTGTGCACGAGCAGGCCGGCCGGGCCTACGCGAACCTGGTGCCGCTCCTGTACGGGCAGCATCGCGTCGATGAGGCGGAGCGCCTCGTCGACGAGGGCGCCGTGTACTGCGGGGACAACCAGATCGCGACGTTCGGCACCTGCGTGCAGGGCGCCCGTGCGCTGGAGCTCGCCGAGGCGGGTCGCTCCCGCGCCGCCGTCGCGCTGTCCGACGCCCTGCTGACCCGCACGCCGTCGCCGTCGAACCGGCTCAACCCCTTGATCAGCGGCGGGCTCGCGAGGGTCCGCGCCGGTGAGCCGGGCGCATGGGCGCTCCTCGACGAGGCCCTCGAGCTCGCGGCGGGGATCGACGAGGTCGAGTTCGTGCTCGCGGCCCGGCTCGCCCGCGCCGAAGGCCGGTGGCTCCTCGGCGACCGGGCGGCCGCCGAGGCGGAGATCCGTGCGGTGCTCGACTTCGGTGCCCCGCTCGGCGATCCGCAGCGCGGCCTGATCCAGCTGTGGCTGCACCGGATCGGGCGCCCGTCGGCCGACCCCGTTCCGCTGGGCGCCCAGACGGCGGTGCGGCTCGAGATCGACGGGGACGTGGACGGCGCGATGGGGGCCTGGGACGCGATCGGGCGGCCGTACGACGCCGCGATCGCCGGGATCGCGTCCGACGACGAGCACCGGCTGCGGGAGGCCTTCGCCCGGCTCGAGCTGCTCGGCGCCGCGCCCGCGGCCCGCATCGCGCGCGCCCGCCTCCGGGCGATCGGCGCCGTCCGCGTGCCCGCCGGTCTGCGGAGAGCGACGCTCGAGGACCCGCACGGCCTCACGGAGCGCGAGAACGAGGTGCTGCACGAGATCGTCGCGGGGCGCTCGAACAAGGAGATCGCGTCGGCGCTGATCATCTCGGCGAAGACCGTGGACCACCACGTGTCGAACGTGCTGATGAAGCTGGGCGTGCGCACGAGGAAGGAGGCCGCCGCGCTGGCGACGGCCGGCGCGCCGGCGTCCTGAGGTCAGGCGCGGAGCGCCCGGATCCGCCGGTGCAGGCCGGGGGAGTCGACGCCGGTCGCGGCCGCCCTCGCGACGCCCGCCGACGCCCGGTGCCCCGCTTCGGCGGCGTGCACCGCTGCCCACGCCTGGAACTCGGGCAGGTCGTCGCGGAGCGCCTCGGCGTGGAGTCGCGCCGCGAGGTCCGGCAGCGCGGCCGGATCCGTGCGGCGGGTGATCTCGAGCTGCGCGAGGCCCACGTACCCCGACACCCAGACGTAGCGGTCCGGCACCCGGTCGCAGCGGACCCGCGCGTCGAGCGTCCACGACCAGCCCGCCTCCGGATCGCCCCCGTGCACGGCGATCAGCCCGAGGGCGCGGGCCGCCATGCCCTCCCAGCACGGGTCGCCGAGCTCGCAGGCGAGGGCGAAGGCCGCCTCGGCGTCGGCCTCCGCGGTGCGCCAGTCACCGCGTCGCGCGTCGCACTCGGCGTGCAGCGCCTGCGGCCAGGGCAGGAACGCGTTCCACCGCTGCATGCGCGCCCCCGCCATGCTCGCCGCGGCCGCCGCCCTCGCGTCGTCGACCCGGTCGAGGAGCAGCAGCGAGCGGGCCAGCACGCCGAGCGACCAGACGCGCTGGCGGGCTGCGCCGGCACGGCCCGCCGTCTCGGCCGACCGTTCGAGCAGCGCCGCGCCCGCCGCGTGGTGGCCGAGGTCGGCCTCGTTCATGCCGTGCACGGCCAGGATCCTGGCCTCGAGGGCATCGTCCCCGAGGGGCCGGGCGACGTCCGCGGCCTCGTCGAGGGCCCGGGACGCGGATCCGTGCCGGCCGGCCTGCAGGTCGACGAACGCGAGCTCGCGCAGCACGTCGGCGGCGAGCGCGTCGCGGCCGGCGACGCGGGCGGCGTGCAGCGCCTGGTGGAGGACCACCGACCCTTCGCCGTCGGCACCGCGGACCGCGTGCACGAGCGCCGCGCCGAGGGCGGCGAGCACCTCGGCGTGCAGGCCGTGGTCGCCGGCACGGGCCGCGTCGTCGGCCGCCCGGCGCAGGGTCTCCACCCCGCCGTCGGCCGCGCCCGCGGCGAGCGCCGCCGTGCCGGCCTGCAGCAGCGACGCGGCCGCGATGCCGGCTCGGATCCCGTTCGACGGCCGCGCCGCACGGACCGCCGCCGCGAGCCGGACCGCGGGGGAGAGGGGCAGGCCCTCGCGCGCGAACGCCCGCTCGCAGACCGCGAGATGCGCCGCGGCGAGAGCGGGCCTGCCGGCGAGGACGAGGGTGCGCAGGAAGAGCTCCTGGGCCGCCTCGTCGAGCGGATCGAGCCGGGCGGCCCGCTCGGCCACCTCGAGCGCGGCCGGGAGGTCGCCCTCCGTGAGGGCGCCGAGCGCGGCGGCGCGCAGGGCCTCGCGGACCCGGTGCTCGCAGCGGGCGCGGGCGAGCACCAGCCAGCCGTCGAAGTCGGGGCAGTCGCGCAGGTCGACGCCGTCGAGCAGCGGGCCGGGTGCCGACGGCAGCAGCCCGTCCTCGAGGTCCCAGACGTCCAGCTCGAGCGCCGTCCGATCGACCGACAGCGGGTCGCCACGCGCGACGGCCGGGGAGCCGAGCACGCGGCGCAGGTCGGCGAGGCTCCAGCGCAGGGCGGCGAGCGGATCGTCCGCCTCCGGGAAGAGCATCTGCGCGAGCTCGGCGCGGGCGACCGGCCGGTC
>NZ_JAODBE010000054.1 GCF_025463795.1 Amnibacterium sp.
CGGAGCGGGACGGCGAGCGCCTCCTCGAGCCGACGGATGATCGGCTGCACCTCGTCCTCCCCGCTGACGTGCTCGAGCACGATCACGAACTCGTCTCCGCCCACCCGGGACACGGTGTCCCCCGGGCGCAGCGAGGCGCGCAGGCGGGCGGCGACCTCCATCAGCACCCGGTCGCCGGCGTCGTGCCCGAGGGCGTCGTTCGTCTGCTTCAGGCCGTCGATGTCGCAGAAGACGACGGCCGTGGCCGATCGCTCGTCCGTGCGCTGCAGGGCGCGAGCGAGCCGCTTCTCGAGGATGGATCGGTTCGGCAGCCCGGTCAGCGGATCGTGGGCCGCGATCCAGTGCGTCTCCTCCATCAGGCGGGCGTTGTCGAGCGCGATCGCGGCGATGCCCGCGAGGCCCGACAGACGGAGGCGGAGGTTCTCCTCCATCTCGGTCGGCGCACCGGCTCCGCACCAGTACGCCAGCAGCACGCCCCGGAGCTCGCCCGTCGAGTGCACGGGGACCGCGGCGAAGGCGTCGATCTCGTACTGCTCGAGGGCGCTGCGTGCCCACGCGGACGATGCGGGGTCGCGGATCAGCACCGGCTCGGGCCTCACCACGATGTCGGCGAGCTCCGGACTGGTGGAGGGCGAGACGATCGCGCCCGTCATCAGCTCGTCGAGGTGCGAGGGCCAGCCGGTGTGAGCGGCGATGGACAGGCGCGAGGTCTCCGGGTCCCAGACGGCCACCGCCGACCGCTCGGAGCCGCAGAGCCCGGGGATCGAATCCGCCACGGAGCGCAGCACCTTCTCGGTGCTCACCTCCTGTGCGAGGGTGCGCGCGGTGTCGAGCAGGGCGCCGAGCGTCGCCCGCTCCCGCTCCGTCTGCTGCAGCAGCTCGGCCAGTCCCGCCCGGTCCGCGACGCTCGTGGACACGTCCCGCTCGAGCGCGATGAAGTTCGCGGGCCGGCCGGAGGTGCCCCCGATCGGTGCGAGCGCCAGCTCGTTCCAGAACGCGTCGCCGTCCTTCCGGTGGTTCAGCAGTCGCCCGCGGAAGGGTTCGCCGGCCCGGAGGGCGTCGCGGACCGCCCGGACGGTGGCCTGGTCCGTTCCGGGGCCCTGCAGGAACCGGCAGTTACGGCCTCGGACCTCGTCCAGGGTGTAGCCGGTCATGGTGGTGAAGGCGTCGTTCACGTAGACGATGTCCTGCTCGTCGTCCGTGACGACGGCCGCTTCCGGCAGGGCGCCCATCAGCGCTCCGAAGAACGAGTCGCGCGACTCCGGCCCGGCGCTCGCCTGCCCCTCGGTCATCGGGTTCCCGCTCCTCGTCGTGCAGCGCGGATACCGCAGGCCGCGACGCCGCGGCAGGTGCCGCGTCCGAGCGTCGGCGGACCGGGGCGAGCAGAAGGGACCCGGCCGAACGCGCTGTCACGCAATGTATCCCTCACCGGGCGCCCGCGCTGAGCCACAGAGGCCCCTTGACATCGCCCCGCCGCCGGCGTGGGGGACGCCGGCCGGCATCGGCGGGACCGGGATCCGTGGCACGCCCCGGCTCGCGCTCCTGGCGCCACCTCCTCCTGCGTCCGTGACGGTCGACTGCACGAACGAGACGGTCACGCCGAAGCACTGAGCGCGCGTACTCCAGCATCACGACCGTCCCCGCCGAGGACATCTCCTGCGGGGTGCGTGGACGAGCGCGCTCTCGGCCGCATCAGGTCCCCTGGAGATCCCGCGCGAACCGGTCACGTGCTCCCGCAGCCGTTCGATGCGATGCTGCCGGGCCGCTTCGACGTCGAAGCCGAGGTAGGCCATCGCGGGGCGCTTCCGCACGTTGCGGGAGCACTCGGAGTCCGCGCAGATCAGCACGCCGACCGTGTCGCCGTTCCGCCCTGCGGCACCGGGGCGCTTGGCGCTGAAGAACACGACGGGGTTCGGCAGCTGGACGTCCTCGCACCACGAGCACTGCGCGGTCGTCCCTGGGGTGCGCTCGGCCTGCCTGAGCAGCACACCGACCACGTCGTTCTCGAGCTCGGCGAACACGTACCCCACCAGTGGCTGCTTCGGGTCGCGCCAGCCGAGGTGGTCGAGCCCGTCCCGGGGGAGTGATCCGAAGCCGGGCGGCAGGATGAGTGCTTTCCGTTCGCGCTGCGAGGTGTTGATGAGGGCCGCGCGGAGGCGCTCCTCGCGTATGGGTCGCATGGTGAGGCCTGTCTGAGTCGCGTCGCGCCGCCGGCGCGAGGGGTTCGGTCTGGAGACGCGCCGCATCGAGTGCGGCGTCGGTGCCGCGACCGTCGAGGGCGCGGCAGGGCTGGGAACCGGATCCGGCGACTACCTCGTGCCGGCGCGTTCCGCGCCGACGACCTCCAGACGCCGCAGGCGCAGCGGAGCAGGAGGTCACCCGCCCGGCGTACGACGCGGATCCGGCCGCCTCGCCGGCTCCTTCGTCGTGTGGCATGGTGAGGCGGATGGACTTCGCGCCTCTCCGAGCCGCGGCGCAAGCCGCCGTGCCGCCGGACGCCTGGGCGTTCTTCCAAGGGACGGCGGACGGTCGAGCCGACTCCGAGCGCGACGCACGGGCCTGGGATCAGTGGGATCTCGTCCCCCGGATCCTGACGGGTCTGACGACGATCGACACGAGCGTCGAGCTCGGCGGAGCTCGTTTCGCGTCGCCGGTGACGATCGCCGCCACCGCCGGCCACGGCGCCTGCCACGACGAGGGCGAGTGCCTCACCATCGCCGCCGCCGCGAACGCCGGCATGCTGATGACCTACTCGCACAACGCCTCGATCGCGGTGGAGCGCTTCGCCGCATCCGCGACGTCCCCGTGGTGGGCGCAGATCTACGTGCAGCGGGACCGGGCGGTGACCGCCGACTACCTGGCGCGTTGCGCCGATGCCGGCGCAGCCGCCTTCGTGCTGACCCTCGATGTACCGGGCACCCTCGCCGACGCGAGCTTCCGCCGAGCGCCCCTCGTGGGACCCGTGGCCGTGCGCGGCAACGTGGGGCCGACGGGTGGTGGCGCGGGCGCTGCCGTGGAGAGCTGCTTCACGCCGGACGACGTCGCGGCCATCGTCGAGTCGTCCGGACTGCCGGTCTGGGCGAAGGGTGTCATGACTCCGGAGGATGCGATCCGGGCCCTGGACGCGGGCGCGGCCGGCGTCGTCGTGTCGAACCATGGACGTCGCCAGCTCTCCGGCGTGGCCCCGGTCGCCGACGTCCTCGGCGGGATCGCCGACGCCGTGGCAGGGCGTGCACCGGTGCTCGTCGACGGTGGCATCCGTTCCGGCGCGGACGTGGTCCGGGCGCTCGCGCTCGGGGCGGCCGCCGTCGGGATCGGGCGGCCGGTGCTGTGGGCGCTCGCGGCGGGCGGTCAGGCGCAGCTCGAAGCCGTGCTCCAGGCCCTCAACGAGGAGGTCGCCGCGGCCATGGCCGGTCTCGGGGCAGGACGGGTCGCGGACGTGATGCCGGGCATGGTCCGGCGCGCGGGGGTCTGACGGCCATCGGCTGCATGCGGGCCTCGTCGGTGGCTGCGTGGCGCGGTCGCGAAGGGGCTGCGGCGTGCGCGGTCGAGGGCCGCATCGCGGAGGCGGGTGATTCGAAGAGACCTGGGTCATCCCGGCTCCGGGAGGGCTAGCGTGGCCGCGCAGGAGGCGACATGCCACGCATGGGGCAGAGGAGCGCATTCACACTCGGGCTCATCGCCCTCGTGATGGTCACCGCAGGCTGCGCATCGCCTGCGACGAAGGCCACCTCGCAGCCCCGACCGACGCCCACCGTGACCGCGACGCTGACGTCGGGGGCGCACGAATTCGTGTCGAAGCGGTACCACTTCCGGCTGACCCTCCCGCAGGGATGGTCAGGGGTCGACGCGCAGGACGTGTGGGACGGCAAGGCGTTGCAGGGCCAGGAGTCACCCGCGTTCGCCGATTTCGCCGACTCGAAGACCCAACGCGTGTTCACGATCGGCGCCGCGCCCGCGGCGAAGGGGATCCAGCTGACCCCCTGGCGGGCGGCCGTGGTGCGCGGCGTACGGGCGGGATGTGTCGATGCCAGGACCGCGAAGAAGGTGGTGCTCGGCGACGAGCCGGCCCTGACCTGGACGGCGACCTGCGGCGAGGTGAACCCCGTCAAGTTCGCCTTCGTGCATGGCGACCGCGGCTACGCAGCCATCTTCGAGGCGAGCGGATCGAGCATGAATGCGGCCGATCTGGCCGTGTTCGACTCGATACGCCGGTCGTTCCGGTTCACGAGCTAGGGGCCGGGATCGTCCCGTCGGAGGGCCGAGCTCCCTGACTCGGCCCTCGGCCGCGCATACCCGGGGTCCTGCTCCCCTGTACCGTGCTCCTGCCGTTCGATCTCGAGCGGGTGCGGGAGGGGATCCAGGGTGCTCTACGTCTCTCGGTACGTGATGAAGGAGGGGGCCGAGGCGCGCGTCATGGAGGTCTACCCGCGGCATCGCGAGTATCTCGATCGCGTGGCGGCTGACGGGAGGATCCTGCTCATCGGACCGCTGCTGCCGGCCCCGGGGAGCGGCTCCATGGCTGTCTTCCGCGATGCGGAAGCCGCAGCGGCGTTTCCCCTGGGCGACCCGTTCGTCCTCGAGGGGCTGGCCGAGCCTCTTCCCGTCCAGGAGTGGAACGCGCTGGAGTACCTCTAGATCTCCGTCGCCGTGCGGTCGGTCGAGCAGCGCATGCTCGCCCGCCTGCGGCGTCGAGCAGGCAGCGGTCCCCCTCATGAAGGCGAGAACGGCTCCGTCGAGTACCGCGACATCAACGTCAGGATCTCGGCCGCAACGAGCATCCCGTCGGGGCCGGGACGGAGGTCCTGCAGCTCGCGGAAGTACCCGATGTACCGCTGGGGCGTCACCGTGAGCAGCAGCGAGGCCGGCTCGTGGGGGTCGGCGTTGCCGAACGTGTGCGGGGTTCCCATGCCGGCGACGAAGGTGGAGCCCGGCCCCAGGACGTGCTCGGCCGAGCCGCTTCGGAATCGGACGGAACCGGTGAGGACGAAGAAGGACTCGTCGTGAGCGCGGTGGATGTGCTGCGGCGGTCCGCCCCATCCGGCCGGCATCCGGCACTCCACGAGCCCGAGGCGACCCTCGGTGGTGCTGCCGTCCTCGAGCACGCGGTGCAGCACAGGTCCTGCTCGCAGGAGCTCGCCGTCCTCCGGGCCGAGGACGGATACGCGCGGGGTGAGCAGGTGTTCAGTCATGATGGCTCCTCTGATTGAGACATCCGTCTCAAGTTTAGACGTGAGTATCATGCTGCTCGTGACCAGTGCTGTCAACGGGGACGTTCCGCCCACTCCGGCGAGTCGACGGATGCGCGAGCGGCTGACGGCGGCGGCCCGGGCTCAGCTCCGCGAAGGGGGCCCGATGACCGTCGACGCCGTGGCGGCGCGCGCGCAGGTGTCCCGGGCCACGGCCTACCGGCACTTCCTCAACAACGACGCGGTCCTGCTGTGGGCGACGCGGCCGGTTCAGGACGCGATCGTTCCTGCCGTCGTCGGCTCGGGGGGCGATCACCTCGCCGGCCTGGCGGATCGGGCCGAGGCCCTGGTCCGGGCGACCGCGCAGTGGGCGTTCGACCATGAACGCGAGTTGCGGGCCGTCCTCGCCGTCTCCCTCGGGGAGAACAGCGCACAGCACGGGTTGTCCCGGAGAGGACGCATGCAGCGGGACCGGTGGATCGACGAACTGCTGTCAGGGTTGCCCGTCGACGTTCCCGGGGCCGCGCGCTGGCGCCTGCGCGCGGCCTTGATGCCCCTGTTCGGCGCCGACGCCGTGGTGTGGACCCGGGACGTCGCCGATCTGTCCGTCACCGAAGCAGTCGAGGTGCTGGTGTGGATGGCACGGACGCTCGTGACGGCGGTCCTCACGGAGTCAGGATCAGGGGCCGATTCCGCGACAGCCCCCTAGCAGCCGATGGCGTCGGTTGAGGACCAGACCTGCTTCGGGCGGACCGGTGACGGGTTCATGACAGCGAACGCCCGCGACGCTCACGACGTTGGCCGATGATGACCTCGAGGCCGTGATCATCGAAGCGCCGGAATCTGGTCAGGCGACCCGTATCCGGGCGGGGTAGGCCGAGACACAGGGGAGTTGCGATGGACGAGCAGATGAAAGCCCTTCTCGACCTCCGAGTCGTCGATCTCACACTGTTGCTCGCCGAGGAGTTGCCCGCGGCGTGGGCCAAGCACATGCCGTACCAGCAGAAGACGTTCAACTACTTCGAGGCGCGGGACGACCAGGTTTCGCCGCTGAAGAGCGAAGTCGGGCCCTACCAGACGCGCTGGCTGTTGATCGACGAGCACACCGGCACCCATGTGGACGCCCCCGCACACTTCATCCCGGAGTCGAAGACCGGGCTGCCCGGGGCCGCGGAGGCCGGCAGCATCACCGTCGAGCAGCTGCCGCTGCGGCAGCTCATGGGTGCTGCCGTGGTGGTGGAGATCCCGCAGGACCTGCCCGGGTCCGGCCCCGGCGTCTCTCCCATCATCACCGTCGAGTTCCTGGCTGCGTGGGAGGAGGAGAACGACCGATTCGCCCCCGGCGACATCGTGCTCTTCCGCACGGGCTGGGACCGGCACTACGTGCGGGGGGAGGCAGGCCTCGCCTACAGCCACCACCCGCTCGTCACGCGCACCACGCCCGGCTGGCCCGCCCCCGACGCCGACGCCATGCGGCTCCTCATGGACCGCGGCGTCACCTGTGTCGGAACGGATGGAGCGAGCATGGGCTCGAGTCACGCCGGTGCGGCCGTGCACACCCTCGCCCTCGGCGCGAGGGTCGCCTTCATCGAGGCGCTCGGCCACCTGCACCAGCTGCCGGTGCGCGGCGCCGTCTTCTGCTTCGCGCCTCTCAAGGTCGCCCGCGGCACCGGCGCACCGGGCCGGGCCTTCGCCTGGCTTCCGGATGGCCCTGCCAGCGCATCCTGACTCTTCACGTCGCCGTGCACACGCGAGCGCCGAATCGTGATCGAGGCGGCGTCGGTGAATCAGGAGACGTAACGACCGTCGGTATGTGGGGTACCGGACCACCATCGCGGTGCTCGGGTTGTGTGGATGGAACAGATCTAGGCTCGCGCACATGGCCTCTTCCGTTCCCGCCCTCCCGCTCAACTCCGGCACGTCGATCCCGCAGCTCGGATTCGGCGTCTTCCTCGTCGAGCCGAAGGACACCCAGCGGGTGGTCGAGGAGGCGATCGAGGTGGGCTTCCGGCACATCGACACCGCCACCGGCTACAACAACGAGCGCGAGGTCGGCGCCGCCATGCGGGCCTCCGGCGTTCCGCGCGAGGAGATCTTCCTCACGACCAAGCTGCGCAACGACCACCACCGTGCTCGGGACGTGGAGGGCGCCTTCCAGCGCAGCCTCGACGCCCTCGACGCCGGCTACATCGACCTCTACCTCATCCACTGGCCGATGCCGAAGGTCGACGCCTACGTGGACACCTGGCGCACCTTCGAGACGTTCACGCGCGACGGCCGGGCGAAGAGCATCGGCGTCAGCAACTTCCTCGTCCCGCACCTGGAGCGGCTGCTCGCCGAGACGGACACGGTGCCGTCGGTGAACCAGGTCGAGCTGCACCCGATCTTCCAGCAGCGCGAGCTGCGGGCCTTCCAGGACCGGCACGGGATTCTCACCGAGTCGTGGGGGCCGCTCGGCCAGGGCAAGTACGACCTGTTCGGCAAGGCGCCGATCAAGGACGCGGCGGCCGCGCACAGCGTCACGCCGGCGCAGGTCGTGCTGCGCTGGCACGTGCAGACCGGCAACATCGTGATCCCGAAGTCCAGCTCGCGTGAGCGGATGACCGAGAACTTCGACGTGTTCGGCTTCGAGCTGACGCCGGAGGAGATGGCGGCCATCGACGGGCTCGACGAGAACCGGCGCGTCGGCGGCGATCCGATGGACGTCAACGAAGGCTGACGCTTCCCGAGGTCAGTGAGCACGAGGCCTCGCGGTGAGGGTCGCGGCGGTGGCCTTTCGCGCCCTGTGGGCCACGGACCTCGATAGGGCCGTGGACATGGGGGCGGAACCTCGGCTCGGGACCTGCTGGAGCGATCGCGCAGGGGGCGCACGCACTGCGTGCACGGGGAGGGGTGGGCGGAGCGTCGTCCGTCAGTCCGCTACCCGCCTTCCTGCGCGCGAATGGCTGGCGGCCACAGCGCTGAGCCATACGACGACGAACAGCCCCACGACGCCGTAGCCGAGCGCTCCGAAGTCGACCCCGGTCGTGCTGCCTGCTGTGGTGGTCGATGCGAGCTCGAAAGTGCCGATGGTGAGGGCGACGCCGGCCGATAGTGCGGTGAGCGCGCAGTTGTAGGCCAGTCGTCGGCGAGGGTGAGTGAACGCCCAGCCGTAGGCGAGGCTCATGAACCAGCCGTCGAGGGTGTCGAGCAGGCTCATGCCCGCGGCGAACAGGACGGGGAGGGACAGGATCGCGTACCAGGGCACGGCCGCCATCGCTGCGCCCCCGGCGACCACGAGGAGGGCTACTTCGGATGCGGTGTCGAACCCGAGCCCGAAGAGCAGGCCCACGAGGTACATCTGCCAGGGGCGGGTCACGGTGCGCATCAGCGGTCGAAGAACGCGCACGAGCACCCCACCCGGGAACGCCTCTGTCCGGGATCGCCCGCCCCGCGCCGGGCGGAGGCCGGCCAGGAGACGGCCGAGCAGCCCGAGGTTGAGGAGCCCGAGCCCGCACAGGAATGCGCCCGACACGGTCGTTCCCAGGAGCGCGAGGGTGTCGCGAAGTCCTCCGCCCGCTGGTGCGACGAGGTCACCGACGAGCCCGGCTCCGGCGGCGAGTCCAGTGCAGAGCAGGAACACGACGCTGGAATGGCCGAGGGAGAACCAGAAACCGACCGACCGGGTGCGGACGCCGTCCCCGAGCAGTTTGCGCGTGGTGGAATCGATCGCCGCGATGTGATCGACGTCGAAGGCGTGCCGCATTCCGAGGAGGTAGGCGGCGATCCCGATGCTGACCCCGAACACGGGACCGGCGCCACGGGGCGTGACCGCACGGCCGACTTCGGTCAGTAGCAGGATCCCACCGATGAGGTGCAGTCCGAGGACGACGACGGCCATGCGAAGCAGCGGCGCCGCTGCCACGCGGGAGAGCACTGATGACCCGGGCGCCGTGCGAACGGTCACGGCGGAGCCCGTCAGCCGAGCGGTGTGAGGCCGTAGCGCTGGACGAGGTCCGGCAACCACGACGGTTCACTGAATTGGAGCCCGTGTTCGGCGGCGAGTCGTTGAATCTCCCCCGGATCTGGAGGGCCGTCTTGGAACGCGTCCGCCAGTCCCCAGAAGAAGTGCTCGAATCCGGCTGGGGCGATCACCTCGATCATCCGCGCCGGTGTACTTCCCGCATTCCACATCGTGTGCACCTCGCCTCGAGGCTTCGTGATGTAGCCGCCGGCGCCCAGCACCACCTCGCGATCGCCGGAACGGAACCCGATCTCGCCTTCGATCACGATGGAGTACTCGTCCTCACGCGTGTGCAGGTGGGGCGGTACCAAAGCGCCGACCGGGAAGGGATGCTCGACGATCGACACCTGATGGTCGGTTTGTTCACCGAAGAGCTTGAAGACGACCCCGATGCTGCCGAGGCTTCCCTCGCGCCCTTCGTTCGGCTGCACGACGGTCAGTCGTGGTTCGTCGTCGAGGCTCATCTCGGGTCACCCTTCTATTTCGTTATACACTGGCGTGTACCGAAAGTGTCGACCCGAACGAGGCGTGGTGTCAAGAGTTGAGTGAACAGCCGCGTACACCCAATAGGCGTCGCTACGAGATGAGCCGGCGAGTCGAGCAGGTGGATGAGACCCGGCAGCGGATCGTGGGCGCCGCCGTGACTCTGCATGGGACGGTCGGCCCGGCGCGGACCACCATCGCGGCGATCGCCGAGGTGGCCGGCGTGACCCGCGTCACCGTCTACCGGCACTTCCCCGACGAGGAAGCGCTCTACGGTGCGTGCTCGGCCCACTGGCTCTCCCGGCAACAGGTCCCCGACCCCTCGGCATGGGCCGACATCGAGCAGCCGCTCGAACGTCTCCGGTTCGGACTGTTGGACCTGTACCGGTTCTACCGGGACGGTTCGGGGATGCTCACCGGTATCTACCGCGATTGGGACGCGCTGCCCGCGGGCCAGCGGCAGGGCCTCGGGGAGCAGAACCTCTCCTTCCGGCGCGCGCTTCGCGAGCCGTTCGTCGCTGCGTCGGCGCCCGGGGTCCTCGACGCGGTCATCGGCCATGCCGTGTCGTTCTGGACCTGGCACTCCCTCAACCTCGACAACGGTCTCTCGAACGAGGAGGCCGTCACGCTGATGGTCGAGCTCGCCGCATCGGTGACCGCGCGGGACTCGAGCGGTGTCGAGCCGGCCGGGCGGACTCGCGCCGACGGCCGGGGTGCGCGTCCGGAGGGACTCGAACTCCCGACCTTCTGATCAGTGGTCAGAACGGCGGAAGGCCACAAGGCCGGTCTCTGCTACAACCGTGCTGCGCACGCCCGGCTAGGCGCCCGGATGAAAGACGCCCCAGTTCTCCTGGAGTCTGCCGTTCGCGATGCGGTGCATCGTGATTCCGTGGCCCTCGAGTTGGTCATGCCCGTCGGCAGATCCACGCATCCACCACCGTTCAGCCACGAGGTTGCCGTCGCCGAGCAGTTCCTCGGTCCCGGTGTCGACCTCGCCGCCCTGCTCGCGCGTCTCGAGCACGAACTTCCGCCAACCGTCGGGGCCGTGGACGTCCTGGTCACCGTTGTGGGCCACGAAGTCCGGAGCGAGGATCTCGTCCAAGACGCTCAGGTCGTCAAGCTTGAAGACCTGGTTGAACCTACGGACCAAAGCGAAGTTCTCTTCATTGGACACGGCGACTCCTTCGTCGAGGCGGTTTCGCCGAGCGTCCCACGAAGGGCTCCGGGCAGCAACGGGTTCGTTGCAAGGGTGCGATACAGGTGGCTCGACTTCCGGGCCGACCTCGTTGTCGTGGGCGTGTCAGTTCGCACTGAGGAAGGCCAGGGCGGCTACGACCAGTGCCTGAGTGCCGGTATCGAGGGTGGGCTGCAGAACGGGCGCGAAGTGGGGGGAGTGGTTGACCGGAATGTCCTGGGCGACCCGTCCCGCGGCGGCTGCGGTCCGGTAGGAGGTCGGGTCGATGCCGCCGATTCCCCAGTACGTGTAGGGGACGCCCAGGGCAGTAGGGATGTCGCTGAAGTCTTCGCTGGCGCTCTGCAGGGGCAGCTCGATCGCCCGGTCGCCGAAGTGGTCGCTGAATGCGGCAGCGACCTTCCCGGTGGTGTCGGAGTCGTTGGTCGTGGTGGGGAATCGGTCGAACATCTCGAACTCGGGCGGGGCCGGTGCGGCGGACGCCTCGCACTCGGCTACGACCACACGCCGGATCGCGGCCAGGATGCCGGCGCGGGTCTGCTCGTCGTAGGTGCGGATGTTCAGTTCGAGCACGGCCTGGTCGCCGATGACGTTGCTCTTGCTGCCGGAGTGGATGCTGCCCACGGTGAGCACGGCGGGCTCGGTCGGGGCGACCTCTCTGGAGATCACGGTCTGGAGGCGGACGACGATCATGGAGGCGAGCACGACGGGGTCGACGGCGGCCTGGGGCATGGACCCGTGGGCGCCACGCCCGTGCAGGGTGATGCGCATGCTGTCGGCAGCCGAGAGCACCGCTCCGTTGCGGGTGCCGACCACACCGGCGGGCAGCGGAAGCACGTGCTGTGCCAGCGCGACATCGACCTTGCCCACGATCGTGGCGAGCCCGTCCTGCACCATGCCCTGGGCACCGTCGCCCACTTCCTCCGCGGGTTGGAACAGCACCACGAGTCCGCCCTGCCAGCGGTCCTGCCCGGCTGCGAGCAGTGCTGCCGCGGTGAGCAGGGTGCTGACGTGGACATCGTGTCCGCAGGCGTGCATCACGGGGACCGTCGCACCCTGACTGTCGGTCGCGGTGATCGTGCTGGCGTAGGGGAGGCCGGTCTCTTCCTGTACCGGGAGGGCGTCCATGTCGGCTCGGAGCAGCACCGTCGGTCCGTCACCGTTGCGAAGCACCCCGATCACGCCCGTGCCGCCGACCCCGGAGGTGACGTCGTAGCCGTCGCCTTTGAGCCGGTCGACGACCTCGGCCGCCGTGGTGGTCTCCTGATGGGACAGCTCGGGATGCTGGTGGAGGTGTCGGTAGAAGTCCTCCATCGAGCTTCGAGCACGGTCGAGTCCTGACAGGACTGCCGTCGTGGTCGCTGCTGCGTTCATGGTTCCTCCTGGGGTTGTCCCTACTCGCGGGGACGCTCTCGACGTGCGGTTCGACGCCTGAGCCGCCCGAGAGTGGACGCGGGGATGATCCGGGCCGGTGACCAGGCGTCAGCGCTGGGCAGGATCCAGCCTCGCCAGCGAGCGAGCAGGCACAGGCCGGCGCCGACGATCGTGGATGTGACCAGTCCGACCGTCGGGTATCCCAGCTCTGCCAGCACCACGAGAACGGTGCTGCCGACGATTGCGCACGTCGCGTACAGGGTGTTGCCGCCGAGGATCCCGGGTATCCGACGCAGGACCACGTCGCGCACGGCGCCGCCGCCCACGGCGGTGATCGTGCCGAGCAGGACCGCGGCAAGCCAGCCGAGGCCCACCCCGAGGGTCTTCTGCGCGCCGGCGGCCGCCCACGTGCCCAGCGCGAGGGCGTCGACGACCGGCCATACCCAGTCCCAGACCCGGCCGCGAACCCGAACGAGGTAGCTGACCGCCGCTCCGGCGAACGCGGTCAGGAGATACGAGTAGTCCGTCAGTGCGACGGGCGGCCCGTGTTGAAGGAGCACGTCGCGGATCAGTCCTCCGCCGAGACCGGACAGCACCGCGAGCACGACGAACCCGATCGGGTCCAGTTTCTCCTGGCGGGCGATCAGGCCGCCGAGGAGTGCGTTCGCGAAGACGCCGATGAGGTCGAGGACGCGGAACACCTCCGACAGCCCCACCTCGTCACCTCTTCGGCTCGCCGATGCACGTCACGCTACTCGGCAGCCGGAACGTCCGCCTGATCAGGCGTACCGCGCTGGCGTGCACACATCGGTGCCCACGTGCGTCTGGAGCCCGTGAGGTCGAGGCGAACGTTCAGCCTTGGCGCTGCTTCCGCGGGCCGGAGTGCCCGTGGACAGCAGGTTGCTCGCCTCACGCTGAATATATAGAGTTCGGGGATGGTTCGAAGGCTGAGTGCGCAAGCGATCGACACCCTCACCGCTCTCCGGGACGAGGGCGGCTGGCTGCACGGCTACGAGCTCTCGCGCAGGACGGGCCTGAAGCCCGGGACCTTGTATCCGATCCTCGAACGCCTCGCATTGCGCGGGCTGCTCGAGGGGCGGTGGGAGCAGAGCCCGCTGGGCAGGCGTCCGGCACGACACGCATACCGGCTGACCGACATCGGCGGGCGGACCCTGTCGGAGGAGTCGCGCCGCGTAGACCGGGAGCCACGCAGAAGGACAGGGGAGGCGTTGGCGTGAACCCCATCGGAAGGTTCCTCACCCGATTCGTTCCGCTGGCGCGACGATCATCCATCGACGCGGCGCTCGCCGAAGCCGCCTCCACACCTGATGTCGAGGAGGCCGAGCAGTGGCGGTCGGCGGCAAGGGCCATGCTCGTCCGGGGTCTCATAGTGGGTCCGGTGCTCAGGAGCGCCGTGCTCTGGCTCGTCGTCGCCGCGGTGGCCGTCGTGAACGAGAGCTCGTCCGACATCGCGAACCAGGTGACGTTGGTCTTCATCGCCGCCGGCGCTGGGCTGGTGGGATTCGTGTGGGTGCGGAGGGCGTGGCTGGCTGGTGTCCTGATCGGCTGCACCGTCGCGGTCGAGCATGTCGTCAGGGTGGCTCTCGGGGTGGAGAACCCGGATGTGCATCTCCCTCCCGGGTGGTGGAGTTCGACATCCCTTCTCATCCTGCTCGTTCCGGCGGTGATCGCGGCCTACGGGGGAGTCGGGCTTCGGCGCCTAGCGTCCGGACGTCGAGAGACCTGAGGGGGACCGACCCGGGTGGGCGTGGAAGCGGCACGATGTCTGTTCGGTGGGCCGAGGAAGAGGCGCGCCGGGCCCTCCGCGCCCACTGGCGGCTCGGCTGCGATCGGGCGCTTACGCACTGCCCTCGGGCCCGACCGCACCGATGGATGAGGGCTTCCGCCGATGGCCGGCGAGCGGGAGGATGCCCGTCGTGATGCGCAACCGCTCTGCCCCGCCGTTCACGGTGATGCCGGTTCTCAGCTACCCGGACGTCTCTGCGGCCACGGCTTGGCTGCAGCGGGCGTTCGGGCTGGTGGAACACGTCCGAATCGGCGACCACAGGGCGCAACTGGGATTCGGGGAGGGCGCGCTCTTCGTTGCCGACACGACGAACGGGCGCACCGCTGCGGGCGCGGACCTGAGCCACTCGGTGACGGTCCGGGTCTCGGACATCGACGCCCACTATCGGGTCGCAGCGGCCGCCGGCGCTCAGATTCTGGCCGAACCGGCTGACCAGCCGTACGGCGAGCGGCAGTACACCGCCGCGGACCCGGCCGGGCACCGGTGGACATTCACCCAGTCCATCGCCGATGTCGCTCCCGAAGAGTGGGGTGGAACGACGGTCGTGCCCTGGTAGCTGCTCGCAGTGGACGACACGCTCCCATCGGAAGACGAGGATCCGTGCTCCCATCGGCGGGCGAGACGGATGGGAGCGGCGATGCCGAGGACGGTCCATCGCCCGTCGCCAGCTGGCGGAGGGAGCCGTAGTTCAGCTGCTCGAGCGCCAAGGTCTGGAAGAGGCGCCTGACCCGGCATGTCGGCTCCGTGTGCACACATCGCTGCACACATCCATGTGGTGCCAGAAACGCGAGTTCCGGAACTGCTCGGTCGTCATCGTCGGGCCGGACTGTCGCGGAATCTGGCCTGCTCGGACGCGTGGACCTCGGCGGCTGAGCACCGTCGAAGGACTGGGAGGCGCACGCGTCCTCGAGGGCGGCTCGACCCTCTTGACGCGCCGGACCTCGAGGTCTATGACGGCACCTGGGCGGAAGTGGGGACGAACGCCCGCCCCCGTCCGTCGCCGCCGGGCGCACGCCTGGCACACCGCGCCGCGTCAGGGCGCACCGCACCGGCCCCGGACCGGGCCGCTCACCCTTCAGATCGAAAGCAAGGGACATCATGTCTCAGCAGGTCACCACACCACGGCTCGTCAGGAAGAGCTTCGACACCCCCGAGGAGGACCGGCCCTTCGAGGGCGACAGCGGGCACCTCGAATTGATCAACCTCGACTCCGGCGCCGTAGGGCGCGCCACCTTCCGGCCCGGCTGGCGGTGGTCGATGCACGTCAAGCCGATCGCCGGCACCGACAGCTGCCAGGCCGCCCACCTCGGCTACTTCGTGAGCGGTCGGATGACCGTCCAGATGGACGACGGCGAGCGGGTGGAGTACGGGCCCGGCGACTTTGCCGCCATGGCGCCGGGTCATGATGCGTGGGTCGTCGGCGACGAGCCCTGCGTGTTCGTGGACTGGCAGGGCTTCGCCGACTACGCGAAGCGGCGCTGACCGGAGGCGAGGCGGCGGCGAGGAGCGATCCCGCCGCCGCCTCGTTTCGCGGGGTCGTGTGCTGCGTTCGGAACTCGAGGTTCTCGGGGGCGTGCATGGCTCGGGGCGCGCGGGTGCCAGGCAGCCGACGGCGCACACACGTTTGGTCGCATAGCGCGGCCCGTCCGGCCTACGGCTCGGCACGGAGCGCCTCTTGTCGGCACCCGTGTGAACGTCAGAGAAGAACAGACGCCGACTAGGGCGCCGACGGGTTCGGCGCCGAAGCGGTTGGGCCCGAAATGCCCATTCCGGACGGCCGGAATTCCCCTTCTCGCATCGAGTGCGCCGCGTCACTCGATGACTGATTCGGCGACGAGGTCCACGCGAGTGGCGTCTTCGAGCGGCTTCTTCTTCGCCGACCACAGCATCCCGATGTAGATCAGGTCGAACACGCTGCACAGCAGCCCGATCCCGATGATGAAGGGCAGGCCGCCCAGCACGCCGATCAGGATGGTGGGGGCGAGCGTGCCCAGCCACTTGGCAACGGCGATCACCATGGACTGACCGCGAGTACCGCGGCGCGCGACCAGCATGGCGATGAACAGGCCCGACATCAGCAGGTTCTGCAGGAACGCGGAATACCTCGCACCGACCACCCAGCCGAACTCGGCGATGAAGAGCGCCTGAACGGCGTAGGCGGTGGCGAAGATGACGACGCCCCAACCGATGAAGGACGGCCGGGTCACGAACGCGGGGAGTTCCGCGCGACCGAATCGGAAGAACGTGTAGACGATCACGACGTCGGCTGCGGCCCACAGCAGGTCGATGATCGTCTGGGCGTCGACCGCTCCAGTGAGACCGTGGATGCCGTAGATCGTCTCCCAGGCGATGTTCAACCCGAGCGCCGCGACGGGCATCGCGTACGTCTTGTGTGTGAAGCCGAGTCGGATCGATTCGATGTAGACGATCGTCCAGGCGAGGCCGCTGACGATGGTGAGGAAGATTTCCA
>NZ_JAODBE010000069.1 GCF_025463795.1 Amnibacterium sp.
CGGAGCGGCACCCGGGCGGTGCCCGCGCCGACCCGCAGCACCGCCGCGGAGCAGGCGGAGCGCGCCTGGCCTGCGCCCGCGGCCATCGGCTGGCACGCCTGCTCCGACCCCGCCCTCGACCGGGCGCAGTGCGCGACCGTCGCCGTGCCCATGGACTGGTCGACGCCGGGGGACGGGAAGGTCGTGCACCTCGCGATCTCCCGGGTGCGGCACACCGTCACCCCGTACGACGGAGTCATGCTCGTGAATCCCGGCGGCCCCGGCGTGAGCGGGCTCGCCCTCTCGACCGTCGGCGCCCAGGTGCCGGGCCGCGTCGGCGACCGCTACGACTGGATCGGTTTCGACCCGCGCGGCGTCGGCGCCTCCACGCCGCGCCTCAGCTGCATCGCCCACTACGCGGCCGGCCCCCGTCCGCTGTTCGCGCCGCCGACCGCGACCACGATCACCACCTGGCTGCGGAAGAGCGCCGCCTACGCGACGGCGTGCGGCACCGCGGGCGGCGCCCTCCTCGACCACATCACCACCGAGGACACCGCGAAGGACATGGAGTACCTCCGCCTGGCGCTCGCCGCGCCGCGGATCAGCTACTACGGCTACTCGTACGGCACCTACCTGGGGCAGGTGTACGCCACGCTGTTCCCGTCGAAGGTCGACCGCATGGTGCTCGACTCGAACGTGGATCCGCGACGGGTCTGGTACGCCTCGAACCTCGATCAGGACGTCGCCTTCCAGACCACGGTCCAGCGCTTCTTCGCGTGGGTGGCGAAGGCGGACGCCACCTATCACCTCGGCGCCACGACCGCCGAGGTCGAGCAGCACTACGCGCAGACGGCGCAAGCGCTGGCGTCGTCGCCGGCCGGCGGCGTTCTCGGCGCGGACGAGCTCGCCGACACCGTGCTCGAGGCGGGGTACGTGACCGCCGAGTACCCGGCGATCGCGGGTGCCTGGGCGGAGCTCGTCGCGGGCGACCCGACGCGCCTGATCGACGAGTGGCGGGCGACCGACTCCCCGGACGACGACAACGGCTACGCCGTCTACCTCGCCGTCGAGTGCACGGACACGTCGTGGCCGTCGGCGTTCGCGACCTGGCAGCGGGACGCCGACCGCATCGACGACGCCGCCTCGTTCGAGACCTGGCCGAACACGTGGTTCAACATGCCGTGCCGCACCTGGCCGGCGAAACCCCACACCCCGGTCCGGGTGAACGGCGCGGAGGCACCGCCCGTGCTGCTCGTCGACGAGACCCTCGACGCGGCGACGCCGTACGAGGGCAGCCTCGAGGTGCGGTCCCGCTTCCCGCGGGCGCGGCTCCTCGCCGAGCCCGGCGGCCTCAGCCACGCGGACACCCTGTCGGGCAACAGCTGCGTCGACGGGACCATCGCCCGCTACCTCGACAGCGGCGACCTGCCGGCACGGAAGGCGGGCCGCACCGCCGACGCGACCTGCGCGCCGAGCCCCCTGCCGTCGCCCCGCTGACGACCGGATCCGATCGCTCTGGGAAGCCGCGGCGAAAGCCGTGAGCGTGTGTTCCGCACCTGCCCGGATCGGCCTAGCGTCGAGGTTCGAGGACCGGCTGCTCGCCGACACCGCGGCGACGGCCGGATGGGGAAGGAGCGACGACATGACGGCTGGACTTCGGGCGCGATTGACGGAGGCGGTACGGCGGCAGGGCCGCTGGACGACCGTGTACCTCGACCTGTCGAACGACCGGGAGAACCCGGAGGGGCTGCAGGAGTCACGGCGCCGGTCGGTCCGGGACCGGCTGCGCGAGCTCGGGGCGTCCGAGGCGGCGGTCACCGCCGTCGACGAGCGCCTCACCGTCCCGACGGGACTGCCCGCGCCGTTCTGCCGCTACGTGCTCGCCTGCGACGACGAGGTGCAGCTGGAGGAGGCGATCCCCGGCACGCCCGCGAGCGGCGAGGTGGCCGAGGTCGGCCCTGTGCCGCTGATCGCGCCCCTGATCCGGAGCGGCGTCGAGGACTTCGCCTACCTGGTCGTCCAGGTGTCCCGGGACGGCGGCGACATCGCCGTGCACCGCACGGGCGCGTTCTTCCCGGAGCTCTCGAGCACGATGCAGGGCCGCACCGACACCCTGCACAAGGTGAAGGGCGGCGGTTGGGCCCACCTGAACCAGCAGGAGCACGTCGAGGAGATCTGGAAGCAGACCCAGATGGAGCTGTCCGCGGAGATCGACCGGCTCGTGCTCGAGCACCGGCCACGCCTCATCGTCGTCGCCGGCGACATCAAGGCACGCGTGCTGCTGCTCGACGCGCTGGCCGATCGCAGCCGCAGCATCGCGGTGGAGCTCCCGAAGGACACCCGGTCGGGCGGCGCGGACCCGTCCGCGCTGGTGGAGTTCACGGAGCGCCAGATCCAGGCGCTGCTCGAGCGGGACCGGCACGACGTCATCGACCTGCTGCACACCCGGCTCGGGCAGGAGCAGCGCAGCGCCGCGAGCGCCGGGCTGCGGCCCGTGGTCGAGGCGCTCCGGCAGGCGCAGGCCGACACCCTGCTCCTCGACATCGACGCGCTCGGCGACGCCGAGCTGCTGGCGCTCGACGACCAGCCGTGGATCGCCGCCGACGAGGCCGACGTCGCCGGCGCCCGCGTCATCGCCTCTGTGCCCGCGGCCGAGGCGCTCATCCGCTCGGCGCTGCTCACCGACGCCACGGTGCTGCTGGCCCGCTCGGCGGACCTCGGCGGCGAACCGGCAGCGGCGCTCCTGCGCTGGCCCGCGGACGTGCCGGCGAACGCCTGACGACGAACGGGAGAAGGCCCCGCCGCGGTCGCGACGGGGCCTTCTTCCGTGGTGTCCGAGGGGGGACTTGAACCCCCACGCCCGATAAAGGGCACTAGCACCTCAAGCTAGCGCGTCTGCCATTCCGCCACCCGGACAGGGAGCGCCTCGCGGCGCCGGAGGAAGACATTAGCACGGGCCCTCCACCGGATCCGGACCCCTGCGGAGGCACCCGGGCGCGCCGTGCCAGGCTCCTTCCATGGCCTACGAACCCGCCTCGACGCGCTACGACGACTTCCCCTACCGCCGCACCGGACGCAGCGGTCTCAAGCTGCCCGAGATCTCCCTCGGCCTCTGGCACAACTTCGGGGACGGCACCCCGCTCGAGACCCAGCGGGCCGTGCTGCGGCGCGCGTTCGACTCGGGTGTCACCCACTTCGACCTCGCCAACAACTACGGGCCGCCCTACGGATCCGCGGAGTCGAACTTCGGCTCGATCTTCGCCGCGGACTTCAAGCCGTTCCGCGACGAGCTCGTGCTGTCGACCAAGGCCGGGTACGACATGTGGGCGGGCCCCTACGGTGACTTCGGGTCGCGGAAGTACCTGCTCGCCAGCCTCGACCAGTCCCTCACGAGGATGGGCGTCGACTACGTCGACATCTTCTACTCCCACCGCGCGGATCCGGAGACGCCGCTCGAGGAGACGATGGGCGCCCTCGCGACCGCCGTGCAGTCGGGTCGGGCGCTCTACGCCGGCATCTCCAGCTACTCGCCGGAGCGCACCCGTGACGCGGCCCGGATCCTCGGGGAGATGGGCGTCCCGCTGCTCATCCACCAGCCGTCCTACTCGATGCTGAACCGCTGGATCGAGCACGGCCTGCTCGACACCGCCGACGAGCTCGGCATCGGCGTCATCGCGTTCTCGCCGCTCGCGCAGGGGCTGCTCACCGACCGCTACCTCACGGGCATCCCCGAGGACTCGCGGGCGGCTCGCATCGACTCCATGAGGTCGATGCTCACCGACGAGGCCCTCGGCCACGTCCGGGCGCTGAACGACATCGCGCGGCAGCGCGGGCAGACGCTGGCCCAGCTGGCCCTGTCGTGGGTGCTGCGCGACCGTCGCGTCACGAGCGCCCTGATCGGCGCCTCGAGCGTGCAGCAGCTCGACGACAACCTCGCCGCGGTGCGCAACACGGTCTTCACCGACGGCGAGATCGCGGCGATCGACGAGCACGCCGTCGACGGGGGCATCAACCTCTGGAAGCGCTCGAGCGACGTGTAGTCGAGGTCGGCGCTCCGGCAGCACCGTACGGTGCCAGCATGGGCCGATGGCGGTGCTGCTGGAGACCCGGGCAAGACGAGATCTGCGTGAGCTCCGGGTGGCGACGTCGCCCTGGCACGTCCGCGGTATCGCGGGATCCCACACGGTCGTCGACTCCCGCAGGGTGCGACTGGTGTGGGAGCCCCGGCGCGTGACCCCGGTCTACGCGGTGCCGGAGGGGGACGTGCGAGGCACGGTGGAGGCGGCCGGTCCGCCCCGCCCGCTGACCGGAGCCGAGTCGGGCCGGCCGGTGCTCGATCCGACGGTCGCGTTCGACGCCCACACCGCCGCCGGTGAGACCGTCCGCATCCGCACCGGGAACGGCGACGCCGTGGCGGCGTTCCGGATACACGACGAGGCGCTCGCGGGCTTCGTGACGATCGACTTCGACGCGCTCACCTGGTTCGAGGAGGGCAGCGAGCAGCCGGCGCACCCGCGCGACCCCTTCCACCGCATCGATGTCCACCCGACCCGTCAGCACGTCGTCATGTCGCTCGACGGCGAGGTGGTCGTCGACACGGATCGGGCCCGTCTCCTCGCCGAGACGATGCTGCCCGTGCGCTGGTACCTGCCGGCCGACGCGGTGCGGGTGCCGCTCGAGGCCAGCGAGACGAGCACCGCGTGCGCCTACAAGGGGAGGGCCACCTACGGGTCGGCACGGGTCCGGGATCGCCTCCTCGAGGACCTGTTCTGGACCTACGAGCACCCGCTCTCCGACGGGCGTGACGTGCAGGGCCTCCTCGGCGTCTACGCGGAGCGGCTCGACGTGGTGGTCGACGGGGTGGCGCAGCCGAGGCCCGGTCCGTTCCGCGGCTGACCCGTGACTCGGCCCTGTGGTCGGCGTCACCGGAGCGCGGCGCCGACCGCGGCTTCCAGCACCGGACGCGCCTGGACGCTGTCGGCCCGCGTGATGCGGTGCAGGATGAGCCCCTCAAGGCACGCGACGAGGAGATCCGCCCCGACCTCGGGGTCGCGGGCGCCCAGGTCCGCGAGCGCGCCCACGAGCGCCGCACGCAGACCTGCCGCGGCGACGGCGAGCGGTGCGGTGAGGGCGGGATCCCGCCGGGCCTCCAGGAACAGGGTCAGCCGCGCCGCCGTCGCGGTCGCGTGCTCGACCGCCGTCGTCTCGAGCATCATGCAGCAGGCGTCCACGAGCTCGAGGGGCGACGTGCGCACCAGGGACGCCCGAACACCTGCCGCGTCCTGCGCAGCGAGGGCCTCGACGACCCCGGCGAGGAGCGCCGACCGCGTACGGAACGAGTTCGAGGTGGAGCCGGCGGGGAGCCCGGCGCGCTCGTCGACGCGCCGATGGGTCAGCGCCCGCGCCCCCTGCTCCCCGAGGATCTCGGTCGCGGCGGAGAGGGCACGTTCCCGTGTCGTCGACATGCCGGAACTATATTCGTAGTGCCGGTTCACTACGGAAGTAGTACCCTCCGCACATGGTCGTTCCTGCGGATCTCGACGGGCTCCCGCGCCTCCCCGGGGTCGAGCACCGGTTCGTGCGGGTCCATGACCTGCGCATGCACGTCGCCGAGGCCGGAGCGGGCGAGCCGATGCTTCTCCTGCACGGCTTCCCGGGATCCTGGTGGTCATGGCGGCACGTCCTCGGCCCTCTGTCCGAGCGGTACCGGGTGATCTGTCCCGATCTGCGCGGCACCGGCGCGACCGATGCGCCCGCCCACGGGTACGACCGGCGGACGCTCCTCGCCGACGTGGCCGGGCTGCTCGACGAGCTCCGCATCGACCGTGCGCACCTCGTCGGGCACGACTGGGGCGCCCTCATCGCGTTCGCTCTGGCGCTCGACCGGCCCGACCGCGTCCGATCCGTGCTCTCCCTTGCGACGCCGCACCCGTACGCCAGGCTCTCCACGGCGCTCGCCGCCGAGATGTGGCGGCTCTGGTTCCAGGGGGTGGTCGCGGCGCCGGGGGCTCGGCCCGCGTCTGCTCCGGGCGCGCAGCCGGCGCCTGGCGCGACACCTCCTGGTCGGGTACGCCGCCAGGCGTGACGCCTGGACCGAGCAGGACCTGGAGGAGTTGATCGGTCCGTTGCGGCAGCCGGCTCGCGCGCGGGCGGCCTCGGCGCTCTACCGCCGCTTCATCCTGCCCGAGGCGATGCGCATCGTCGCCGGTACCTACCGGGACCGGTGGCTGGCGGCGCCCACCGTCGTCGCCGGTGGCGCCGACGACCCGCTCGCCCGCCCGGCGTTCCTCGGCGGGTGGCAGGGTCACGCGGCCGACATCCGCATCGAGCAGGTGCACGGGGCGGCGCACCACCTGCCCCACGAGCAGCCGGCCGCCGTCGTCGCGCTGGCCCTCGACCTCGCAGCCCGGGCGGCCACCCGGTCCTGAAGGTCGGGGCGGATAGCGTGAACGGGTGACCGACGAGCTGAGCCGGACCGCCCGCTTCGCGCAGGACCTCATCCGCTTCCCGAGCGTCAACCACGGCGACGGCCGCAGCGACGGCGAGGCGGAGGCGGCGGGCTACCTGGAGGCGGAGCTGCAGCGGCTCGGCCTGACGACGCAGGCCTTCGAGCCGGAACCCGGCAGGGTGTCCGTCGTCGCCCGGGTCGAGGGGGAGCGGCCGGGCCCCGCCCTCGTGCTGCACGGTCACACCGACGTCGTGCCGGCGGACCCCGCTCACTGGTCGGTGGACCCGTTCGGTGGTGAGGTCCGCGACGGGATGCTGTGGGGCCGCGGCGCGGTCGACATGAAGGACATGGACGCGATGATGCTCGCGTCGCTCGGCACGATCCTCGGATCCGGGCGCCGCCCGGCCCGCGATCTCGTCGTCGCGTTCTTCGCCGACGAGGAGGCCGGCGGCGTGCTCGGCTCGCACTGGGTCGTGAAGCACCACCCGGAGCTCTTCGCGGGCGCGACCGAGGCGATCAGCGAGGTCGGCGGCTGGTCGCTCGACCTGCACGGCCGCCGCGCCTACCTGCTCCAGACAGGGGAGAAGGCCCTCGTCTGGATCAAGCTGACGGCCAGGGGGCCCGCCGCCCACGGTTCCCGGCTGATCCGCGAGAACGCGATCACGAAGCTCGCCGAAGCCGTCGCCCGGATCGGCCGGCGGGACTGGCCGATCCGGCTCACCGAGACCACCCGGGCGCTCGTCGACGAGCTCGGGCGGCTGCTCGACCTCGACCCGAAGGCCGTCGGCCCGGATGCGGTGGTGCTCGAATCGGGCACGGCGGCCGGGTTCATCCTCGCGACGCTGCGCACGACCACGAACCCCACGCTGCTGTCCGCCGGGTACAAGCACAACGTCATCCCCGACACGGCGACCGCCCTCGTCGACATCCGCACCCTGCCCGGCGAGGAGCAGGCCGTGCTCGACGAGGTGCGGGCGCTCGTCGGCCCCGACATCGAGATCGAGACCGTGCACACCGACGTCGGCCTCGAGAACCCGTTCGGCGGACCGCTCGTCGAGCGGATCATCGCGCTGCTCGGCGAGCACGACCCCGGCGCACCCGTGCTGCCGTACCTGATGTCGGGCGGCACGGACAACAAGGCGCTGTCGGAGCTCGGCATCCGCGGCTACGGCTTCGCGCCGCTGCAGCTGCCGGGCGACCTCGACTTCCCGGCGATGTTCCACGGCGTCGACGAGCGCGTCCCGCTCGCCGCCCTCGATTTCGGCACGAAGGTCCTGACGGACCTCCTGCTGACCTACTGACGAACGCGCGGATCCGGAGAAACCGCGCGACACGCCTCCTCCGAAGCCCTCGCCACGGCGTGTCGCCCAGGAACTCCGGAACGGCGCCATGGTGGGAGGATTCCGGCTGTGAGCGTGACCGAGCGGAACCCCGTGCTCAGCGAGGGCGGCCCTGCGGGACCGGACGGGAACGGGCGCCGCGACGAGCCGCAGGTGCTGCTGCCCCGCGAGGTGCCGCTCGGCGGCCCGCGCGCGATGCTCGTGCAGCGCACGCTGCCGCAGCGGCGCCGGTCGCTGATCGGCGCATGGTGCTTCCTCGACCACTACGGACCGCACGACGTGCAGCCGGGCTCCGCGGGGATGCGGGTGCCCGGCCACCCGCACATCGGGCTGCAGACCGTCACGTGGCTGTTCGAGGGCGAGGTGGAGCACCGCGACACCGCCGGCACCGTCGCCGTCGTCAAGCCGGGCGAGGTGAACCTGATGACTGCGGGGGCGGGCGTGGCGCACTCGGAGTACTCCACCCCGGCGACCACGCGGGTGCACGGCGCGCAGCTCTGGGTCGCGCTGCCCGACGGCGCCCGCATGGGCGACCGCGCCTTCGAGCACTTCGTGCCGGAGGTGCTGCAGGTCGACGGCGCCGAGGTGCGGGTGTTCCTCGGCAGCTGGCTCGGGGTCACGGCGACGCCGCAGACCTACACGCGGCTGCTCGGAGCAGAGGTCCGCCTGCCCGCCGGCACCACCTGGCGGGCCCCGCTCGACCCGGACGACGAGGTGGGCGTGCTCGTCGACCTCGGCTCGGTCACGGTCGACGGCGTCCGGGTGGAGCGGTCGCAGCTCATCGCGCTGCCCGACGGCCGCGACGAGCTCGTGCTCGAGGCCCACGACGAGCCCGCCCGGGTGCTCGTGCTCGGCGGCGAGCCCTTCGGGGAACCGGTCGTGATGTGGTGGAACTTCGTCGGCCGGAACCACGACGAGATCGTCGCCGCACGAGCCGACTGGCAGCGCCAGGTGGAGGCGCAGCGCACCACCGGGCACGCGGACGGGCGCTTCGGCCCTCATCCGGACGCCTGGCGCGACGTGCTGCCCGCGCCGGAGCTGCCGACGGTTCGGCTGAAGCCCCGCTCCTGACCGCGCGCAGGTCCGCGTGCAGGTTCTGTGCCCGGCTACAGGTTCGAACGGCCGGATACCGGCACGGGCGGCCGCCGAACCTGCACGCGGGCGTTACGCGAGAGCGGCGGCGACCGCGGCGAGCACCGTCGGCCACCCGTGCAGCACCTGCCCGGAGTCGAATCGCAGGGTGCGGTAGCGCGACGCGGCGGAAGCAGCGTCGCGGCGCCGGTCCCGTGCGAAGGCCATCGGATCGTCGTGCCAGGTGCGGCCGTCCAGCTCGACGATCAACCGTCCCTCGACCAGCAGATCCACCCTCCCGACACCGGGGATCACGACCTGCACCTCGACCCGGTACCCGGCCGCTCGCAGCAAGTAGCAGGCCACCGATTCCAGCCCCGACTCGCAGCGCGGTTCCGCCCGGGCGACGACCACGCCGAGGTGCGCCGGGAGAACGGTCCGCAGCACCGTCAGGTCCGATAGCCGTGCGTGGCGGAGATGCAGTACGGAGTCGATCATCGCGATCGCGAGCTCGGGCCGCAGCGATAGCAGCGCGTGCTCCAGCACGAGCAGGAGCGGCGCGATCCGGGTCGGCACCTGCGCCGGAGGCGGAACCCGCTTCCCCCAGTGGAGGACGACGTCCGCGGGATCCAGCGGCCGGTCGGCGTCGTCCGCGTCGCGCAGCCGTGCCGCGGTCAGCGGGAGCGCGACATGGAGTCGCTGGTCGCGCGGCGTCCAGAGGCCGAGTGCGCGTCCCGCGGTGGTGGCGGTGGCGATCCCGCCGACCCTGGCCGCGCGGACCACGTCGACCGGCACACCCGGATCGGCGAAGTGCCCCTTCCGAACCCGGGACGAGCACACCCGCTGCGACCGCTTCCGCCACACGTGTCTTCGACCAGCCGTTCGCCCGGAGCTCGGCGGTCGTCCAGAACCGGACCATGCGCGCAGGATGCGGGCAGCGGCGCCCTCGCAACACCGGCATGTGCATCCGTCGACCGCAGGACATCGCCGGCGTGGCTGGGGAGGAGCGAGTGCCCCGCCCGGATGCAGGTCCGCCGGCCGCGTACAGGTTCGGAACTGGGCTCAGCAGCGACGGAGGGGCGCTGAACCTGCACGACGGTCAGTCGCTCGGACGGCGGGTCAGCTGCCGGGGCGCCAGGGCGGGGTGTCGTCGCGGTTCTGCGGCCCGTCCCCGCGGCGCAGGTAGCGCTCGAACTCGCGGGCGATCGCCTCGCCGCTCGCCTCGGGGGAGTCGACGGTGTCGCGGGCCTTCTCGAGCTGCTCGATGTACGCGGCCATGTCCTCGTCGTCGTTCGCGAGGGCGTCGATGCCGCTCTCCCAGGCGCTCGCCTCCGACTCGAGGTCGCCGCGCGGCACGTGGATGTCGAGCACGCCCTCGAGCCGCTCCAGGAGCGCCAGCGTCGCCTTCGGCGACGGGGCGTTGTGCACGTAGTGGGGTACGGAGGCCCAGATCGAGATCGTGGGGATGCCGACGCGGGCGGCCGAGTCCGAGAGCACCGACAGGATCCCGACCGGCCCCTCGTAGGTGCTCTTCTCGAGGTCGAGGTCGCCCCGCACCTCGGCGTCCTCGCTCGACGCGAACGTGGAGATCGGCCGGGTGTGCGGCACGTCAGCGAGCATCGCGCCGAGCATCACGATGCCCTCGACGTCGGCCACGAGGGCCGCGTCCACGATCTCGGCGACGAAGCCGCGCCAGCTGCGCGACGGTTCGGTGCCGAGCAGCACGAAGAGGTTCGAGCGGTCGATCCGCTCCTCCGGCGCCGGCGCCTCTGGCGCGACCCCGCGCGTGCGGGAGCGCCGGGCGGGCCCGTACATCGTGGCGCCGGGCCACGTGATGCGCTTCTCGCCGTGCTCGTCCACCCCGACGACCGGCCGATTGAACTGGTAGTCCATGTACAGCTCGGGATCGATGTCGAGCACCGGCACGAGGGGCATGGCGTCGCGGACCATGCGCACCGCGTTCGTCGCCGCCTCTCCGGCGTCGTTCCAGCCTTCGAACGCGACCACGAGGATCCGTCCGCGCTGGAACCGCTTCGTCATGGGCAAGGGCGCTTCTCTCGGTCGACTCCGGCCCGAGCGGCCGGGTCCGCTCCAGACTATTGCGCGCCCCGACGGCACCCCCGAGTGTTCGCTCTCCGCGTGGCTATCGTGGTCCCTCGTGCCGACGCCTCCGCTGCCCGCCGCCGTGCTCTGGGACATGGACGGCACGCTGGTCGACACGGAGCCCGACTGGATGGCGGCGGAGATCGCGCTGCTCGGCCGGTTCGGCCGCCCATGGACGCACGCGCAGGCACTCACCCTCGTCGGCAGCGGCCTGCAGGACGCGGCGCGGGTGCTCCAGGACAACGGTGCGGAGCTCGACGTGCCCACGATCGTGGACACCTTGACCGACTCGGTGCTCGACCGGCTCCGGGAGCGCGTGCCCTGGCGTCCCGGCGCCCTCGAGCTGCTCGCCGAGGTGCGCGACGCCGGCGTGCCGACCGCGCTCGTCACCATGTCGATCCGCCGGATGGCGGAGACGGTCGCCCGTGCGATCCCGTTCCCCGCGTTCGACCTCGTCGTCTCCGGCAGCGACGTCGCCCACCCGAAGCCGCATCCGGACCCGTACCAGCGCGCGGCAGCCGGCCTCGGCGTCGACATCCGGGCGTCGGTGGCCATCGAGGACTCGGCGCCCGGCCTCGCGTCCGCCGTCGCCGCGGGGGCGGCGGCCATCGGCGTGCCGGCCACCGTGCCGCTCGCCGAGGGCGACGCGTGGACGCTCTGGCCGACCCTCCGCGGGCGCACCCTCGGCGACCTGGCCGCCGTCACGGCCCGTACGGCGGCCCGCGCGTGACCGGCCTCTTCAGGGCGGGCGACCGGGTGCAGCTCACCGGTCACAAGGGGCGACGCAACACGATCACGCTGCAGCCGGGCGCCGTGTTCACGACCCACCGGGGCTCCCTCGCCCACGACGCCCTGCTCGGGCAGCCCGACGGCTCCGTGGTCACCGGCTCGGACGGCACGGTCTACCTCGCGCTGAAGCCGCTGCTCACCGACTACGTCATGTCGATGCCGCGCGGCGCCGCGATCGTCTACCCGAAGGACGCCGGCCAGATCCTCGCCGCAGGCGACATCGCCGAGGGATGCCGCGTCGTCGAGGCCGGCGTCGGGAGCGGCGCGCTGAGCCTCTGGCTGCTCCGCGGCGTCGGTCCGAGCGGATCGCTGCACTCGGTCGAGCGCCGCGCGGAGTTCGCGACGATCGCGGCCGACAACGTCGCCGGGTTCTTCGGCGAGACGCCGGCGCGATGGCGGCTCACGGTCGGCGACCTCGTGCCCGTGCTGGACGCCGGGGAGGCCGATGCGGCGGATCGCGTCGTGCTCGACATGCTCGCGCCCTGGGAATGCGTTCCCGCGGTGTCCCGCAGCCTCGCGTCCGGCGGCGTGGTCACGGCCTACGTCGCGACCGTGCCGCAGCTCAGCCGGTTCGTGGAGGGGGTCCGCGAGTCGGGCGACTTCACGGAGCCGCTCGCCACCGAGACGATGGTGCGCGGCTGGCACGTCGAGGGACTCGCGGTGCGCCCCGATCACCGGATGGTGGCCCACACCGGCTTCCTCGTGACCGCTCGCCGGCTCGCTCCGGGCGCCGTGGCCCCCGAGCAGCAGCGGCGCGCATCCAAGGACTCCTTCTCGGACGAGGACCTCGAGGCGTGGACGCCCGGTGCCCTGGAGGTGCGCGAGCAGAGCCCGAAGCGCCTCCGCCGCACGGCGAGGCAGGCCGCCGAGATCGCCGGGGCGCGAGCCGCGCAGGCGGCCGACCCGGACTGATCTGGCAGGATGCTGGGCGTGCCGCTGACCCGTCCGCTCCGTCTCGCCGCGGTCCTCGCCTCCGCCGCACTCGTCACCGCCGGTCTGGCCGGCTGCTCCGCGGACGGCCCTGGCGGCTGCACGCCGGGCGCCACCGCCGGTGCCGGCAGCAGCTCGGTGACCGCGAGCGGCGCCTTCGGCACCCAGCCTTCGATCCGCTTCGACACCCCGCTGCACGTCTCGAGCACGGAGGTGAGCACGCTGATCCCCGGATCGGGGAGCGGCGTCGTGAACGGGCAGGAGCTCGTCGCGGACCTCACGATCCTCGACGGCACGACGGGCGCCGTCGTCTCGAAGACCGACTACACCGGCAAGGCCGATCCGACCGGCGCAACGGGTCCGGCGAACGTCGTCGTGAGCAGCAAGCTGCCGTCGAAGGGGTTGCGCAAGGCGCTGCTCTGCGCGCGGGCGGGGGAGCGGCTCGCGGCCGTCATCCCACCGAAGGAGGGGTTCGCCGCCGGCACCCTCGGCACGGCCGTGACGAGCTCGGACTCCATCGTGATCGTCGCCGACGTGCGCAAGACCTACCTCGCCCGGGCGAACGGGGCGAACCAGGTCATGTCCGGCGGACTGCCCGCGGTCGTCCTCGGTCCGGACGGCCGGCCCGGCATCTCCATCCCGGCGCAGGCGGCGCCCACGAAGCTCGAGGTCGCCGACCTGAAGAAGGGCTCCGGCCCGGTGCTGAAGCGCGGCGACACGGCCGTCGTCCACTACACCGGCGTGCTCTGGAGCGACGACACGGTCTTCGACTCGACCTGGCGGAACGGCGCCCCGGTCGACCTGCCGCTGAAGACGGGCTCGGGCGGCGTCGTGAAGGGCTTCGTGTCCGCCCTCGAGGGGCAGCGCGTCGGATCGCAGGTCCTCGCGGTGCTCCCGCCGAGCGAGGCGTACGGCAAGACCGGGAACGGCACGGTGCCGGGCGGCGCGACGCTCGTCTTCGTGGTCGACATCCTGGGGAAGGCGTGACCACGCCGTGGCTGTTCCGGTCTCCAACGAGGAGCGGCTCTTCAGCCTCGTGCTCGCCCTGCTCGCGACCGAGACGGGCCTGACGAAGGCCGACGTCCTCTCGAGCGTCCAGGGCTACCGCCAGCGGTACCGTCCCGGCGGCAACAACGCGAGCCTCGAGCGGCAGTTCGAGCGCGACAAGGAGGACGTCCGCGACCTCGGCGTGCCGCTCGAGTCCATCGAGCTCCCGGCCGACCAGGGCGCCTCGCAGTTCACCCGCTACCGGATCCCGAAGGGCGCGTACGACCTCCCGGCCGACGTGACCTTCACGCCTCAGGAGATCGCGCTGCTCAACCTCGCCGCCCTCGCGTGGCGGGAGGGCTCGCTGTCGGGGGAGTCGCGGCGGGCCCTCATGAAGCTGCGCTCGCTCGGCATCGACTCGGACGAGCCCCTGCTCGGCTACGCGCCCCGGCTGCGAGCGCGCGACGCGGCCTTCGATCCGCTGTCCGGCGCGATCGAGCGGCACCACGTCGTCGGGTTCGGGTACCTGAAGCCGGGTGACACCCAGACCAGGAAGCGCCGGCTCGCGCCGCTCGCGCTCGTGCAGTTCGGCGGCCGCTGGCACGTCTACGGCACCGACCAGCGCACGGGGGAGCCGAGGACCTTCCTGCTCAGCCGCATCGTCGGGCAGGTCGAGGAGACCGCGACCGCCTTCCCGGCGCCCGACGGCGATCCGGCGGCGGAGGCCCTCGAGTCGCTCCGCCGGGAGACCGCGAGGAACCTCGCCGCCGTGACGGTGCAGCCCGGTACCGACGCGGCCGCCCGCCTGGGCCGTCGCGCCGAGGCGCACGACGAGGGCCGGCTCACGCTGCACTACACGGACCTCCAGGTGATCGCGGACGAGCTCGCGTCGTTCGGGCCCGAGGTGCTGGTGCACGAGCCGCCCGCGCTCGTCGACGCCGTCCGCGAGCGGCTCGACGCCGTCGCGGCGGCCCACGGGGACGACGATGGCTGACGCCCAGCCGCAACGCGTGCAGGACCGCCTCGCGTTCCTCCTCGCCCTCGTGCCGTACCTGCTCGACAACGACGGCGTCTCGGTCGGCCAGGCGGCTGCCCACTTCGACGTGCCGGAGCAGCGGATCCGCGAGGCCGTCGAGCTCATCGCCGTCTCGGGTGTGCCCGGCGACAGCCGCCAGTACCAGCACGGCGACCTCTTCGACATCGACTGGGACCGGTTCGAGACCGACGACGAGATCGCGATCACGCACCAGGTCGCGATCGACGACTCGCCGCGCTTCTCCGCCCGCGAGGCCGCCGCCCTCATCGCGGGACTCCAGTACCTGTCCGCGCTGCCCGAGAACGCCGACCGGGCCACGATCGCCACGCTCACCGCGAAGCTGACCCGCGCCTCGGCCACCGCGCCGGCCGCGGTCGGCGTCGAGGGCGAGGCCGACGACCGCCTCGGGCTCGTCCGCGATGCGATCGCGCACGGCCGCGTGCTCCGCTTCGACTACCTGAACGGGCGCGGCGAGCGGGAGGAGCGCTCCGTCGAGCCCCTGCGCGTCGAGTCGGTCGACGAGTCCTGGTACCTCCGCGGCTGGGACCGTGCGCGGAAGGCGCTCCGCACGTTCCGACTCGACCGCATGGCCGACGTCGTCATCGACGAGGGCGCCCAGCCGCAGCGCCCCGACGGCATCGAGCTGCCCGAGCGCATCTTCCAGCCCTCGAAGCGCGACCTCACCGTCGTCATCGAGCTGGCCGAGGCCGCCCTGCCGATGCTCGCCGACTACCTCGGCGACCGGCCCGTCCTCGAGCCCGCGAAGCGGCGCGGCTGGGTGCGCACGCGCCTCCGGATCGCGCACCTCCACGGCTTGAAGCGGCTCGTCACCCAGCGGTCTGGGCTCGTCCAGGTGATCGAGCCGGAGGAGGCCAGGCGCACGGTCGCGGAGTGGGCGGCGGCGGGCGCGGCGCAGTACCGGTGACCGAACCGGTAGGGAAGCTGCACCGAATCAGGTCGAGCGCGGTTTAGACTCAGCCGCGAGCGGGCCCGACGACGGGCCGGACAGGAGCATCCGATGCCATTCCTCGGCGACCTCGGTTTCTGGAAGATCGTCATCATCGCCGTCGTGGTGCTGATCCTCTTCGGTGGCGCGACGCGCCTCCCGATGTTCGCGAAGGGCCTCGGGCAGTCCGTCAAGGTCTTTCGCAAGGAGATGAAGGACGTCGGCGCCGACAGCAAGTCCGACCGCGCGAAGGACGCACGGGACGAGGACGCGGAGCCCGTGTACTACACGGCTGAGCCGCCCTCGGACTCCGACTCGCGCACGCCGGGCTCCCGCCGGAGCTGAGCCGCGTGGCCGAGGCCACGCGCGTCCGCGACACCGAGCGGCGGATGCCGCTCGTCGAGCACCTCATCGAGCTGCGCAAACGGCTCATGCGCGCCGCGCTCGGCGTCCTCGTGGGCGGTGTCGCCGGATGGTTCCTGAACGATCTCGTCCTGAACGCCCTCCGCAACCCGCTCCTCGCGGGCGGCAAGGCGAGTGAGCGCTTCTCCAAGCTGAACTTCACAGGCATCACGTCGGCGTTCGACGTGAAGTTCGAGATCGCGATCGTGCTCGGCATCGTGGTGTCGAGCCCGATCTGGCTGTACCAGATCTTCGCGTTCATCACGCCCGCGTTCACGCGCACGGAGAAGAAGTACGTCTTCGGCTTCTTCTTCTCGGCCGTGCCGCTCTTCCTCATCGGGTGCGCGGCGGGCTGGCTGCTCGTGCCGCACATCGTCGAGCTGATGACCGGGTTCGCGGGCACGCAGGACGCGACCCTCGTCGACGCGAAGACCTACCTCGACTTCGTGCTCCGCCTCGTGCTGATCATCGGCGTCGCCTTCGTGCTGCCGGTGTTCCTCGTCCTGCTGAACTTCGCCGGCGTGATCCGCGCCCGCGCCATCCTCAAGGGCTGGCGCATCGCGATCCTCGTCACCATCGTGTTCACGGCCCTGGCGACCCCGTCGGCCGACGTGATCTCGATGCTCCTGCTGGCAGCGCCGCTGATCGCGCTGTACTTCGGATCCGTCGGCGTGGCGTACCTCCACGACCGCCGGGTGGACCGTCGGGCCGACGCCGAGCTCACCGCGCTGTAGGGCTCCGCGGTGACCCTCACTCCAGCGGAGCGGTACTCCGCGTCGCGCCAGCGCGCCGGGCATCCGGCCGTGCAGGCGTTCCGCGACCAGCTGTCCTTCGAGCTCGACCCGTTCCAGGTCGCGAGCTGCGTCGCGCTCGAGGACGGCGAGAGCGTGCTCGTCGCGGCGCCCACCGGCGCAGGCAAGACGATCGTCGCCGAGTTCGCCGTGTTCCTCGCGATGGGCACCCCGAGCGAGAAGGTCTTCTACACGGCGCCGATGAAGGCGCTGTCGAACCAGAAGTACAGCGAGCTCGTCGACCTCTACGGGCCGGACGCCATCGGCCTGCTCACCGGCGACACGTCCGTGAACCCGCGCGCCCGGGTCGTCGTGATGACGACCGAGGTGCTCCGCAACATGCTCTACGCCGAGAGCGACCTGCTGAAGGACCTCCGGTACGTGGTGATGGACGAGGTGCACTACCTCGCGGACCGCTTCCGCGGCGCCGTGTGGGAGGAGGTCATCATCCATCTGCCGCAGCGGGTGCGGCTCGTCTCCCTCTCCGCGACGGTGTCGAACGCGGAGGAGTTCGGCGACTGGCTGAACGCGGTGCGCGGCGACACCCGGGTCATCGTCTCCGAGGAGCGGCCCGTGCCGCTCGAGCAGCACGTGCTCATGCGCACGAAGCTCGTCGACCTCTTCGACTCGACCCAGCCCGCCAGCGGGGGAGCGGCGCGGGTCAATCCCGAGCTCGCGCAGATGGCGCGCTCCAGCGGCCGCACGCTGAACTCCCGGGGCATGCAGGACGTCGGCCGCTACCACGCGAAGGGCGGCAAGCCGCAGCGGTTCGGGATGCCGCGCAGCGACATCGTGGCGATGCTCGGCGAGCACAACCTGCTGCCGGCGATCTTCTTCATCTTCAGCAGGGCCGGCTGCGACGCCGCCGTGCGGCAGGCGATGCGCGACGGCATCCGGCTCACCGAGGCGTGGGAGCGCGAGGAGATCCGCGCGATCGTCGACGAGCACTGCCGGACCCTGCTCGACGAGGACCTCGCCGTGCTCGGCTACTGGGAGTGGCTCGAGGGCCTCGAGCGCGGCGTCGCCGCCCACCACGCCGGCCTGCTGCCCGCGTTCAAGGAGGTCGTCGAGGAGCTGTTCCAGCGCAAGCTGATCAAGGTGGTGTTCGCCACCGAGACCCTCGCGCTCGGGATCAACATGCCCGCCCGCACCGTCGTGCTCGAGAAGCTCGAGAAGTTCAACGGCGAGGCCCGGGTGCCGATCACGCCGGGGGAGTACACCCAGCTGACCGGCCGCGCAGGACGTCGCGGCATCGACGTCGAGGGGCACAGCGTCATCTGCTGGCAGGAGGGCCTGGATCCGCAGGGCATCGCGTCCCTCGCCTCCCGCCGGTCCTACCCGCTGAACTCGTCGTTCAAGCCGACCTACAACATGGCGGTCAACCTCATCGAGCGGTTCGGCCGTGACCGCACGCGGGAGATCCTCGAGTCGTCCTTCGCGCAGTTCCAGGCGGACCGCGCCGTCGTCGACCTCGCCCGCAAGGTGCGGCAGCAGGAGGAGTCCCTCGCCGGCTACGAGCGGGCGATGCAGGACGACACCGGCGCGTCGGGTGACGTCGCCGAGTACGCCGCGATCCGCCGCGAGATCTCGGATCTCGAGAAGGCGGGCGTGAAGCCCGCCGACCAGTCCGCGCGGGCACGAGAGCGGCGGCAGCGCGAGCTCCAGGGGCTGCGCCGCCGCCTGCGGGCGCATCCGGCGCACACCTCGCCGCGCCGCGAGGAGCTGTCGCGGTGGGCGGAGCGCTGGTGGCGGCTGAAGCGTCAGAACGACCACCTGCAGCAGCAGATCGCCTCCCGCACCGGCGCCGTCGCCCGCATCTTCGACCGGGTCACCGACGTGCTGATCAGCGAGGACTACCTGCGCGCCGTCGACGACGGGCGCGTGGTGCTCACGAAGCACGGCCGGATGCTCGCCCGGATCTACGGCGAGCGGGACCTGCTGCTCGCGGAGAGCCTCCGCCGGGGCGTGTGGTCGGGGCTCGACGCACCGGCGGCCGCGGCGCTCGCCACGACCTTCGTGTTCGAGGCGCGGCGCGAGGAGGGCGTCGTCGACGAGCGATGGCTGCCGAAGGGCCCGTTCCGCGACGCCTGGAACCGTCTCGAAGGCCTCTGGGAGCGGCTCGACGATCTCGAGCGGTCGCACCACCTGCCGGGCTCGAATCCGCCGTCCGTCGGACTGTGCTCGGCGATGCACCGGTGGGCCCGCGGCGGGGGGCTCGACCCCGTGCTTCGCGAGGCCGACCTGCAGGCGGGCGACTTCGTGCGCTGGACGAAGCAGGTCATCGACCTCCTCGACCAGGTGTCCCAGGTCGCCGACGGCCAGGTCGCGCGCACCGCCCGTCAGGCGCTCGAGGCGATCCGGCGCGGGATCGTCGCGTACAGCAGCGTCGGATGACGCGCGGTCTCCCGTCGGGCGGCCGCCGTCACCTCCGGGACGCGCACCAGCCGTTCGGCCTCCCGCTGCTGCCGGCGCTGCTGCTGTCGATCCTGGCCGGATGGGTCTACTCGTTCGCGTTCCCGTCGCCGAACGTCTGGATCCTCGCCTTCGTCGGCGTGGGCGGCCTCCTCGCGGCTCTGCGTGGGCGCGGGTTCTGGAGCGGCCTGCTCGTCGGGTTCGCCGGGGGCCTCAGCTTCTGGTTCTCGATGATCGGCTGGGTGACGCTGTTCCTCGGCGCGGCGCCCCTGCTGGCCCTCGGGTCGCTCGAGGCGCTGTTCATGGGGCTCGGCGGCGGGTTGATCGCGCTCGTGTACCGGTCCGTGCCGCTGCTGTGGCGCTCACGGTGGGGCCGGGTCGGTGTCACGCCGCTGCTCGTCGCGGCCGCCTGGACCGCCCGCGAGGTCGTCGCGGGCACCTTCCCCTACGGCGGCTTCGCCTGGGGGCGCATGGCGCTCAGCCAGTCGACGAGCCCGTTCGCCCCGCTCGCCGCATGGTTCGGCCTCTCCGGGCTCTCGTTCGTCCTCGCGTGGCTGACCGCGCTGACCGTCGCCTGCCTCGTCGAGCCGCGGGGCGGCTTCGCGCCCGTCGAGCGTCCGCGCCCGCTGGAGCACCTCGTCCCGCGCCTCCTCGCCGTCGCGGCCGCCGCGGGGCTGCTCCTCGCGATCCCGCCGTTCCGCCCGAGCGAGGCCGGAGTGATGCGGATCACGGCGGTGCAGCCCGACACGCACGCCGGCTACTTCGATCCGAAGAACGACCCCGAAGCGAACCTCGCGACGACGGCGGAGGCGACGCTGCGCGCGCAGACCGCGGGCTCCGACCTCATCGTCTGGCCGGAGGGCACGAGTGAGAACGACCCGTTCTCCAACCCGTCGATCCTGCAGCAGCTCAACACCGTGGCCCTGCTGAAGAACGCCCCCGTGCTCACCGGCGCGATCACCACGCGGAACGGGAAGTACTACAACTCCTCGCTGCTGTGGGAGGCGAACCGCGGCCTCGCCGGCGTGTACGACAAGGTCCATCCCGTGCCGTTCGGCGAGTACGTGCCGGACCGCGCCTTCTGGACGCCGTTCGCGCCCGACCTGCTGAAGCTGATCGGCCGCGACTACACGCCCGGCACCCGCTCGTCGGTGCTGAAGGTGGGCACGGTGCCCATCGGCGTCGACATCTGCTTCGACATCGTCGACGACGGCCTCATCGTCGGATCGGTGGCCGACGGCGCGCGCGTGCTCGTCGCGCAGACGAACAACGCGGACTTCGGCACCACCGAGGAGAACGAGCAGCAGCTCGCCATCGCGCGCCTCCGGGCGATCGAGACCGGCCGGTCGGTGGTGAGCGTGTCGACCGTCGCCTCGACGACGTTCATCGACCCGACGGGGACGACGCTCGCCGCCGCCCCGCCGTTCCGGTCGGTCGTACGCACGGAGGCGGTGCCGCTCGCGATCGGCATCACCCCGGCCGTCGCGTTCGGCGTCGGCCTCGGTGCGGCGATCGCGGTGCTCGGCGGCCTGCTGCCGCTGCTCCTGGCGCTCCTCGCCCGCCCCGTCCGCCGTCGCGCCCGCGGCTGACGCGAGCGCGAGCCGGATCGTGCAGGTCGGCCCTGCTAGGAGGCCTTCTTGTCGCCCGTCTTGCCGCGGCGAGCGCGCAGGTACTGGAGGCGCTCCTCGAGCAGCTCCTCGAGCTCGGCGCGCGTGCGCCGTTCGAGCAGCATGTCCCAGTGGGTGCGGGGCGGCTTGGTCTCCTTGACCGTCGCGTCGGCGAGGTTGCCGTCCTCGTCGAGCAGCTTGCCCTCCTGGCCGCTCTTCGCGTTGGTCCACCGCTCCGGGATCTCGGCGTCGGCCGCGAACGTCACCGAGAACGTGCCGCCGTCGGACGCCCGGTACTCGCGCACCTGCCGCTCCGAGAAGACGACCCCCTCCTCGCTCTGCAGGCTCTGCCCGCCGAGCCGCATGCCACGCAGACTGCGATCCGCCATCGATGTTCCCCTCTCGTTCCCCGATCCTCCGGTATAACGGGGCTTCGGAGCAGGGCCTTCCCAGGTTCGGTGATTCTCAGACCTCTCCCAGAGCCCGTTCATGCGTCCGGCACCCCGCGGGGCGCCGTCAGCGGAGGGCGCCGACCGCCAGGTCGGGCAGGTCCGTGACGATCCCGTCGGCTCCCCGTCGCACGAGCTCGCGCATGCGGTCGGGGTCGTTCACCACCCAGAAGTGCACCTCGACGCCCGCGGAGTGCAGCAGGTCGAGAACGGCCGGGGTCGTCGCGTCCAGCCCGGCGAGCCGCTCGGGGATCTGCACGGCGTCGGTGCCCGCCAGCGCCGCCCGGACGAGCCGGCGCGAGCGCAGCCGCAGCCCGGCGACGGCCAGCGCGATCCGCTCGCCCGACGCGGATGTCGCCACCGGCGGCAGCCGCCGCAGCGTCGCCCGCCGTCGGGCCTCGCGGAAGGAGGTGATGAGCACCCGGTGCTCGGCGTGCGCCGACCGGATCGCCGCGGCCACCGGCCACGCGGCCCGCCCGTCCTTGACGTCGATGTTGAAACGGGCCTCGGGGAAGCTCGTCAGCGCCGCCGTCAGCGTCGTGACCCCGGGGTGGTGGTCCATGACGTCGACGAGCACGGTCCGGGCGACCGGCGCCGCCCAGCCGGCCGGCTGCGGGTCGTGCACGAGGACGGCGACGCCGTCCTCCGTCGCTCGCGCGTCGGTCTCGAGCACGACGCCAGGCAGCCGCAGCGCGTCGCGGAACGCGAAGAGCGAGTTCTCCGGTGCTGCGACCGCGAGCCCGCGGTGGGCGAGGATCCGGGGGAGCGGACCGTCGAAGTAGGCGGTACGCGTCACCTCAGGTCGCGGCGGGTGGGACGGGGGGCTGGACGCCGTTCGCCGCGGTCGGCTCGGGCGGCCGGACGGACGACGGGGAATCCGCCGTGGGCGCCGCCGGGGCCGCCAGGTCGGGGATCCCTCGCCCGAACGCATTGCCGATGCCCTTCAGGGCCTCCGTGAGCTCCGACGGGACGATCCAGAGCTTGTTCGACGGGTTCTCCGCGATCTTCGGCAGCATCTGCAGGTACTGGTAGGCGAGCAGGGGACTGTCGGGCCGCCCTGCGTGGATCGCCTCGAACACCGTGGTGATGGCCTTCGCCTCGCCTTCGGCGCGCAGCACGCGGGCCTTCGCCTCACCCTCGGCCTCGAGGATGGCCGACTGCCGGGCGCCCTCCGCCTGGAGGATCGCGGCCTGCTTCGTGCCCTCGGCCGTGAGGATCTGCGCGCGCCGGCTCCGCTCCGCCCGCATCTGCTGCTCCATCGAGTCCTGGATGGAGTGGGGGGGCTCGATCGACTTCAGCTCCACGCGGTTGACGCGGATGCCCCACTTGCCGGTCGCCTCGTCGAGCACGACCCGTAGCTGCCCGTTGATGTTGTCGCGGCTGGTGAGGGCCTCCTCGAGGTTCAGACCGCCGACCACGTTGCGGAGGGTGGTGGTCGTGAGCTGCTCGACGGCGACGAGGTAGTTCGCGATCTCGTAGGTCGCAGCGCGGGCGTCCGTCACCTGAAAGTAGACGACCGTGTCGATCGAGACCACGAGGTTGTCCTCGGTGATCACCGGCTGGGGCGGGAACGAGACCACCTGCTCGCGCAGGTCGAGCAGCGGGCGCAGTCGGTCGACGAAGGGCACGAGCAGGTTCAGGCCGGGCAGAAGGGTCTTGTGGTAGCGGCCCAGCCGTTCCACCACACCCGCCCGCGCCTGCGGCACGACGCGGATCGCGCGCCCCAGCACGACGAGCA
>NZ_JAODBE010000092.1 GCF_025463795.1 Amnibacterium sp.
CTCGCCGAGGCCCGGTTCTGGGCCTCCCGTCTCGTCGGCGGCTCGGGTGCGGCATCGGGCGAGGAGCGGCTGCTCACCCCGGTCGAGCGCGCCCTCGTCTGGCACCTCGTCGACGAGCACGCCGTCGAGCTGCACCTCGCCTTCGACGGCCTCCTGCCTCCGCTCGTCGTCGAGGCGTTCGCCTACGACCGGGTCGGCGAGCTCGCCGCGCCCGACGACCTCATGGTGCAGGCGGGCTTCGCGCTCGACCGCGACGGCATCCGCGTCGTGCTGACCGTGACGGTGCCGGCCGAGCCTCTGCTCGAGGCGCTCGGCCACGGTACCGCCAGGCAGGACCAGGCGGTCGTGAGCCGCCGGCTGGAGCAGCACGTCGCCGACGCCCCCGTCGAGATCGCGCTGCGGTTCGACGACACCAGGGTCGGCGCCTCGGTCGTGCTCACCCTCGCGGAAGGTGATCTGATCCCCCTGGATCACCCGCGGCACCAGCCGCTCGCGATCACGATGGACGGCTTCCCCGTCGTCCGAGCCGCCGTCGGGGGGAACGGCGACCGCCTCGCGTGCGTCGTCGTGGATGCATGAGGAGCCGCACGTGACGTACCCCTCCGCCCTGTCCGACGTGGGCACGCCGTCGTCCGACGACGCCTCGCTCGAGACGGCGTGCGCGAACGCGCTCGTCGCGGCGCTGCCCGGCGCCGCCCTCATGGCGCAGCGCCACGGTGGCGCGCCCGTGCCGCCCGCCGAGCTCGCCGGCGGGGTCTCGGCGACCTACGTCGGCTCGCGGTCCGCGGACTTCGCCGTCATCCTGCTCGACCGCACCGAGCTCGCGGCGGCGGCGGGCGGTGACGCGGCCCGGCTCCGGCTGGGCGACGTGCTGCGCCCCGCGCTCGAGCAGGCGGCATCGGTGATCGGCGGCGGCATGCTCGGCGACGCCGGCGACGGCGCCCCCGCCTCCCTGTTCCAGTCGCCCGACACGGTCGTGTTCGACCTCGTCGGCGAGAACGGCGTCGCCGGCTGGTTCGCCGTGCAGCTGCGCGGCGGCGGGACGCCCACCCGCCGCACGGGAGACGTGTCGGCGAAGCTCGGCCGGATCAGCAACGTCGAGATGACCCTCGCCGTGGAGATCGGCCGTGCCCGCGTGTCCGTGCGGGAGCTGCTCGATGCCCAGCCCGGCACGGTCATCGAGCTCGACCGCTCCGTCGGCTCGCAGGCCGACGTGTTCCTGAACGGCCGGATGATCGCGCACGGCGAGGTCGTCGTCGTCGACCGCCGGTTCGCCGTGCGCATCACCGAGGTCCTCGACACGATCGACGAGGGCTGACCCTCCTCCATGGACACCGTCTTCCTCGCGCTGCGCGTCATCGTCTCCCTCGGGGCGGTCTTCGGCGCGCTGTTCGTGGCGCACCGCTGGATCACGAAGGGCCGCCCCGGCAAGCCGCGCGGCAAGTCGATCGGCATCGTCGCGCGACAGGGGCTGGGAACGAAGGCGGGCGTCGCGATCGTCGACGCCGGCGGGCAGCGCTACCTGCTCGGCGTCACGGAGCACGCGGTGACCGTGCTCGACCGGCTGGGGCCGGCCGAAACGGACGACGGCCGCGTCGCCGTCGTGTCCACGGCACCGGTGCCGCTCCTTTCGCCCGTGCCGTCCGCGTTCGACCGCGAGATGCAGCGCGCTGCCGGGACGGGCACCGGTGGTGTGCCCGTCGTCGTCGGGCCCGAGGCGGGCCCCTCCGGGCCGCCGACCCAGACCATCTCCCTCCCGCACATCGCGCGCCAGACGGCGCCGCAGGCGGTGCCCGCGCAGTTCGCGACCCGCCGGGCCGCCCTCGCGGCGGAGGAGGCCCGGGTCGCCGCCGACCGGGCCCGCACCGCGAAGGCGTCGCCGCTCGCCGGATCCGTCCTCTCGCCCGAGACGTGGCGGCAGACGGCGGCCGCCCTGAGACGACCTCGGTGACCCGCGGCGCTCCCGCGACCGCCGGCCGGGTGCGCCTCCCGGCCGCGGCGTTCGCGAAGACCTGGTGGCCGACGGCGGTCGTCGCCCTGCTCGGCGTGCTCGTCGTGCTCTACCTCGTGATCGCCTCGCCGCTGTCGGCGTTCGCCGATCCCGTGATCCCGGTCGTGCCGACCCCCACCCCGACGGCCGGATCGGGGGCCGTCTCGATCACGATCGGGGGCCCGAGCGGGGCGCCGTCGACGTCGGTGATGGTCCTGATCGGCATCACGCTGCTGTCGGTCGCACCCGCGCTGCTGCTGATGATGTCGTCGTTCACGAAGATCTTCGTGGTCCTCGCGATGACGCGGAACGCGCTCGGCCTGCCGACCGTGCCGCCGAACCAGGTGCTCGCCGGGCTCGCGCTGTTCCTCTCGTTGTTCATCATGTGGCCGGTGCTCCAGCAGGTGAACACGGCCGCCGTCGGCCCGTTCCTCGCCGGGAAGATCGACTTCAACGCGGCGATCGGGGCCGCATCCGTGCCGCTGCAGCACTTCATGGTGCAGCACACGAAGGAGAGCGACATCGCGCTCATGACCCGGGCGGCGGGTCAGGCGAACCCGACCAGCGCCGCGACCGTGCCGCTCGTCACCCTCATCCCCGCGTTCATGCTCTCCGAGCTGCGGGCGGCGTTCATCATCGGGCTCGTCATCTTCGTGCCGTTCCTCGTGATCGACCTCGTCGTCTCGTCCGGCCTGATGGCGATGGGCATGATGATGCTCCCGCCGACGATGATCGCGCTGCCGTTCAAGATCCTGCTCTTCGTCCTCGTGGACGGCTGGGGCCTCATCATCACCTCGCTCGTGCAGAGCTACCGGACGGGATAGCCGTGACCCAGAACCAGGTCATCGACCTCGCCCTCCACGCGCTGCTGCTGGCGGGCGAGCTCGCCGCGCCGCTGCTCGTCACCTCGCTGGTGGTCGGGTTCGCGATCTCGGTGTTCCAGTCGATCACGCAGATCCAGGAGCCCACCCTCTCCTTCGTGCCGAAGGCGGTCGCCGTCGCGATCGCGCTGCTCGTCTGCGGCCACTGGATGATCTCCGAGGCCGTGAGCTTCACGCAGGGCCTCTTCGCGCTGATCCCGACCTACACCGGCACGGGCGTGACCGGGTCCGGTGTCGCCGGCAGCGGCTGAGCCCGTGAACCTCACGCTGGACATGGCCTACGTGGAGGCCGCCATGCTCGCGGGCGTCCGGATCGTCGCCTTCCTGATCCTCGCGCCGCCGTTCTCATTCTCCGGGATCCCGCTGCGGGTCAAGGGGATGCTGTCCGTCGCGCTGTCCCTGCTCGTCGCCCCCCGCGCGGCGACCGGGCTCACCGCGGAGCTCGACACGGGCACGTTCCTGCTCGCGCTCGTGAGCCAGCTCATCATCGGCGCCCTGCTCGGGTTCCTCTGCGCGATGGTGTTCGCCGCCGTCCAGTCCGCGGGCAACCTCGTCGACCTCTTCGCCGGGTTCTCGCTGTCGCAGGCGTTCGACCCGCAGATGAACGTGAACGGCGCGCAGCTGACCCGCCTCATGCAGATGACCGCGCTCGGCCTGCTGTTCGTCAGCGGGGGAGCGGAGCTCATCCTCAACGGGCTGTTCCGCACCTTCACCGCGCTACCGGTCACCGGCATGTTCGACGTCGCGGCCGGAGACCGGCTGCTGCCGGGGCTCGGCCAGCTGTTCGTCGCCGCCGCGCAGATCGCCGGCCCGATCGTCGTCGTGCTGTTCCTCGCCGACGTCGGGCTCGGCCTGCTCACGCGGGTCGCCCCGGCGCTGAACGCGTTCCAGCTCGGCTTCCCGCTCAAGATCCTGATCACGCTGCTGTCGGGCGGTGTGCTGTTCCTCGCCCTGCCGCGGGTCGTCGCCTCGCTCACCGACGACGCCCTGGGCCTGATGGGGGCGCTTCACTAGATGAGCGACACGAGCGCCGAGCGCACCGAGAAGGCCACCCCGAAGCGGATGGAGGAGGTGCGGCGGGAGGGCAAGCTCTCCTCCAGCCGCGACATGACCGCCTGGGTGTCGATGGGCGCCGCCGCGCTCGTTCTGCCCGCGGTCCTCGCCGCAGCGACCAGCGCCCTCCAGGACCTCGTGCTCGGCCTGCGCGGCGTCATCCTGCATCCCGACGCCGACGCCGCCCAGCGCTACCTCGACGCCGCGCTCGGGCGCATCCCGCCGATCCTGCTCCCGATATTCGCGGCCGCGGTCGTCGGCGCCATCGTCGGGGCCCTGCTCCAGGGCGGCATCCACTTCAAGCGGTTCAAGTTCTCCGGGAAGCAGTTCGATCTCGTCTCCGGGGTCGGGCGGATGCTCGGCCGCCAGGCCCTGTGGGAGGGCGCGAAGGCGCTGCTGAAGACCGGCGTCGTCGGGGTCGCGGTGTTCGCGTCGATCCAGGGGATCCTGCCGCTGCTCGCCGGCTCCGGCGCCATGCCGCTGCCCGCCCTCGTCGGCATCGCGAGCGGGGTGCTCACCGCGGTGCTGCAGGCCGCGATCCTCGCCGGCATCGCGCTCGCCGCCGTCGACCTCGCCGTGGTGATGCGCCGCAACCGCAAGCACACGCGGATGACCCGCCAGGAGCTCAAGGACGAGGCGAAGACCACCGAGGGCGACCCGCTCGTGCGCCAGCAGCGGCGGTCGCGGGCCCTCGCGATCTCGAGGAACCGGATGATCGCCGCCGTCGCGAGCGCGGACGTGGTGCTGCTGAACCCGACCCACGTCGCCGTGGCCCTGAAGTACGAGCCGGGCAAGTCGGCGCCGCGCGTCGTCGCGAAGGGGGCCGGGGTGATCGCGGCGAAGATCCGGGAACGCGCCGCGGACGCCCGGGTGCCGATGGTCCACGACATCCCGCTGGCCCGTGCGCTGCACGCCGCGTGCGAGGTGGGGCAGGAGATCCCCGAGGAGCTCTACACCGCCGTCGCCCGAGTGCTCGCCTTCGTGATGTCGCTGAAGCGCCGCGGGGCGGCCCTCGGCGTGCACCGCATCGCCGGCTGACCGATCGGGAAGCGCCGGCAGTCTGAGGGCGGCCATCAGCGCACCCTGGTATCAACAGGGCTGGAGGGCCGCCGGCCGGCGACCCGACGAGGAGGACGCCATGGGCCGGATGATCACCCTCGAGGCCGACGGGCCGTTCGACGCCTACGTCGTCGAGCCGGACGGCGCGCAGCCGCCGAGAGGAGGGCTCGTCGTCATCCACGAGGTCTGGGGGCTCGTCGACCACATCAAGGACGTCGCCGACCGCTTCGCGCGGGAGGGCTACGTGGTGGTGGCTCCCGACCTGCTCAGCCGCGTGGGGGTGCGGCCCCAGCTCGGCGCGCAGCTGCAGGAGATCATGTTCAGCCCCGACGAGCGGGTGCGCAGCGAGGGCCAGCCGAGGCTGCGGGAGGCCACGGCGCCCATCCAGGCTCCGGCGTACGCGGCCTGGGCGATCACCGCGCTGCGGGGCGCCGTCGACTGGCTGGAGGAGACGCCGGGCGTCGGTAACCGGGTCGCGGTCACGGGCTTCTGCTTCGGCGGCACCTACTCGTTCGCGCTCGCCGCGGAGGAGCCGCGGATCCGCGCGGCCGTCCCCTTCTACGGTTCTCCGCCGCAGGCGACGGAGATCGACAAGATCACCGCGCCCGTGCTCGCGTTCTACGGCGACCGGGACGAGCGCCTCATCGCGTCGCTGCCGGAGGTGGAGCAGGCGATGAAGGGCGGCGGCGTCCACTTCACCTCGCACGTGTACGCCGGTGCCGGTCACGCCTTCTTCAACGACACCAACCCGCACACCTACCTGCAGGCCGCCGCCGCGGACGCGTGGACCCGAACCATCGGGTTCCTCGACCGGGCGGTCGGCGGTCCCGCCACCGCGGCGCCGAGGCGGGCGAACGAGGTGGGCACCGAGACGACGCCGCCGACGGTCGTCGGCTGACGCGGGTGCGGATCCGCAGGGATCCGCAGTGGCCCGCCGGTCGCGGGAGTGGCCAGAATCGGTTCATGCGCGCATGGCCGGCCTGGATCGTGGCCGTCGCCCTCGTCGGTGGCCTCGCCGGCTGCGGCACGACCCCTCGGCTGCCCGCCGGGTTCCCGGGCAGCGTGCCGGTGGTCGGCGGCACCGTCGTCGCCACCAAGCACGAGTACGGCGAGTGGTACGTCTGGGTGCGGTCGGCGCATCCGCTTGCCGACTACAAGACGGCCAGGGCCCTCCTGCTGCGGCACGGCTACAGCGAGACGGCGAACGACGAGACGGCCGGCGGCAGCACCGGCCAGTTCTGCTCCCCGACGTGGTGCTCGAACCTCACCGGCTACCACGACCCGACCTACGGCGACTCGGTCTCCTACGAGGTCTTCGCGACCACCGGGATGAACGCGGTCGGCTGAGCCGCGTGGCAACCCCGATCGGGGGGCGAGAACCCGCAGGATGAGCGCGGGACCGCCGTGCCCGTCGGATCGACGGCGGCGGCCCGACCTTCAGCGCACGGCGGAGCCGCGCGGGCTGGCGGTCCTCCGGCGGAGCCGGGCCACGGACCACCTCGCTGCAGGGAGAGAAGTGCGACGACTCCGTCTCGGCCGCACGGCGGCCGCGGTCGCGGTGCCGCTCGGCGTGGTGGCGATCATCATGCTGCTCGTCGTGCCCGTGCCGTCGTGGCTGCTCGACCTGCTGATCACCGTCAACATCATGTTCGCGCTCGTGATCCTGCTCACGACGATGTTCGCGAGGCGTCCCCTCGACTTCTCCGTCTTCCCGTCGCTGCTGCTCATCGCGACGCTGTTCCGGCTCGGCCTGAACGTGGCCTCGACCCGCCTCGTGCTGGGGCAGGGCTACGCCGGCGAGGTCATCCACGCGTTCGGGCAGGTCGCCGTCGGCGGCTCCCTGATCATCGGCGCGGTCATCTTCCTGATCCTCGTCGTCATCCAGTTCGTCGTCGTGACGAAGGGTGCGGAACGGGTCGCCGAGGTCGGTGCCCGCTTCACCCTCGACGCCATGCCCGGCAAGCAGATGGCGATCGACGCCGACCTGAACTCGGGGCTCATCACCGAGGACGACGCCCGCAGGCGCCGCGCGGACGTCGCCGCGGAGGCCGACTTCTACGGCGCGATGGACGGCGCGAGCAAGTTCGTCAAGGGCGACGCGATCGCGGGCATCGTGATCGTGATCATCAACATCGTCGGCGGCATCGGCATGGGCGTGCTGATGCACGGCCAGCAGATCACCGACGCGCTGAACACGTACACGCTCCTCACCATCGGCGACGGTCTCACCGCGCAGATCCCGGCGCTGCTCATGGCCGTCTCGACCGGCATGATCGTGACGCGGTCGAACTCGGAGTCGGAGCTCGGCGAGACCGCCGGGCAGCAGCTCGCGCAGTCCCGCACCGCGCTCATGATCGCGGGCATCGCCGCCTGCGCCATGGCGCTGATCCCGGGCATGCCGCTCATCCCGTTCCTGCTCGTCGGCGTGACGCTGATCGTGGTGTCGCGGCGGCTCTCCCGCGCCGAGCGGCGCAAGGCCGCGGCTGCGGCGCTCGCCGTGACCGCGACCGGGGAGGCGGCCGCCGCGTCGGACACCCCGGAGGAGCTCATGGAGCAGATGCGGGTGCACGCCCTCGAAGTGCTGCTCTCCGCGGACCTGGTCGACCTCGTCTCCGGTGTGAGCGACGATCTGCTCGCCCGCGTGAAGTCGCTGCGCCGCCGGATCGCCCTGGAGTACGGCGTCGTCGTCCCGCCGGTGCGCACCCGTGACAGCGTGGACCTGCCGCCCTCCACCTACGTGCTCCGCGTGGCGGGCGTCGAGATGGGCAGGGGCATCGCACCCGTCGGCAAGGTGCTCGCGATCGGCGACCAGCTCGACGCGCTGCCCGGCACCCCCACCATCGAGCCGGTGTTCGGCCTCGCGGGCAAGTGGATCCCGGCGGAGATGCGGCATTCGGCCGAGATCACCGGCGCGACCGTCATCGACCGCGGATCCGTGCTCGTCACCCACCTCTCGAACGTGATCACGAGCAACGCGGCCCGCCTGCTCTCCAGGGAGGACGTCCGCGTGCTCACCGAGGGCGTGAAGCGGGTCAGCCCGGCGGTCGTGGAGGAGCTGATCCCGAACCTGCTCACCCTCGCCGAGGTGCACCGCGTGCTGCAGGGGCTGCTGCAGGAGCGGGTGCCGATCAACGACCTGCCCCGCATCTACGAGGCGCTCACCCTGCGGGCGCGCGCGTCGACGGATCCCGAGGGCCTCGTCGAGGCGGCCCGCGCGGCGCTCGGCCCGGTGGTCGTCTCCGCGCACCTCGAGGACCGCACGCTGCGGGTCATCATGATCGACCCGGTGCTCGAGCAGTCGATGCTCGAGCAGCTGCGGCCGTCGGAGATCGGCTCGCAGGTGCTGCTCGACCCGCAGCGCATCGGCCAGGTCGTCGACAGCCTGCGCGCCGCAGTGGCGCAGGCCGAGGCGCGCGGGTGGGCACCGGTGCTCGTCTGCGCACCCGCGCTCCGGTCCGCGGTGCGACGTCTCGTCGCGCCGCAGACGGACGGGCTGCCGGTGCTGTCCTACCAGGAGGTGACGTCGTCCGACGTCACCATCGAGACCGTTGGAGTGGTGCGTGCCCTCGATCCGATTTCGGCTTGACAAGCCCACCCTGACCGGGCTGGCCGAGCAGGTGCGCCGGGAGTACGGTCCGGACGCCCGCATCGTCGCGACCCAGGAGTCCGTCGTCGGCGGCCTCGGCGGCCTCTTCGGCCGCAAGGTCGTCGACGTGACCGTCGACCTGCCCGACGCGGCGCACATCGACGGCTCGCACCAGTTCGACATGCCGACGCGCGTCGGCCTCGCCGCACTGCTCGAGGACGCCGACAGCCAGGACTTCGGCGCGGCCGCGGGGGGCCCCTTCGCGGACGTCCTCGGCCCGGCGGCAGGCGCCGCGAGGGAGCCCGCGGTCTCCACGCAGGGCCACGACTTCGCGTCGATGCTCGACGCGCTGCGGATCGACGTCGAGCCGGTGCCCGCGGGTGGCGGCGGCACGCCCGCGCGCCCGCTCGCGGTGCCCGACGTCCGGCG
>NZ_JAODBE010000136.1 GCF_025463795.1 Amnibacterium sp.
AGCGGCTATGCTGTCGGGCGCCGGGAGACGTCGCATAGTCCGGTCGAGTGCACCACCCTGCTAAGGTGGAGAACCCTATTAGGGTTCCGTGGGTTCAAATCCCACCGTCTCCGCTCCGCTACGGCGCTTCCCCCCGGAGGCGCCGTTTCTGGTCTCCGCCCTGGCGAGGGTCGCCACTTTCTGCTGGTCTCCGGCCCTCGAAGGAGCAGAAGGTGGCAACCCTCCATGGAGTTGCCGCGCGTGCAGTCGGCACGCGGACAATCGAGGCGTGGATCCGCACGCCGCACTCGCCGAGATCGCCTTCCGCCTCGAACGGGACCGCGCGCCCGTGTTCAAGATTCAGGCGTTCCGGCGCGCTGCGGCGGCCATCCAGGGTCTCGACGCCGACGAGCTCTCCGCCCGCGCCCGAGACGGCCGACTGAAGTCGACCCGCGGCATCGGCGGTCGCTCGTTCGAGGTGATCCAGCAGTCGCTCGACGGGGCCGTCCCGGTGTATCTGCAGCGGCTTCGCGACCAGGCCGACGAGGAGCTCACGCCGGAGGGACGGGCACTGCTCGCCCAGCTGCGCGGCGACCTCCACACGCACAGCGAGTGGTCCGACGGCACCACCCCCATCGAGCTCATGGTCGAGGGCGCGATCCTGCTCGGCCGCGAGTACACCGCGCTCACGGACCACTCGCCCCACCTCACGATCGCCAACGGGCTCACCGTCGAGCGGCTCGACGCGGAACTCGAGGTCGTAGCAGCGATCAACGAGCGATCCGACGGTTTCCGCCTCCTGTCGGGGATCGAGGTGGACATCCTCGAGGACGGCACCCTCGACCAGACGCCCGAGATGCTCGACCGCCTCGACGTCGTGGTCGCCAGCGTGCACTCGAAGCTCCGGGCGGACCACGACACCATGACGCGACGGATGCTCGGCGCCCTCGAGGACCCGCATCTCAACGTCTTCGGCCACATCACCGGCCGGCTCGTCGAAGGTGGCCGGGGCACGCGCCCCCAGTCCGAGTTCGACGCGGACGCGGTCTTCGCCGCCTGCGCCGCACGCGATGTCGCGGTCGAGATCAACTCCCGGCCGGAGCGCCAGGATCCCCCTGACGACCTCATCCAGCGAGCCCTCGATGCGGGCTGCCTCTTCAGCATCGACACGGATGCCCACGCGCCCGGTCACCTCGACTTCCTCGGGCTCGGCGCGGCCCGCGCCGCGGCGAACGGCGTGCCCCCGGAGCGCATCGTGACGACCTGGTCGGCGGAGCGGCTGCTCGAGTGGTCGCGGGCCGGCAGCTGACGCTTCGAAGCCCCCGCGCCGGACTGGTAGAGTCGTTCGGTCGGTTTCGAACCGGCATGCGCCCGTAGCTCAACGGATAGAGCATCTGACTACGGATCAGAAGGTTGGGGGTTCGAGTCCCTCCGGGCGCGCAGACAGAAGCCCTGGTCAGAACAGTAGTTCTTCGACCGGGGCTTCTTCCTTTGAGCCACGGCGACCGCGATGTGTGCACACTCCGCCGCTGGGTCGCCTGCGAGGGACGAGGGACCAGCGCCTCGGCCGCTTGTGCCGCGGCCTTGTTAGCGCCACGCAGTAGGTGCCCGTACAGATCGTTCGTGAGGGCGATCGAGGAGTGCCCTAGTCGCTTCGACACCACGGCCAGATCAACCCCCTGCGCGATCATGAGCGACGCGTGCTGGTGGCGCAGCCCGTGGAAGGTCATGGGCGGGAGTTGCGCTCGCCCCACGAGCGCCTCAAAGCGCTTCGTCACATACTGGGGCGCCAACGGGCTGCCGTCTTCCTGGGTGAAGATCCAATCGCTCCCGTGGTACAGGTTCTCCCAGGTGGCGCGATCGCTGTCCTGGGTGTCCCGCCACGTGAGGAACGCCGCGAGAGCAGCGGGTCCCAGACCCACCCGTCGGTTCTGGCCAGCCGCCGTCTTCGCGTCACCGGTCACCGCATGGCCGCCCGCGTCGACGCGTTGCCGGCGCACCACGAGCTCGCCCTCAGCAAGGTCAACGTCGCCCCACTGCAGGCCAAGCAGCTCCCCGCGTCGCAAGCCGGTGAACACTGCGATCTCGAACAGCGGGCCGAGCCGCTCGGTCGCCGCCGCTTGCAGGAAGAGCCCGACCTGAGCAGGCTCCCACACGTTCTGGCGGTGAGGCCGCTCCGGCGGGAGCGCGACGTTGGCTGCAGGGTTCACCTCGACGAGCTGGAGCCGGTGGGCAGTGCTGAGCGCGCTCGAGAGCACCGCGTGGATGCGTCTGACCGTGACGGTGCCACGGCCTGCGGCCAGTTGGTTCTGCAGAAAGCGATCGACGTGATGGTGGCGCAACTCGGTCAGCCGGAGAGGTCCCAGCGCCGGCATGATGTCGCGCTCGACGTATCGGCGGTACATCACCGCGGTCGAGGGGCGCAGGCCCTCGCTGATCCGACGGTCAAGCCAATCGGGCATCCATTGGCCGACGGTGAGCCCGCGGTGGTGCCGGAAACGGCCGGTGGCGATCTGGTCGACCAGCCGCGCGCGCTCCGCCTGCGCAGCCCGCTTCGTCGGATAGCCCATTCGGCGGACTTGTACACGTTGCCCGCTGCCGGGGTCCTTCCCACCTGAGAGCGCGAACCCCCACGACCCATGTTTGGGATCGCTGCTCAACCGGGGACACGTCGCGGCCCGGTTCGCGGGGCTCGGGCGATCCGGAAGCGCGGGATACAGGCGCCCGTCGCTTCGACGGCATCCGCATCGGCGATAGATGCCGGCCACGGAACCTCCTCGCCCGGATGGCGCACCCGAACTCCCGCAGTGTCAGGCGTCGGACCGACATCGCCGCAAGCCGTTGCTTCTCGCATGTCACGCTACGAGCCGCCCAACCTCCTCTCGGTCGCACTTCCTCCGCCCGTTCTCGCCCCTTCCCGCTTCGCTCGATCTGCCTCTCCGACTTTCTCGATCCCGATGGCGCCGCCCGCAACCCTCCGCCTCTCTTCCGGTCCCGCCACCACGTCCTTCACGCACACCTCATGCCCCGCCGCCCCCAGCCACCTTCTTCCGCCTGTGTCCACTCCTTCCCGCTCGTTGTCGTGCCCTGTCTTGGTCTGCTTCCTGAATACGCGAACCACCCTCGCTCAGCAATCTCTTCCGCTGAGTGAGGGTGGTTCGCGTACGGCACCCGCCGAGGAAGCAGACCAAGACAGGGCAAGACGCCCAAACCCCCGTCGCCAAACCCGTCGCACGCAACGACGGGGGTAACGACGGGGTTACTCATAGGGCGCCGCCCCGGTCCGTTCGCAGGCCGAGGCTCGCTCCCTCTCCAAGCCGGACATCGCGAACCAGTTCTCCCCAGGCCCCGAACCGCCCGCCGCAGCAACCCGTGTGGCATCCCGTCCGAGGGCGTCCGCTGAACCGGACATCAGCGAGTACGGGCGCGTATGGGCGGGAGTGGGCGAG
>NZ_JAODBE010000145.1 GCF_025463795.1 Amnibacterium sp.
TGCTCGTCGCAGCGGGCGCGGCGCTCGAGACGGCCGCCTCCGCCGCGCAGGGCGCCGAGCCGCTCCCGGCCCTCGCTGCGGCCCTGACGAGCACACCGCTCGTCTTCCTCGCCGGATTCATGCTCACCGAGCCCGTGACGCTGCCGCCGCGCACCGGCCAGCGGATCCTCGTCGCGGTGGTCGTCGCCGTGCTGCTCGCGCTGCCGTACGTGCTCCCGTTCCGTGTGCTGACCTTCGGACCGAGCCCGGAGCTCGCCGTGCTCGTCGGCAACGTGCTCGCCCTGCTGCTCGCTCGTCCGGCCGCCGCGCAGCTCCGCTTCGTCGGGCGGAGGCCCCTCACTGCGAGCGCGACCGAGTACGCGTTCCGGCCCGACCGTCCGGTGCGGCATCTCGCCGGCCAGTACCTCGAGCTGCAGCTGCCGCACCACGGCGCGGACCGGCGCGGGATCCGCCGCACGCTCACGATCGTCTCGCCGCCCGGCGACCCCGCCGTCCGCGTCGCGGTCCGCACGCGTGAGCCGATGTCGACGTTCAAGCAGGCGCTCGACGTGCTGCCGATCGGCAGCCCGGTGCGAGCGGTCACGGTGTCGGGCGCCTTCACGCTGCCCGCCGACCGCGGGCTCCCGCTGCTGCTCGTCGCGAGCGGGATCGGGATCACCCCGTTCATCAGCCAGCTCGAGGCGGAGCGCCGCGCCGTCGCCGCGGGCGCGGCCGCCCGGGACGTGCTGCTCGTCGACCGGGTGCCGACCGGTGAGGACGTGCCCTACCGCGAGGTGCTCGAGGCCAGCGGCGCACGTGTGCTCCTCGTGTGCCCCGACCCGGAGGCGCTCGGTCCCGTGCCCGACCACTGGCACGTCGCGCAGCGCTTCGACGCCGCGACGCTTCGCGGCGTGCTGCCCGATCCGGCGGCGCGCCGCGCGTACGTGTCGGGCACCGCCGCGTTCGTGAGCCGGGCCAGGGGCGTGCTCCGCGCGGCCGGGGTGCGACGGATCCGCACCGACGTGTTCGCCGGCTACTGAGTACGCTCGCCCCGTGAGGGGGAGCACCGGGACCGTGCGCCGGCTCCCCGGCATCCCGGTGCTCGTCGGCGCATTCGTCCTGGTGCACGTGGGGCTCGGCCTGCTCGGGCTCGTCCCCGGTCTGGTCGGCCCGTTCGCCGATCCGACCCCGTTCGGCGACGTGACCGGGGTCTACCGCTTCTGGATCGACACCTGGCATGCGCAGGGGCGGCTCGTCGGCATCGATACCGCCTGGGTCTACCCGCTGCTCGCGGTCGTGCCCATGCTGCTCGCCTCGGTGGCGGGGGACGGCGCGTACGCACTCCTCTGGGTGCTGCTCGTCACCCTGCTCGACGCGGGCGCCCTGGTGCTGCTGCTCCGCCGAGATCTCCGCCTCGCCTGGTGGTGGGTCGTCTTCACCGCCTGCCTCGGCCCCGTCGCGATCGGGCGGATCGACGCGGTCGCCGTCCCGGTCGCGCTCGCCGGTGTGCTGGCCGTCTCGACACGGCCGACGCTCGCCGCGGTGCTCCTGTCGATCGCCACCTGGATCAAGGTGTGGCCGGCCGCCGTGCTCGCCGCGATGCTCGTCGCGGGCCGCCGCACGGCGGCGGTGATCACCGGCGTCGCCCTGACCTCGGCCGTCGTGATCGGCGTCGCGGTGGCGCTCGGAGCCGGGCGGAACGTCTTCTCGTTCATCGCCGCGCAGACGGGTCGCGGGCTGCAGATCGAGGCGCCGGTCACGGGGCTGTGGCTGATCGACGTCGTGCTCGGGCTGCCGGGCGCCTCCGTCTACTACGACCGGGACATCCTCACGTTCCAGGTCGCGGGCGAGGGCGTGCAGGCGATCTCCGAGGCGATGACCGCCGTGCTGGCGATCGGTGTGCTCGTCGTCGTCGTGCTCGCCGTGGTCGCGCGGCTGCGTGGGGCCGCGGACGGGGAGGTGCTCGCGCTCACGGCGCTGGGCCTCGTCTCGGCCTTCGTCGCGCTCAACAAGGTCGGCTCGCCGCAGTACCTCACGTGGTTCGCGGCGCCCGTGGTGCTGGGGCTCGCGACCACCCGGAGGTTCCGCTTCCCCGCGATCCTCGTCCTGGTGATGGCCCTGCTCACCCAGCTCGTCTACCCGTGGTGCTACCTGCTGGTCATCGACGCGGTGCCCTGGATGATCGGCGTGCTCGAGCTGCGGAACCTGCTGGAGCTGGTGCTCCTGGCCTGGACGATGGGGGCCCTGCTCCGCGCCCATCCGGGCGCGCTCGAGCGGGCGGAGCCGATCGCCGACCTGGAGGCCGACCGCGTCGGATCCTGACCGGCGTGCGCGGGCGTGCGGATGGGCCCGTTGGCGGGCTCCGCAGCAGCACGCGCGGACTGCACCCGCGCATGCGGGTGGTCGCGGCTCAGTCGGTCTGGAGGAGGATGCCGTCGTGGATCGCGCGCTTGCGCAGCGCGACCTTCGTACCCACGTCGAAGCCGGCGACGCGGTACTTCTCGCGGATCCGCTTGAGGTACGACTTCGCGGTCTCCTCGGAGATCCCGAGCTCGTAGGCGACCGTCTTCACCGGCTCGCCGCCGCCGTAGAGCGCCATGACGCGGCGCTCCTGCGCGGAGAGCTTCGGGGAACCGCCGACGTCGCCGGAGTTGATCGCGAGGTCGAGCTCCGCCGAGATGTAGGCCTCACCGCGGTGGGCGGCGCGGATCGCGTTCACGATCATCGACACGTCCTCGCTCTTCGGCACGTAGCCGAGGGCGCCGGACGCGAGCGCCTCGCGCACGATGTTCGGCTCGGTGTAGCTCGACATGAGCACGGTCGAGACGCCCGTCTGCTTCAGCTGCGCGAGACGCAGCGACACAGGCGTGTTGTCCTTGAGGTCGACGTCCAGCAGCACGACGTCGACCGGGAAGCCCGGGTGCGCGAGGAGCTCGGGGAAGGTGGTCACCGCCGCGACCAGCTGGATGTCACTCGCGGCGCCACGGATCCACTCGGTCAGGGCGCCGAGGAGCATCTTGTGGTCGTCGACGAGGGCGAGACGGATGGTGCCGGAGTCGGTCACGGTGAGGTCCTTTGCTTTCGCCGTTGGGGACGGACGGGCCGGTCAGCGCTCAGCGGGCTTCTCGACCACGCAGTCGATCTCGACGCAGAGGCTGCCACCGCGCTGGGAGTCGATGTGGCGCCCGACCTTGCGCATAGCGTCCCACGTGGCCGGGTCGACCCGGCTGCGCGCCACGCCGGTGGTCTGGATGACGATCGGCACCCGCAGGGTCTTCGCCTTGCCTTCGACGGGCTTCGCCGGGCCGATCGTGATCTCGATCGCGACCCTCGTGGCGCTGCGGCGCGACCGCTCCGGGGTGTCGCCGAGCATCAGCCACACCGCCTGCAGCAGGGCGTCGCGCTGCTTCGGGTCGAGCAGGCCGGCGAGGGACTCCGGGTCGGACAGCGTGACCGCCCGGCCGAGCAGCTCGGACTCGCTGATCGCGTGGTACAGCCACGTCTGCCTGCGGCCTTCGATCAGGTGCAGCCGCAGCTCGGTGGCGAGCTCCGCGGCGGCCTGTGCCGACGCAGGATTCAGGGGAAGGCGGGTGCGGCCGGTCGCGACCGAGTCGAGCAGCTGCTCCGCGGCGAGGTCGAGCCGCGCGAGCTCCTCCGATGCGAGCATCCCGACCGCGAAGCGCGGTGCGGACACGGTCGACTGCACGAGCACCCGTTCGAGCTCGCGGCCGACGATGCGCCGGAAGGTGTGCACGATCAGGGCGGCGAGCACCGGCGGCAGCACGGCGCGGCCGATCATCGCGACCGCCGACTCGAGTCCGCCGGGAGGCACGGGAGAGCCGGACCAGGACGCGAGCACGAGCACGGCGAGCACGAGGCCGAGGGCGCCGGCGGCGGCCATGATGCTGCGGCTCGAGCGCACGCCGACCATCGCGAGCAGCACGAGCGCGGTGGCCGGCGCCGCGGTGAGGTCGCGGGCGAGGTCGCCGCCGCCCCAGACGGCGCACGCGTCGAGCGCGACGACCCCCGCGAGGCCGGCCATCAGCGCACCGCCGATCCAGGCGTTCAACGTGTCGCCCGCAGCCCGCGACGCGAACGCGAGCCCGACGAGCAGCCCGGCGAGCAGCAGCCAGGCGAGCGCGGCGAGGCCGGGGGCCGGGTAGGAGTGCCACTCGAAGGCGAACCGGCCGATGTCGAAGCAGAGCAGCAGCACCGCGAGGATCGTGGCGGCGATGCCGAGGAAGCCGGTGCCGAGGCTCGTCCGCGCGGGGCGCGTGGCGGAGGCCCGTGGCAGGCGCAGGGCCGGGAGGCGGCGGACGACGTCGTCGCGGTCGGGTGTGGCGGAGCGGTGGGCCCGGCGGGGCGCGAGCAGCGAGGCCTCGGCGAGCTCCTGCTCGGGGGCGACGGTCATCGGGGGACCTCCAGGACCACGGTCGTGCCCGAACCCTGCGCCGAGAAGACGCGGGCGTTGCCGCCGATCTCGACGAGGCGGCCCACGATCGACTCCCGGTAGCCGAGTTTGCCCGCGGGGACCGCGGCGGGCTCGAATCCGGTTCCGTTGTCGGTGACGAGGGCGCGCACGGTCGTCTCGTCGTCGGTGATGGTGACGTGCGCCTCCTTGACCCCGGAGTGCCGGCGCACGTTCTCGAGGCACTCGCCGAGGGCGAGGAGGAAGGCGTCGAGCTTGCCGGGGGGCAGGGTGACGGATGCGGCGCCGTGCCAGCTGACGTCGAGGCCGAGCCGCTCGAAGCGGTTGCGGACGCTCTCGAGCGAGCCGCCCGGGTCGCCGGAGCCGCCGTCGGCGGTCTCCTCGCCCCCCTGCGCGCCGGCGCTCATGCTGAGCGGCGTGGCGGAGAGGCGCAGCTGGCGCAGCAGACGGGCGTCGTCGCCCGCCTGCCGCCGGAGCGCCTCACGGCTGACACCCACGCCGGAGTGCGCGAGCAGCGTGAGCGTGGCGAGCACCGTGTCGTGCAGGAGTCGGGCGCCCTGGCGGCGCTGCGCCTCCGTCTCGCTCGCCTGGCGCTCGCTGCGGTGCGCGCGGCCGATCGAGGAGACGCGTCGGGCCGCCCGCAGCAGGCCGGCGGAGAGCACCGAGCCGGCGGCGACGAGACCGCTCCACCCGGCGAGTGTGGACAGGGCTGCGAGCCCGAGAAGCGGCTGGCCGGCGAACACGACCACGACGGTGATCATCGTCGCCGCGAACGCGCCGACGAGGACGAGCATCCGGCCGAGGCTGATGGTGAGCAGGATGCCGGCGGCCGCGATCGACGCGGACGAGAGCACCCGCATCGCGTCGGCGACCGGAAGCGGCACGATCGCGGTGCCGGTGACGCCGATCCAGCCGGCGAAGGCGCCCGCGACCTCGCAGCGGAGCAGCACGATCGTCGCGAGCCCGAGGACGATGCTCGCGATGGGCCACTCGACCGCCTTGGTCGATCCCATCCGGAACTGCACGCCGGCGAGCACGACGAACAGCGGCAGCGCGATCAGCAGCGCCGGCAGCGGCGTCCCGCCGAGCACGAGGAGCAGGAACGCGACCGCGGTCGACGTGAGGCCGATGAGTCGGGCGCTCGCGGCGAGGAGTCGATCGCGTTGCTTGAGGATGCGTTCCATGACTTCCGCTGGGGAGGTGTCGGCGCGCAGGACGCGGGGGTGCGGTGCGCGAGTCGTCATGGAACCACAGGGCGTGCCCCGGACAGGGGGTGCCGCGCCGGTTGAAGGTTTTGTGTTCCCGAGGCGTCTCAGCTGCGTGACCCGTCCGTGTCATCCCGATCCGCCGAGGGCCGCGCCGGCCCTCGGAACCGGCGTCGCGGCGGAGGCGGGACTCCCCGGTCCGGCAGGGCCCGTCGGCCCTCGCCCGCGCTCCCGGCTCTCCCTCTCGCACTTCCGTCACGTCGCCGAGCGACGCGAAGGAACCGGCTCCTGCGGCCCGGCGTTCACTCCGGCGGGATCCAGCCCTCGCGGATCGCGTGGCGCCGCAGCAGCAGCTTCGTGCCGAGGTCGATGCCGGCGGCGCGGTACTTGCGCCGCCCGCGCTTGATGTAGCTCTTCGCCGTCTGATCGGTGGTCGCCATGTGGATCGCGACCTCGTGCACGCTGCGGCCGCCGGCATAGAGCTGCAGGGCGACGAGCTCCTGCTTGCCGAGGCTCGGATCCGCTCGGTTCGCGTACTCCTGCAGGGCGGCGGCGACGGCGGGGGAGCGATGCTCGCGGCCGGCGGCCACATCGTGCACGGCCGCGACGAGCTCGTCCGCGGACTCGTTCTTCGCGACGAACGCCGCTGCACCGGCGGAGAGGGCGGCGTGCACGGTCGCAGGATCGCCGGACCGCGCGAGCGCGACGACGGGGATGCCGCTCTCCTCGAGGGAGCGCAGCTTCTGGTCGAACGGCACGCCGTCCTCGAGGTTGTATTCGACGACCACGACGTCGACCGGGAACACCTCGTGCGCGAGCAGCTGCTCCCAGCTCGTCAGCGCGACGGCGACCTCGATGCGTGTGCGTGCGGCGCCGAGGCGAGCGGCGAGGCCCTCGACGAGGAGGCGGTGGTCGTCGATGATCGCGACCCGCACGCGGTGCGGAGCGGAGCCGTCGATCGGCCTGCGGTGAGCCGGATGCCCGGCCGGTTGCGGATGCGTGCCGACCGGCGCCGTCACCCTGCCGACCTGTCGCTCCTCGACCGTCATGCCGTCCCTCCCGGGCCCTCATCGTAGGGCCCGGACGCCCCCGGGGGCGCCTCGACCCCAGCGATCGCTCAGACGGCGAGCAAGCGGGCGATGGCCGCGCCCACGGCGTCCCGTTCGATGAGGAAGGCGTCGTGGCCGAAGGGGGAGGACAGCACGAGGGGCGCCGGGCCGTCGAGGCTCGTCGGCACGGCCCTCGCGATCCGCTGCTGGTCGGCGAGCGGGTAGAGCCGGTCGGAGTCGATCCCGAGCACGAGTGTCGGGGCGCTGATCCCCCCGAGCGCCGCCTCCACGCCGCCGCGGCCGCGCCCCACGTCGTGCGAGCTCATCGCGTCGACGAGGCGGATGTAGCTGTTGGCGTCGAAGCGGCGGGGGAACCGGTTCCCGTGGAAGTCGAGGTAGGACTCGACGGCGAACCGGCCGTGCGCGCCGAGCGGGGACACCTCGCTCTGCCACGACCGGCCGAACCGCTCGTTCAGCTCGCCCGGGCTGCGGTAGTTGAGCAGCGCCATCCGCCGGGCGAGGGCGAGCCCCCGGTGCGGGCCCTCGCCGTCGGCCGCGTCGTAGTAGTCGCCGCCGTGGAAGCGCGGGTCCGCGCGCACCGCCTCGGTCTGCACCGAGTTCAGCGCGATCTGGTCGGCGGTCGACGCCGCCGGCGCCGCGAGCACCGCGACGCGCTCGACGCGGTCGGGCAGGCCGACCGCCCATTCGAGGGCGTGCATCCCGCCCATCGAGCCGCCGACGATCGCCGCGAACCGCTCGATGCCGAGCGCATCGGCGAAGGCCGCCTGGGCCGCGACCTGGTCCCGGATCGTGAGGAAGGGGAAGCGGCCGCCCCATTCCGCGAGGTCGGGGCCGAGCGACGCGGGCCCGGTGGTGCCCTGGCAGCCGCCGAGGATGTTCGGCGCGACCACGAACCAGCGGTCCGTGTCGATGGGAAGTCCGGGGCCGACCATGCCCTCCCACCATCCGGCGGTGGGCTGACCGGGTCCAGCGGGGCCGACGACGTGCGCGTCACCGGTGAGGGCGTGGAGCACGAGCACGGCGTTGTCCCGCGCGGCGGAGAGCCGCCCCCACTGCTCGTACGCGACCCGCACGCTCGGCAGCGAGCCGCCGGTCTCGAGCGGCAGGGCTCCGACGGACACGAACCGGCGGTCGCCGACGGGGTCGCCCTCGCGCCACGCGCCGCTCGCGCGTGGCTTTCCGAGCAGCTGCCGGGCGTCGGCGTCCGTGATCGGGCGCGCCGCCTCGGAGTCCTCCGAGATCTGCCAGTCCATGTCCCGCCCAGTATCCGTGGAGCGCGAAGGGCGTCCCCGTCGTGTTACGACGAGGACGCCCCCCGCGGTGCGTGCGGAACGGTCAGACCGACGTCTCCTGGAAGGCGCGGGCCGCGGTGAGGCCGGCCTCGAGGTCCGCCTTCAGGTCGTCGATGTGCTCGAGTCCGATCGAGAGGCGCACGAGGCCGGGCGTGACCCCGGTCGTGAGCTGCTGCTCGGGCGTGAGCTGCGAGTGCGTCGTCGACGCCGGGTGGATGACGAGGGACCGCACGTCGCCGATGTTCGCGAGGTGGCTGAACAGGTTCAGGCTCTCGACGAAGCGGCGGCCGGCGTCCACGCCGCCCTTCAGCTCGAACGACACGACAGCGCCGACGCCCTTCGGGGCGTAGCGGTTGGCCGCCGCGTACCAGGGGCTCGACGGCAGGCCGGCGTAGTTGACGCTGGCGACGTCCTCGTGGTTCTCGAGCCACTCGGCGATGTCCTGCGCGTTCTTCACGTGCCGCTCGATCCGCAGCGACAGCGTCTCGATGCCCTGGATCAGGCTGAAGGCGGTGTCCGGGGAGACGGCGGCGCCGATGTCGCGGAGCAGCTGGACGCGCGCCTTGATGATGTAGGCGATGCCGTCACCGACCGCCGTCGTGTAGGAGGCGCCGTGGTACGAGGGGTCGGGCTCGGTGAGGCCGGGGAACTTGTCGACGTGCTTGCTCCACTCGAAGCGCCCGCCGTCCACGATGGCCCCGGCGACGACCGTGCCGTGGCCGCCGAGGAACTTCGTGGCCGAGTGCACGACGATGTCGGCCCCGTGCTCGAAGGGGCGGATCAGGTACGGGGTCGCGATCGTGTTGTCGACGATCAGGGGGATGTCGTGCTCGTGCGCGACGTCGGCGACCGTGCGGATGTCGAGGATGTTGATCTTCGGGTTGCCGATCGTCTCCGCGAAGAAGAGCTTGGTGTTCGGCCGGACCGCCGCGCGCCACGCCTCCGGGTCGTCCTGGTCCTCGACGAAGGTCGTCTCGATGCCGAGCTTCGCGAGGGTGTACTTGAAGAGGTTGTAGGTGCCGCCGTAGATCGAGCTCGACGAGACGATGTGGTCGCCCGCCTGCGCGATGTTCAGCACGGCGAAGGTCTCCGCCGCCTGACCGGACGCGAGCAGCAGCCCGGCCGTGCCGCCCTCGAGGTTCGCGAGCCGCTCCTCGACGACCGCCTGGGTCGGGTTCTGGATGCGGTTGTAGATGTTGCCGAACTCGGCCAGCGCGAACAGGTTCCTCGCGTGGTCTGCGGAGTTGAAGACGTACGAGGTCGTCTTGTAGATGGGGGTCGCCCGCGCGTTGGTCACGGGGTCGGGGGCAGCGCCGGCATGGATCTGCTCGGTCTCGAAGTGCCAGGAGTGCTCGCTCATGGCCTCACCGTAGGAAGACGGCGGGTTCGGCGACAGCGCGGGCGACACACGCCGTAACGAAGCCGCAGCCGTCGTGCCCTTGAATGGACGCATGACTCGGCGAGCAGTGGTGACCGGCGCCAGCACGGGGATCGGGGCGGCGACCGTCCGGCGGTTCCGGGAGCACGGCTGGGACGTGGTCGCGGTGGCGAGGCGGCAGGAGCGGCTCGCCGCCCTCGCCGCGGAGACGGGATGCGACTTCGTGGTCGCGGACCTCACGGTCGAGGCCGACGTGGCGCGGCTCGCAGCCGAGGTGGCGGCCGGCGGTCCGCTCACGACCCTGGTGAACAACGCGGGCGGCGCGCGCGGCCTCGACACCGTCGAAGCCGGGAGCGTCGAGGACTGGCGCTGGATGTTCGAGGCGAACGTGATCGCGACGAAGCGGGTCACATCCGCCCTGCTGCCGCTGCTGCGGGACGGCGCCGAGGCGACCGGGTCCGCGGACGTGGTGACCGTCACGTCGATCGCCGGGCACGTCGCCTACGAGGGCGGTGGTGGGTACAACGCGGCGAAGTTCGCCGAGCACGCCCTCGTCGCGGTGCTGCGACTCGAGCTGGCAGGCGAGCCGATCCGCGTCATCGAGGTGGCGCCGGGCCTCGTGCGCACGGAGGAGTTCTCGTTGAACCGCTTCGGCGGCGACCGGGTCCGCGCGGACGCCGTCTACGCCGAGGTGCCGGAGCCGCTGACCGGCGACGACGTCGCCGAGAGCATCGTCGGCGCCGTCGAGCTGCCGCGGCACGTGAACCTCGACCTCATCACGATCAAGCCGGTGGCGCAGGCCGCTCCGACCAAGCTCGTGAAAGGACCGCTGGCCGTCAAGCGCTGACGCCCGGGACGGGCTCAGACGCGGCCGATCGCGGCGCCCAGGATCAGGCGGGCGCCGGCGGCGACGGTGAGCAGCACGGCCGGCAGCGCGGCGCCGACCACCGAGAGGCCGACGGCCGCCAGCGCGAAGAGGACCGCCTCCGTGAGCAGCCGCGCTCGCGCCCCGACCCGGCGGGACGAGCGCGGGGCGAGCAGGACGCCCCAGACCGCGATCACCGCGGAAGGCAGCAGCACCGCGAGCACGATCCGGGCGGCGGGCGGCAGCGGGCTGAGCAGGGCGATCGCGATCGCCGCCGCGAGCAGCCCCAGCTCGGTGAGCAGGGCGAGCACGGCGTTCGTCAGGACGGCGAGACGCATCCCCTCATGCTGCCGTGCCGGACCGGACGCGGCGGACGCCGGTGTCGTGCGAGAGGAACTCGGCGCGAAGCGGGATCCCGCTGGCGCTGCGGAACGCCGCGACGACCTCCTCCTCGCGCGCCGAGAGCCAGGGCGGGCCGGGCCGCTCCCAGACGAGCACCAGGGCGGCCCAGCCGCCGAGTTCGGCCATCTCGGTCACGCTCGCCCCGAGGCGCGGCATCACGCCCGGATCGAGGGGGACGTCCTCGATCGGGATCACGACCCGGACGGGGACACCGTCGGCGTCGAGGGGGAACAGCCAGAGCTGCACGCGGGCGGCAGGGCCGACGAGGGAGGAGACGGTCTCGAACAGGTCGGCGTCGGTGGGGGCGCTGAGCGGAGCGGTCATGCCGGGATGGTGGCGTCACGGACCGGTCACGCGGGAACCGGCGGTCCGTCGCCGGACCTGGACCGGTCCAGCAGCACCTGGGGAGGAGCGGCCGCGGCACCGGACTCGCGGAACGGCAGGGGACCTCGGATCGGCCGCCCCCTCCGCCGGGCCGATCCGTGCCCGGCACCCAGCGCACGGATCAGTGGTCGGTTGGGTGGTGGGCACGGATGTGCGGCCCGTCGCCCAGGACGAACCTTCAGGTCATCCCGACCAGAAGGAGCCGATCATGTTCCCGTCCAGCAGCCTCCACACCGATTTCGCCCGCCAGGTGCAGGTCGACCGGAGGGCCTCCCTCCGCGTCGAGCGCAGCACGCCGGGCGAGCGCCGGGCGCGATTCGCGGCGCTTCTCGCCGTGATCGCGCGGCCGTTCCGCCGCCCCGCCTCCCTCGCGCCGGCCGTCGACGTGGACCGTTCCGCCGCGGCCTGAACGGTCGGGCGGGAGCGGCCGATGCGCTCACGGCCTGTGCACGGTCCTGCCGGGGAAGGATGATCCCGCCCGTGTCCCGGTCGATCGACATGCCGGGGACGGCGCCGCTTCGCCGGTTCGCACTCGGCGCCCGCCGGCCCGACCATCGCATCCGGCGGACCGCTCCCCGGACGAGGCGGGGGTCGTCCACCTCCTGCCGGTCGCGGCCGTCCGGGCCGCCGCGCGGGATTGACCCTGTCCACCGTCGCCGGCACGCGGGATGATCTCCGCGTGACCGGCGTGCGGGCGGTGACCGCGGAGCTCTCGCCTCGGGAGGCGGAGGTGCTCCGCGCGGTCGCCGAGCACCTGACGAACGCGGAGATCGCCGCCCGGCTCTACATCTCGGTGCGCACCGTCGAGAGCCACGTCGCCGCGCTGCTGCGGAAGGTCGCCGCGCCCGACCGACGCGCGCTCATCGCCCTGGCCCCCGCGCTGCTCGACCCGACCGCGGAGGCGCCGCGGCGCAGCACGGTCACCTCCTTCATCGGCCGGGTGGCGGAGCGGGAGGCCCTGGCCGCCGCCCTCGCGCATCAACGGCTCGTCACCGCCCTCGGCCCGGGTGGCGTGGGCAAGACGCGGCTCGCCCAGATGGTGGCGGCGGAGGCGAGCGAGCGGTACGCAGGCGGCGCCTGGTACGTCGACCTCGTGCCGGTGAACGATCCGGGCGCGGTCCCGGCCGCGATCGCCGCGGTCCTCGGCATCCACGAGCGCCAAGGGCACTCCCTCGTCGACGGGATCGGTTCCTGGCTCACCGACCGGGAGCTCCTGCTCGTGCTCGACAACTGCGAGCACCTGGTCGACGGGGTCGCTGCGCTGCTCGAGCAGCTGCTGCTCGCGAGTCCCGGCCTCACCGTCCTGGCCACGAGCCGCACCCGGCTGGCGGTGCCGTTCGAGTGGGTCTTCCCCGTGCCCGGCCTCTCCACCGGGACGGCCGACGAGCCCGGCGACGCCGTGCAGCTGTTCGAGGCGCGTGCACGTGCCGCCGGGGCGACGCTCGGACCGGAGCTGCGGCGGAGGATCACCTCGGTCTGCGCCGCGCTCGACGGGATCGCGCTTGCGATCGAGCTCGCCGCGGCGCGGCTGCCGGCCTTGGGCCTCGACGGGCTCGAGGCGGGCCTGGCCGACCGGCTGCCCCTGCTGTCGGGTGGCCGCAGGGCGGACGCCCGCCACCGGTCGCTCCGCGCCACGCTCGACTGGAGCTACGCCCTGCTCCCGGCCGCCGACCAGTCCGTGCTCCGGCGGATCTCGGTGTTCGCCGCCCCGTTCTCCGCGACCGACGCCAACACCGTCGCGGGCGACGGGTTGTCGCCCGCCACGGTGCTCGGAGTGCTCGCCGAGCTCGTCGACAGCAGCCTGCTCAGTGCCGAGCTGGGTGGGAGCGACACCCGCTACGCCGCGCTGGAGACCATCCGGCAGTACGGCGCGGAGCGGCTCGCCGACAACGGGGAGACGCTGACCGCGCGGTCCGCGCACCTCGCCTGGTGCGTCCGGCGTGCGGAGGCGCTGCCGGTGGCGGCCGGGGAGGCCGCCTCCTGGCATCAGGACTTCGACGCCGTCGTGGAGGACCTCCGCGCGGCGCTCGCCTGGGCGCGCACCCGGCCCGAGTGCCGGGAGCTCGCGTTCGGGCTCGCGAGCCGGCTCGCGTCCGCCCTCTTCGCCCGCGGCCTTCCCGCGGAGGCCCAGCGACGCTTCGAGGAGGCGGCCGCGCTCGCTCCGGACGACGCGACGGCGGCGGCCCGGTTCCAGGCCGCCGCCGGCGCCGCCGAGGCGCGCCAGTTCGGCACGGAGTCGCTCCGGCTCCGGAGGGAGGCGGCGGACGCCTTCGTGCGCGCGGGTGAACCGTTCCAGGCGGCGATCCAACTCGCCCGGGCGGCCGAGCTGATCAACCGCGGGTCCGGCATGTTGGTGCCTCGTCCACGTCCCGAGGACGTCGAACCGCTGCTCGCGGAGGCCCGGCTCCTCGCGGGGGACGACCGCGTCGCGCGCTCGCGGCTCGCCACGGCGGAGGCGTTCGCGGTCCCGCCCGAGGAGCCGCGGGCCATGGAGCTCGCCGCACGGGCGTTGGAGCTCGCCCGCGCGGAGGGCGACGTGATCGGCGAGAGCGCCGCGCTGGACGGCCTCTGCGCTCCGCAGCTGCAGTCCGGGGACCTCATCGGAGCGACGGCGAGCGCCGTGCGCCGCATCGAGCTGCTCGCGCCGGTCGCGCTCGCGCCGGAGGTCGGCATGGAGCTTCTGGACGCGCTCTGCATGTCGGCGGAATGCGCCCTCGGGGTCGGCGATCTCCCGCTCGCCGGCCGCCTCGCGGACCGGCTGCTCTCGATCCCCTACCTCGGCGGCGAGCAGCACGTCGCCGCGTCCCGGCCGATGCTCGTGGCGGTTCTCGAGGGCGATCTCACCCGCTGCGTCGCCCTCGCGGATCGGTTCCTCGACGGGTGGGATCGCGCCGGCCGGCCCCAGGTGTCGAACCTCTGCCCGTCCGCGCTGGCCGCCGCCGCTGCCTTCGCCCTGCGCGGAGACGATCGGAGCGCCGCGGAATGGCGCCGCATCGCGTTCGGGCTGCTGACCCGCCGACTGCAGACGGCGGACTTCGAGGTGAGCGGTCTGGAGGCCCTCGTGCTGCTCCACCGGGGCAGGGCGGCTGAAGCGGTTGCGCGGATGGAGGCGGATCCGGAGCCGATCGACTCCTGGTACGAGGCCACCTGGCGGCCCTGGTACGCCGCGCTCTGGGCGGAGGCGGCCGTGCTCGCAGGCCGGGCCGACGCGGCGGAGCGCATCGAGCGCGGCCGCGCGGTGGCCGCGCCGAATCCGATCGCCGTGGCCCTGCTCGACCGCGCCGCAGCGCTGCGCACCGGCGACGTTCCGGCGCTGCCGGGGATCGCCGAGCGCCTGAGTGCGCTCGGCAGCCGCTACCAGCAGGCGCGCACGCTGATCCTCGCCGGGGGTACGGCGGCCGAGGGGGGAAGGGCGGCCATGGCTGCGCTCGGCGCGACCGTCACCGCCTGAGCACCGTCACACCCGTCCGAGGGCGGCTCCGGGCACCAGCCGCGCCGCGGCGGTCCCGGGTGCTGCGCCGTCGGCCGGCCCTCGCGCCGGCGTCCGCTGGACCGTCGGGAGCGGCGCCGGGGCGGTGGACGACCGGCGTCGGGTGCCCGCTGGCCGCCGTGGTCCGCCGAGGATCAGTCCCGGCCGTGCGGCCAGCGCCAGTTCGCGATCGACGGGTCGTCCTCGCCGTGCTCCCTCGTGTACATGCGGGCCGCCAGGCGGGCGTCCGTCATCCGCTGCCGCAGCGCCGCGTAGCCGGTGCCGAGCGACGGCACCCGGTCGATCACGTCCGACACGAGCGAGAACCGGTCGAGCCGGTTCATCATCACCATGTCGAACGGCGTCGTCGTCGTGCCCTCCTCGATGTACCCGTGGACGTGGAACTGATCGTGGTTCGCCCGCTTGTACGTGAGCCGGTGGATCAGCGGCGGATAGCCGTGGTACGCGAAGACCACCGGCTTGTCCGGGGTGAAGATCGCGTCGAACTCCCGGTCCGGCAGCCCGTGCGGATGCTCGCGGTCCGACTGCAGGCGCATCAGGTCGACGACGTTCACGACGCGCACCTTCAGGTCGGGTGCGTGCTGCCGCAGCAGGTCGGCGGCCGCGAGCACCTCCATCGTGGGGATCTCGCCGGCGCAGGCGAGCACCACATCCGGCTCGTTGTCGGTCGTCGACGCCCAGTCCCAGATCCCGAGCCCGCGCGTGCAGTGCGCGATCGCCTCGTCCATCGTCAGGTAGTCGAGCTGCTCCTGCTTGCCCGCAACGATCACGTTGATGTACTGCCGGCTGCGCAGCGCGTGGTCGCCGACCGAGAGCAGGCAGTTCGCGTCCGGCGGCAGGTAGACGCGGGCGATCTCGGCCTTCTTGTTCACGACGTGGTCGATGAATCCGGGGTCCTGGTGACTCGACCCGTTGTGGTCCTGCCGCCAGACGTGGGAGGTGATCAGGTAGTTCAGGCTCGCGATCGGCCGCCGCCACTCGATGCGGTTGATGTCGTGCAGCCACTTCGCGTGCTGGTTCACCATCGAGTCGACGATGTGCGCGAACGCCTCGTACGAGCTCATCAGGCCGTGCCGTCCGGTGAGCAGGTAGCCCTCGAGCCAGCCCTGCAGGAGATGTTCCGACAGCACCTCCATGACCCGGCCGTCCGGCGCGAGATGGTCGTCCGTCGGCAGGATCGGCTCCTGCCATGCCCGGTCGGTGGTCGCGAACACGGCCTGCAGGCGGTTGGAGGCGGTCTCGTCCGGGCCCATCAGCCGGAAGCGGTCGGGGTTCGCCGCCATCACGTCGCGCAGGTACGAGCCGAGCACCGTCGTCGCGGAGTGCATCGTGGCCCCGGGCTCGGCGACCTCGACCGCGTAGTCCCGGAAGTCGGGCAGCTCGAGATCCTTCAGGATCGCGCCGCCGTTCGTGTGCGGGTTCGATCCCATCCGGCGCCCGCCCTCCGGCGCGAGGGCCTGCAGGTCGGGCACGAGGCGTCCCTCGCCGTCGAAGAGATCCCCCGGCTCGTAGCTGCGCATCCACGCCTCGAGCTGCCGCAGGTGCCCCTCGTTCGTCCGCACCTCGGACAGGGGCACCTGGTGCGCGCGGAAGGTGCCCTCGATCTGCTGCCCGTCGACCTCCTTCGGCCCCGTCCAGCCCTTCGGGGTGCGCAGCACGATCATCGGCCAGGGCGCCGGCCCGGAGCGACCGGATCCGCCGCGCGCGGCCTGCTGGATCTCGGCGATGCGGTCCAGACAGGTGTCGAGGGCCTCCGCCATCGCGCGGTGGACCGGCATCGGGTCGTCGCCCGAGACGACGATCGGGTCCCAGCCCCAACCGCGGATGAGTTGCAGCAGCTGCTCCTCGGGCAGCCGCGCGAGCACCGTCGGGTTCGCGATCTTGTACCCGTTCAGGTGCAGGATCGGCAGCACGGCCCCGTCCCGTGCGGCGTCGAGGAAGGCCGGCGCGTGCCAGCTCGTCGCGAGCGGACCGGTCTCGGCCTCGCCGTCGCCGATCACCGTGAACGCGACGAGGCCGGGGTTGTCGAACACCGCGCCGGTGGCGTGCATGAGCGAGTAGCCGAGCTCGCCGCCCTCGTTGATGGAGCCGGGCGTCTCCGGCGCCGCATGGCTCGGGATGCCTCCGGGGAACGAGAACTGGCGGAAGAGCCGCTGCATCCCCTGCTCGGTCTGGGGCAGGTGCGGGTACACCTCCGAGTAGGTGCCTTCGAGATACGTGTTGGCCACCACCCCCGGTCCGCCGTGCCCGGGCCCCGCGACGTAGATCGCGTCGAGGTCGCGCTCCCTGATCACCCGGTTCGCGTGCACGTAGACGAGGTTCAGCCCCGGCGTGGTGCCCCAGTGGCCGAGCAGCCGCGGCTTGATGTGCTCCGGCGCCAGCGGTTCCTTCAGCAGCGGGTTGTCCAGCAGGTAGATCTGCCCGACGGAGAGGTAGTTGGCGGCGGACCAGTAGCGGTGGATCCGCGTCAGGAGCGCGTCGTCGACGGGAGTGCGGGTGGCTTCGGTCACGGTCACGGAGCACAGCGTGGCCCCCGGCCCTGAACGGCAGCCCGCCGCGCCGTCGGAGCGGGATGAGCGGCCGGGGAACGGCTCAGCGCAGGCGCTGCTCCGTGTCAGCCAGGAAGCCGGCGAGCAGCTCGAGGATCGCCTGCGGGTGCTCGAGGTGCGAGCAGTGGCTCGCGTCGGGCTCCACGTGGGACCGCACGTCGGGGATCCGGTCGACGAAGGGTTGCCACACCTCGGGCGTCGCCTCGTCGAACTCCCCGGCGAGCACCAGGGTCGGCACGGCCACCTGCGGCAGGCGGTCGATCACCGTCCAGCCCGCCATCGTGCCGGTGACGAAGAACTCGTTGACGCCGTTCATCGTGTGGTACACGGTCGGCTCGGCCTCCATCTGCGCGATCGAGGCGACGAGGTCGGCCGGATACGGATCCATCCGGCACACGTGCCGCCGGTAGTAGACGTCGACCGCGGCCAGGTACTCGGGGTCGTCGATGGTGCCGTCGGCCTCGTGCCGTTCGAGCGCTTCCCTGGTCTCCTCCGGGAGGTCCTGGCGCAGGCGGTTCGCCCCGGCGACCCACAGCTCCATCGACGCCGGCGAGTTCAGAATCGCGAGCGAGGTGAGGCCCGCGGGTCGCCGCACCGCGATCTCCGAGCCGAGCATGCCGCCCCAGGACTGGCCGGCCACGTGGTAGCGGTCCAGCCCGAGGTGCGTGACGAGGTTCTCGAACTCCTCGACGAAGAGCTCCGGCGTCCAGAACGTGCTCGGCTGGTCGGGCAGGTGCGTGCTCCGGCCGCAGCCGAGCTGGTCGTAGTGGATCACCCGCCGGCCGGTGCCGGCGAGGGCCGCCAGGTTGCGCACGTAGTCGTGCCCCATGCCGGGACCGCCGTGCAGCACGATCAGGGGGAGCGCGCCGTCGACCGGCTGCTCGGGCTCCGTGATCCGGGTCCAGGTGCTCCAGCCCCGGAACGGGACCTCGATCTCGGTGACGTCCACGTCACTCCTTCCGACCGTCCCATTCTGCTGCCGTGAACCGCCCGATTCCTCGGCGATAGGGTTCCGGGGGTGAGCACCGAGCAGGCCGCCCCCGCCCGCGAGATCCTGAGGTGGGAGGACGTCGGCGACGCTGCACGGGACCTCGCGCTGCGGATCCACGAGTCCGGGTTCCGGCCCGAGATCGTCGTCGCGATCGCCCGCGGCGGGCTGCTCGTCGGTGGCGCGCTCGCCTACGCCCTCGGGGTGAAGAGCTGCGGATCGATCAACGTCGAGCTCTACACCGGCGTCGACACGACCCTGCCGGAGCCGCTGCTGCTGCCCCCGCATCTCGACGGCGCCTCCCTCGCCGGGCGCCGCGTGCTGCTCGCCGACGACGTCTCGCAGTCCGGGCTCACCCTGAAGCTCGCCGTCGAGATCATCGAGCGGATGGGCGCGGAGGTGCGCACGGCCTGCTTCTACACGAAGCCCCAGACCGTCTTCGTGCCCGACTGGTCGTGGCGCGACACGGACCGCTGGATCGTCTTCCCCTGGTCGGCCGAGCCGCCCGTCACCGGCGTCCGGGGCGAATGAGCGGCCGGCTCCACCTCGCCGGCGGCGGCTGGAGCGGGACCCCCGAGCCGTGGCGGGCCTTCCTCGCCGATGCGCGGGCGGCGGGCGGCCGCGAACGGCCCCGGATCGCCGTGCTCGCCGTCCGGAACGGCGACGAGCGCGAGCACGTGGAGCGGCTCGTCGCGGCGCTGACGGGACCCGTCGATCCGCGGGTCGCGACCGCCCCGCACGGCGGCGCCCTCGACGCCGCGGTGCTCGACGACGTCGACGGCGTGCTCGTCGGCGGTGGTCTCACCCCCGCCTACCTCGACGCCGTGCTGCCGCTCGCCGAGCGGATCCGCGCCCTCGTCGCCGACGGGCGGCCCTACGCCGGGTTCTCGGCAGGCTCTTCGATCGCGGCCCGGCACGCCCTGCTCGGCGGATGGCGGCACGACGGGGTGCCCGTCGTCGACGAGGAGATCGGTGAGGACCTCGGCGAGCTCCTGGTGCGCGACGGCCTCGGCCTCACGGATCTCACGATCGACGTGCACGCGGCCCAGTGGGGCACGCTCGCCAGGCTGATCACCGCGGTCGGCGGCGGCCTCGTGCCCGAGGGCGCGGCGATCGATGAGGACACCGTGCTCGTGCTCGGCGACGTCACGACGGTGGGGGGCACCGGGAACGTGTGGTGGGTGTCCTCCGGCGACGGCGCGGTCGCCGTGCGCCGGGAGCCCGCCGCGTGAGCCGGCTCGCGGACCTCGCTGCTGCCGGGGCGATCGACCGCGGCTGGGCGGACGTGCTCGCACCCGCGGAGCCGGCGCTCGTCGCGGCCGAGGCCTTCGCCGCCGCCGACGCGGCGGCGGGCCACGTCGTGCTCCCGGCGCCGGACCTCGTTCTGCGGGCCTTCCGGATCCCGTTCGCCTCCGTGCGGGTCGTCGTGGTCGGGCAGGACCCGTATCCGACGCCCGGGCATCCGATCGGCCTCGCCTTCGCCGTCGAGCGCCACGTGCGGCCGCTGCCCCGCAGCCTCGGCAACATCTACCGGGAGCGGTTCGACGACCTCGGGCTGCCGCCCGCCGCGCACGGCGACCTCAGCGCATGGACGGATCGGGGTGTGCTGCTGCTGAACCGCGACCTCACGGTGCGGGCGGGTGCGGCCGGATCGCACGCCGGCCGCGGCTGGGAGGTCGTGACCGGGCGCGCCGTCGCCGCGCTCGCGGAGCGCGGTGGTCCGCTCGTCGCGATCCTCTGGGGGCGCCGTGCGCAGACGCTCGGGGCGGCCCTCCTGCCGCAGGTCGCGCGGGTGGAGTCCGCCCATCCGAGTCCGCTCTCCGCCCGCAACGGCTTCTTCGGCTCGAGGCCTTTCAGCCGCACGAACGCACTGCTCGAGCAGCAGGGCGCGCGCGGCCTCGACTGGAGCCTGCCCGAGGCGGATTAGGCTCGCGCCGTGCTGGAGGAGGAGTACGAGGCGCGGAGGGTCAAGCCCTTCCACCTGCGGCGTCTGCCGCCGCCGGAGCCCGACTTCGCGTACAGGATCCGGCCGGCGACCGCCCGCGACCTGCCCGATGTGCGGCAGCTCTACAACCACTACGTCACGAACAGCATGGTGACGTTCGACGAGGACACCATGTCGCTGCGCGAGTGGCGGTCGAAGTTCGCCTACCTGGCGCGCCTCAAGCTGCCGTTCCTCGTCGCCGTGTCGCCGTCCGGCCAGGTGCTCGGCTACGCGCTGTGCACGCCGTGGCGGCAGAAGCGGGCCTACAAGCACACGGCCGAGAGCTCGATCTACCTCTCGCCCGCGGCGACCGGCAAGGGCCTCGGGAAGGCGCTGCTCACCGCCCTCATCGAGGCGAGCCGGGAGGCCGGGCTCAAGGAGCTGCTCGCGGTCATCGCCGACAAGGGCGCGGAGGCGTCGCTGAAGCTGCACGAGTCCCTCGGCTTCAAGGAGGTCGGGCGGATGGGGCGGGTCGGCTTCAAGTTCGACCGGTGGATCGGCACCGTGCTGCTGCAGAAGTCGATCAAGTAGTGGCGTTCGAGCTCCACCACCTCACGGCCCAGGAGCAGTGGGACTGGCTGCAGCGACGCGACGCGACGGTCGCCGAGCTCGTCGAGCACGCGTTGGCCCGCATCGAGCGCCTCGACGGGGGACTCGGGGCCTTCGCCCGCGTCGACGCCGACCGCGCGCGGGCGACGGCCGCGCGGCTGGACGCCGAAGGACCCGGCCCGGCGCCGCTCTGGGGCGTGCCCGTGGCGGAGAAGGAGCTCGCGCGGCGCGCGGGCACCGTCTCCGGGACGGGTTCGCGGCTGACCACCGCGTCCGCCACCACCTCCGACCGGGTGATCACGGCGATCGACGTCTCGGGCGCCGTCTCGCTCGGCGCGACGACCGCGCCGGAGTTCGGGCTCACCGGCTACACCGAGCCCGCGGGGCGGCCGCCCGCCCGCAACCCGTGGAATCCGTCGACCGGCGCCGGCGGCTCGAGCGGCGGCGCGGCCGCCGCGGTCGCCGCGGGCCTCGTGCCGCTCGCGTTCGGCTCGGACGGGGGCGGATCGGTGCGGATCCCCGCTGCGACGTGCGGCGTCGTCGGCCTGAAGCCGTCCCGCGGCCGGGTGCCGGCGCAGGGCGGCCAGGAGTCGCTCGCCGGCCTCGTCACGGCCGGCCCGATCGCCAGGACGGTCGCCGACGTGGCGATGGCGCTCGACGCGCTCGTCGCGCCGGACGGGGTGCGCCGCCGCCCGCCGTTCGCGCTCGTGGCGCCCGAGGACGGGCCCTTCCTGTCGGCAGCGGTGCGCGGCGAGGGACGCTTCCAGATCGGCGTGCTCGAGGGCTCGGTGTGGGACGACGCGGTCGAGATCGCTGTGGATCCCGCGTCGGCGGCCGCGGTCGCGCGCACCAGCGCCCTGCTCGACGAGCTCGGTCACGGCCTCGAGCCCGTGCGGCTGCCCGGGGAGCGGTATCCCGAGCTGTTCCGGGTGCTGTGGGCCGCGTCCGCGGCCGGGATCCCCGCCGGTTCGGATGCCGAGCTCGCGCTCCTCGAGCCGTACACCCGCGCGATGCTCGACCGCGGCCGGGCGCTGCCGGCCGAGACGCTGCTCGGCGCCCTCGCGGACGCCGCCGCGTTCGAGCGGCGGGCGGTGGCGACCTTCGACGCGGTCGACGCCGTGCTCACCCCGGCGCTCGCCCTGCCGCCCATGCCGCTCGGCTGGTTCACCGCGGATCCGGATCCGGACGTCGTCTTCGAGCGGCAGGTGCAGGCCGCGCCCTGGTCGTCGTTCGTGAACGTCGCCGGGCTGCCCGCGATCGTGGTGCCCGTCGGCGCGGACGACGCCGGATGGCCGGCCGGCGTGCAGCTGATCGGGCGGCCGGGCGGCGAGGCGACCCTGCTCGCGATCGCCCGCCAGCTGGAGCGCCGCTTCGCGTGGCGCCACCCGCCCCTCTGGTGACCACCACCCACGCCCCGGTCCCCGTGACGTGCCGCTTTCGCCCCCTTCAGGCGTGGTGAAGGGTGCAGAAGTGGCAACTCACGGAACCGGCGGGTCGCCCATCCCCGTGACGTGCCGGTTTCGCACCCTTCACGACGTCCGAAGGGTGCAGAAGTGGCACGTGACGCGGGTGCGTCACGCCGTGAGGGCGACCGCCAGCGTCGCGAGGCCGACCGTCAGCGGGGCCGCGATCAGGCCGAGGCCCGCGAACCGCCACCAGGAGATGCGGACGCCCATGGCGGTGAGGCGCCCGTGCCAGAGCAGGGTCGCGAGCGACGCCCACGGGGTGATCAGCGGGCCGGCGTTCACCGCCACGAGCAGCGCGAGCAGCCGGGCGGGGGAGGAGCCCACCGGCTCGAGCGCGAGGTAGGCGGGCAGGTTGTCGGCGAGGTTCGCGGCCACCGTGCCCGTGCCCGCGACCCGGAGCAGGGCGAGGGGTCCGTCGCCCGTCCCGGCGACGGCCGTGAGCACCTGGGTGAGCCCGAGGCGCCCCGCGGCCGTCACCGCGAGGAACAGCCCGCAGACGAACACCACGAGCGCGACCGGCAGCATCGAGGGGGAGAACCCGGGCGTGCGACGCACCACGAAGGCGACGGCGAGCACGACCGCACCGATCGTCGCCGGGACCCACACCGGGATGTGGAGCAGGGGATCGCCGAGGGCGAGCGCCGGCACGAGCAGCACGAGCACGCCCGCCGCGATCCGGAACAGCACCGGATCCGCGACGGGATCGAGCGCCGGGACGACGTAGCGCTGCGCGATGTCCCGCCGATGCACGAGCGCGAGCAGCACGACGGGCACGACCACGGCGACGAGCGACGGCAGCGCCGAGCGTCCGACGTAGCCGCCGGCGCCGAGGCCGGGTCCGGCCGCGGCGAGCAGGTTCGTCAGGTTCGAGACCGGCAGCAGCAACGAGCCCGTGTTCGCGAGCCACACCGTCGCCATCGCGAACGGCAGGGGTGGCAGCCCGACGCGCCGCGCGAGTGTGACGACGATCGGGGTGAGCAGCACCGCGGTGGTGTCGAGCGACAGGAACACGGTCGCCACCACGGCGACGACGACCACCAGCAGCCAGAGCACGGCCCCGCGGCCCCGCCCCAGGCGGGCGGCGCCGTCCGCGATGCGGTCGAAGACGCCGGCGCGCGTGGTGAGCGCCGCCACCACCGTGATGGCGACGACGAAGCCGATCACCGGGGCGATCCGATCGCCGAGCGCGACCGCGTCCGTGACCGGCATCACTCCGGTGACGACCGCCACCGCCCCCAGCAGGAGTAGGCCGACTCCGAGTACGGCCAGCACCACGACGCCGACTGTATCGGGGCGGAGGCCGCCTCAGCGCAGGCCGGCGCGCACCTCGCTGGCCGACCAGAGCGCCTTCGCGAGCCCGGCGTCGTCCGCCTGCTTCGGCAGCCGCCCGGGCGCCTTCAACCGGTCGAAGTAGTTCCCGGACGGCGCGGGCACGTCGGGTGTCGCGGCGAGCCGCACGAGGGGCTGGGCGCCCTGCTCCGGCGAGAGCGCGAACCGCTGGCCGAGGCTCACGAGCGCCCCGCCGTTGCCGAATCCGCTCGCCACGAACCCCGGGTGGAACGCGTACGCCGAGACGGGCGTGGCGGCGAGCCGCCGGGCGAGCTCGCGGGTGAAGACGACGTTCTCGAGCTTGCTCGCGGAGTACGCGCGCCAGCCGCCGAGCCACGGGCCGCGCCGCGTGTCGAGGTCCTCCATCCGGAGACGCCCGGACGCGGCAGCGCCGCTCGAGGTCTGGATGATTCGCACGCTCGCCGCCGGCGCCTCCGCCGCCGTCGTGATCAGGCGCGGCAGCAGCAGGTTGGTGAGCAGGAACCCGGCGAGGTGGTTGCGCTGGAAGGTCACGTCGAAGCCGTCGACGGTCTCGCGGCGCGGCCCGATGCCGCCCGCGTTGTTCGCGAGCACGTGGATCGCGGGCAGGTCGGCGAGCAGCTCGTCGGCGAGGCGTCGCACGTCGTCGAGCCGCTCGAAGTCGGCGAGGTAGGAGCGGCCGCCCGCCTGCTCGGCCACCGCCCTGGTGCGTTCGGGGTTCCGCCCGACGACGACCACGTCGGCGCCGAGGGCGGCCAGCTCGATCGCGGCGGCCCGGCCGATCCCGGAGCTCGCGCCCGTGATCACGACCGTCCGGTCCTCCATCCGCCCCGGGGCGGGCACCGTGACGCTCATGCCCGGCCGTCCGTCTCCAGCAGGCGCAGCCAGACCTCGCTGAGCGTCGGGTACGACGGCACCGCGTGCCACAGCCGCTGGATCGGCACCTCACCGACCACGGCCACGGTGGCGGACTGCAGCAGCTCGCCCACGTCCTGGCCCACGAACGTGGCGCCGAGCACCACCTCGCGCTCGTCGTCGATCACGATCTTCGCCCTCCCGACGTAGTCGTCCGACAGCACGCTCGCGCCCGCGACGTGCGACAGGTCGTACTCGGCGGTCCGGATCCGCAGGCCCGCCTTCGTGGCGGCGGCCTCGGTGAGGCCGACCGAGGCGACCTCGGGATCGGTGAAGGTCACCTGCGGCACGCTCCGCTCATCGGCGGTCGCGACGTGGCGGCCCCAGGGGGCCGTGTCGAGCGGATCGCCCTTCGCCCGGGCGGCGATGACCCGGCCGGCGGCCCGAGCCTGGTACTTGCCCTCGTGGGTGAGCAGGGCGCGACGGTTCACGTCGCCGACCGCGTAGAGCCAGGGCTCGTCGGCGTTGGTCGGCGCGTCGACGAGGAGCGTGTCGTCGACGGGCAGCCACTCGCCGTTCGCGAGGCCGACGCTGGCGAGGCCGAAGTCGTCGGTGCGCGGCGTGCGGCCGGTCGCGACGAGGATCTGCGCCGCCGTGATCGTGCCGCCGTCGCCGAGCGTCACCTCGACGCCGCCCTCGTCCGTGCGGTGCGCGGCGGTCGTCTCGGCGCCGAACCGCACGTCGACGCCGCGCTGCCGCAGCGCATCCGTCACCAGCTCGCCGGCGAACGGCTCCATGCCCGACAGCAGGCCGCGGCCGCGCACGAGCATCGTCACCGTCGCGCCGAGGCTCGCGTAGACGGTCGCCATCTCGCAGGCGACCACACCGCCGCCCACGATGACGAGCGAGGCCGGCGCCTCGGAGGCGCCGGTGGCCTCCCGCGACGTCCACGGCGCGGCGTCGACCAGCCCGGTCACGGGCGGGATCAGCGCCGCGGATCCGGTGCAGACCGCGACCGCGTCCCGAGCGGTCACGTCGACGACGGTGCCGTCGATCGCGGTGACCCGCACCTGCTTCACGCCGGTGAGCTGCGCGCGACCCCGGATGAGATCGATCCCCACCGAGCCGAGCCACTCGACCTGGGACCCGTCGTCGTAGTCGCCGACGATCGCGTCGCGCCGTGCGAACACGTCGGCCGGGGTGAGGCCGCCGGTCACCGCCTGCGCGGCGCCCCGCACGTGCTGCGCGGCGCGCAGCACGGCGGACGGCCGCAGCAGCGCCTTCGACGGCATGCACGCCCAGTAGGAGCATTCGCCGCCCACGAGCTCGGCCTCGATGATCACGGTCGTGAGGCCCTCCCGGTGGGCGTAGTCGGCGACGTTCTCGCCGACCGGCCCCGCCCCGATCACGACGAGGTCGTAGGTGTGCTCCGGCATCGCTGCTCCTTCGGTCCGGTCCGCAGGCTAGCGTCGCCCGCCGCCGTCAGCGGGTGCCGGCGGTCAGCGCGGAGAGGATGCGGAGGATCGGGGCGAGGTCCTCGCCCGCGGCCTCCGGCGAGGGGGGCGCGAACATCGTGATCGCCGCTCCGGCGAGCCGCCGGCCCGCCAGCGCGGCGCCGATCGCGGCGGTGAGGTCGGCGGTCGCGACCCCGAACGGCTGCGGGTCGGGCACCCCGCCGAACTCGGCGGGATCGAGCACGTCGAGGTCGACGTGCAGGTACACCTCGTCGAAGCCGAGCGGATCGAGCACCGCGCCGAGCCCGGCCCCGACCCCGTCGGCATCGACCCGGACGATCGGGGACCGGGCGAGGTACTCCGCCTCCCCGTCGTCGAGCGACCGCGTGCCGGCGAGCACCACGGCGGCCGGGTCGAGCGGCGGATCGGCGACGAGCCCGTCGGCCCCGTCGCCGAGCAGGGCCCGGAGCACCATGCCCGAGAAGGCGGCGGAGGGGCTGGTCGCCGGGGTGTTGAGGTCCGGATGCGCGTCGAACCAGACGGTGCCGAGCCGGGCGCCGCGGCGCCGTGCACCGGCGAACGCGTGCTCGACGGCTGCGAGCTCGACGCCGCAGTCGCCGCCGATCACGATCGGCACGTCCGTGTCGGCCAGCTGCCGCAGGGCCTCCGCGAGCCGTTCCCGCACCACGGCGAGGCTCGAGTAGCGGTGCACACCGGTGCCGACCGCGTCGCCCGCACCGAGCGGGATGTCGACCGTGACGGTCGCGGCGGACGGCAGATCGCCGCGGATCGCCTCGGCCCCGTCGATCAACCGCATCGAACGGCTCGACGCCGAACCCTGCCATTCGGGTACGACGACGAACTTGGCGGCCATGGCCGCAGCGTATCGGGCTCTCCGGATCAGCCGGCGACGGGCCGGGTGTCGCAGTCCCGGCAGACGGTCCGGGTCGTGTGCGGCGCGATGCCCGCCGCGGTGACCGCGTAGAAGGGCACCTCGTACACCTGGTCGCCGGCGCAGCGGCCGCACCGCCGACCGGTGTGCCGGGGCTCGCCGGTCGTGATCGTCGGGCGCGGCATCGGGCGTGTCTCGCAGGCGCAGAACGTCGTCTCACCGACCCGACGCGGTCCGTCCTCGTGCATCCGGAACAGCTCGACGCGGAAGAGCCCCTCCCGCCTGCAGCGGAGGCACGTCGCGTCGACCGGCGTGGGACTGCCGGCGGTGACGCCGGACGGGGCGGTGGCGGCCATGGGGCACGGTGGCACCCGCGGGAACGAGCCCGTCCGCGCCGCGACGCCGGTTCGCCGTGAGCGGACGAGGGCGAGCGATCGTGGAGGCGCACATGGCACGATGCGAGGACGCGGGCCTTCGCGTCCGAGCCGGAAGGGGACTTCGAATGGGGTCGATCGTGCTCACCAGCCTGCTGACCGCCGCCTGGCTGCTCGTGCTGCTCGTCGTGCTGATCGTGCTGATCGTCGTCGGAGCGGTCCTCGTGCGCTTCCTGCTCGTCGCCACCGTCGCGATCTCGACGTGGGCGGAGCGCAACGGCGCCGACCCCCACACCTACTGGTGGCCGTTCCGGCAGGGACCGCGCCGGGAGCCCCGCACCCGTTCCAGGGATGCGGCGGCCACGCGCAGCGAGGCCGCTCGGCACCAGCCGGTGCGGCCGGACGCCGCGCGGCCGGAACCGGCACGGCCCGAGGCGACGCGCCCCGAGGCCGCCCGGCCGGAGCCGGCGCGCGAGCAGGCACGGCTTCCTCAGCCCCAGCCGCAGTCGCCGCCGGAGCAGCGGATCGCCGCCGGCCCTCGGCCCCGGACCGAGGACGGTCCGCTCGCGGGTCTGCCCTCGCGGACGGCGCCTCCGCCGGCGGCGCACGAGGAGCCGGCGCCGGCGGTCGCCGTGACCGAGGCGCGGTCGCGGCCCGCGCCGCGCATGGAGGAGCCCGCCGCTCGCCCGGAGCCCGCCGCTCGCCCGGAGCCCGTCGTCCGGCCGGAGCCGGCCTCGCGCCCGGCCGCCGAGGCCGAGCCGCCCGCCCCTCGGCAGCCCGCACGC
>NZ_JAODBE010000170.1 GCF_025463795.1 Amnibacterium sp.
GACGCCGTCGACGACGCGCTGGGGGCCCTGGTGGAGCCCGGCGGCAACGCGGTGCGCGCGGTCCGGGCGGCCGCGCTGCGACCCGGGGATCGGGCGCTCGTGCTCGGCCCCGGGACGATCGGGCTGCTCGTCGCGATGTTCGCCCGGGCCGCCGGCGCCGAGGTGCACGTCCTCGGCGTGACCGAGCGGTCGCTCGCGTTCGCGCGCACGCTCGGCCTCGACGGCGTCTGGGGGCCCGAGGAGCTGCCCGGCCTGCGCTGGGACGCGGTGATCGACGCGTCCACCGGCTCCCGGGTTCCCGCGGAGGCGGTGCGGCTCGTCGAGCCGGGCAAGCGGGTCGTGCTCATCGGCGTCGCCGGCAGCCGCAGCCCGATCGACAGCCGGGAGCTCGTGCTGAAGGACGTGACGGCGGTCGGGGTGCTGAGCGCGTCCGGAGGGCTCCAGCAGGCGATCGACGCCTACGCAGCGGGCGCGGTCGATCCGCGTCCGCTGGTGGCCGCGACGGTCGCGCTCGACGGGGTCGCTGCCGTCCTCGCGGGGGAGCGACCCGCGGAGGCCGGCGACGGCCCGAAGGTCCACGTCATGATCCGCTGACCGCAGCACGAACGCCGTCGGGCGGTCGGCCCCCCAGCCGACCGCCCACGGCGCTTCGCGGGTCCGGCGTCTCGAGCCTCAGCCCCCCAGCTGATGCGAGCATCCGGTGCAGCAACCCTAGGCACACCCTCGCGGATCGCGCGCCCCCAGTTGACGGGCCGTGCGCTCAGCCGCGGAACGCGGCCGTGAGGATCCCGGCCAGCCGCACGAGCGACGGCTTCGCGGCGAAGCGCGTCATCCGCCTCCCTGTGGTCGCTGCCGTACGAGCCGTGACGAACCAGGGCGGCCGCGGTGAGAGCGCCGGCTCGCCGGCGAGCACCGAGGCGGGGAACGGCCTGAACGGACCGCGGACGACCGTCCGCTCCGGGCCGTCGAGCAGCAACGCGTTGTGCACCACGCCCCGGCCGCTGCCGACGTCGGTGATCGGGTTGCCCGGGTAGGCGCCCCACGGCGCGGCCGCGAGCAGGAAGCCGACTCCCGTCCAGGCGTTGATCGCGATCGTGCCGTAGCGCAGCGCCTCGACGGCACGGTCGAAGCGGCTCCCGAGCGCCCGGCGCGTGTCGGGGCGGATGAGGACGTTGGCGCCCAGGCTGCCCGCGAGGTCGTCGTTCGCGGTCCGCACGGCCGCGTCCAGGAAGTCGGCGCCGGTGCCGGGCAGCTCGAGCACGCCGAGGACCGGCGCGAAGTACTCCGTGCCGGCCACGTCCGCGGCGGCGTCCGCGGCGATCAGCAGCCGCCCGCCGTCGGGGCCGAGGCGCGCGGCGTCGGGATGCCGTTCGAGCGCCGCGGCCGATCGGTCGGCGCTGCCCGGGTACCAGGGGACGCGTCCCGGCGCCTCGTCGAGCACGCGCCGCAGGTGTCCGAGGAACGCGTCCTTCTGCGCCCAGTCGCGGCTGATCAGCACGACCTGGGCGGCGATGCAGTTGTAGCCGCCGTTGTGCAGCCGCTGCGTCGCCACGTGCTCCGCCTGGAACGCGAGCTCCTGCTCGGTCCAGCGGCCGGGGACGACGATCACCGGGGAGACGCCACCGAGCTCGCTCGTGATCGGCTTGTCGAGCAGCGGCGTGCCGGCGGCCTTGCGGCGGGCTCCGTCCTCGCCGGTGCCGAAGACGACCGCGTCGTGGGTCGCCGCGCTGCCCGTGATGTGGACGTGCGCGACCGACGGGTGGTGCGCGAGGTACGCCCCGACCTCCGCCCCGCCCTGCACGATGCGCAGCAGGCCGAAGCGGACGAGGGGGTCGAGCGCGTCGTTGTACGGCTCGAGCATCCCGGCCATCACCGGGTTCAGCTTCAGGATCACGGACCGGTTGTTCGCGATCAGCTCGGCGAGCACGTCGAGCGGCGGGATCGAGGTGATGTTGCCCGCGCCGAGCACCAGGCCGACGCCGCCCTGCTCGCCGGGTCGTCCCGCGCCGAGCCCCGCGGCGGCGATCGCCTGCTCGTCGGTGACCCCGGGCGGGAACCACACCTCGGCCGAGAAGCCGTTCAGCAGCAGCGAGTCCGCCCAGGTGAGGGGCAGGACGTCGACCGCGCGCCGTCCGCCCGGGGCGGCATGGAACCGGGCGCCGGCGATCGGGCTGCGGCCGGCCGCGAGGTCGTCGAGCGATCGCCCCAGCCGATCGGTGGCGCTCAGGACGGCGTACGGCCCGCTGAGCCACTCCTCGCCGACCGCCGCCGACGCCGGGTCGAGCTGCTTCGCCGTCGCCGCCGCGCGGGTCCACGGGTCCGCCGCCCGGCCGACGTGCTCGTGCACCGAGCGGATCAGGGCCGCCCGGTCGGCGAGCGTGGTCGCTGCCCACCGGACCGCGCCGGCGGCGAGCTCCTCGAGCAGCCGATCGAGCTCCGGGGAGCCGCCCGTGGCGGGACCCGGCGCATCGGTGGCGGTGTCGGTTCCCATGGATCTCCTTCGACGACGGGCGCCGCGCCGCTTCGGGAGCGAGCACGGTGCTCATTCAACCCCTCCGCCGCACGGCGGCCCGTCCGGATCGTCGATCAGTGCGCGAGCGCGGGTGCCTCCCGGCCCGTCGGCGCCGGGGCGGTGCTCGCGGCGGTCGCGGGGCGACGCGGCCGGAACAGCAGCACCGCGAGCACGGCCCCGAGCACGAACAGCCCTGCATCGAACCAGTACGCGATGGCGTAGCCGTGCACGGCCGCCTGGGCGATCACGGCCCTGGTCGGCGGCAGATGGTCCTGCACGTAGGTGGTCGCCGTGGTCGTGGCCAGCGTGTTCAGCAGGGCGGTCCCGATGGAGCCGCCGACCTGCTGGCTCGTGTTCACGAGCGCCGACGCCACCCCGGCGAACCGGACGTCGACCCCGAGCGTCGCCGACTGCATCGACCCGGGCATCACCGTGCCCATGCCGAGGCCCATGACCATGAGCGCCGGCAGCAGACCGCCCGCGTACGAGCTCTGCAGGTCGAGCCTCGTGAAGAGCACCATCGCGGTGGCGACGAGCAGCATGCCGATCGGCACGAGCACCCGCGGGCCGAACCGCGGCAGTAGCACGTTCGTGCCGAGCTGCGCGGCGAGCACGAGGCAGGCGATCATCGGCAGGAACGCCAGCCCGGTCTGGATGGGGGAGTACCCGAGCGACGCCTGGGCGTAGTAGGTGACGAACAGGAAGATCGCGAACATGCCGGCGCCGGCGATGAGCACCGACGCGAATGCGGCACCCCGGTTCCGGTCGAGCAGCACGCCGAGCGGCAGCAGCGGATGCGCGGCGCGGCGCTGCCAGAGCACGAACGCCACGAGCAGCACCACGGCCACCGCGAGGGGACCCCACGTCCAGCCGGAGCTCCAGCTGTCGGTCTCCGCGTTCGAGAAGCCGTAGACCAGCCCGAACAGGGAGCCGGAGACGAGCAGGGTGCCCGGCACGTCGAGCTTGGGGCGGGGCCCCTGCCGGTGCAGCGCGGGCACGAGGGTCACGGCGCCGATCACGGCGACGGCGGCGATGAACACGTTGATGTAGAGGCTCCACCGCCAGCTCAGGTCCTGCGTCAGGAAGCCGCCGAGCAGCAGGCCGATCGCGCCCCCGGCGCCGGCGATCGCGCCGAAGACGCCGAACGCCCGCGAGCGCTCCCGGGGCACCGTGAAGGTCGTGGTGAGCACGGCCAGGGCCGTCGGCGCCAGCAGTGCGCCGAACGCGCCCTGCACGGCCCGGGCCGTGACGAGCATCCCGAAGCTGGTCGCCGCGCCGCCCAGGGCCGAGGCGAGCGCGAAGCCCACCAGCCCGAGCACGAACGTTCGCTTGCGCCCGATCAGGTCGGAGAGGCGGCCGCCGAGCAGCAGCAGGCTGCCGAAGGCGAGGGAGTACGCGGTGACGATCCACTGGCGGTCGCCGTTGGAGAAGCCCAGGTCGTGCTGGGCGGAGGGGAGGGCGATGTTCACGACCGTGTTGTCGAGCACGACCATGAGCTGGGCCAGGCCGACCACCACGAGGGTGAGCCACCGGCGGGACGGGGGAGCGGCGGATGTCGGCGGGAGCGCCGCCGCCGTGCTGGTCGAGGTCATGGGGAGGGAGCATATACGGAACCGGTTAGTTTCGGAAACGGCAAGTTCCGAAACGTTCAGGTTCTTGTTACACTGTCGACATGGAAGGGACGGAGCCGGTGCGATGACGCAGCTCGATTCCGCGCCTGCGACGCAGCAGGCCGTCCGGCCCGGGCGCAAGCGGGACCACACGCGCGACCCCGAGATCATGACGGCGGCGATGGACGTGCTGGCCGAGGTCGGGTACGAGCGGATGACCGTCGACATGGTCGCCGCGCGGGCGAAGGCCGGCAAGGCCACGCTCTACCGGCGCTGGCCCTCCAAGGCCGACCTCGTGCTCGACGCGGTCAGCTGCATGGGCGCGGCGAAGGCGGGCGTCCTGCCCGACACGGGGAGCCTGCGCGGCGACCTCGTCGCGCTCCTCTCGCCGCGCACGGTGCACGACGCCGACCACAAGCTGAAGGTGATGCTGGGGCTCGCCTCGGTCATCGCGCACTCGCCCGAGCTGGCCGAGTCGATCCGCGAGGCCTTCCTCGAGCCGCGGGCCGCCGTCACCAGGGCGCTGCTGCAGCGGGCGAAGGAGCGGGGCGAGATCGCTCCCGACTGCGACGTCGAGCTGCTCTCCACCGTGAGCTCGTCGATGGTGATCTCGCGCGCCATGCTCGAGCACCGCCCGGTCGACCGGGCGTTCCTGCTGTCGGTGATCGACGGCGTGATCATCCCGGCCGCGGGCACCGGCCCGGCCCGCTGACGCAGCGGGGTTTCCTGGGCCGGTACGGTGAGCGCCATGCGCGCGGGCCGGGTGGAGGCGTTCAGCGACGGGGTCATCGCGATCCTCATCACGGTGATGGTGCTCGAGCTGCACCGGCCCGACGGAGCGACGTGGGCGGCGCTCGGCCACGTCGCGGCGGTGCTGCTCGCCTACCTGCTGAGCTTCGTCTACCTCGGCATCTACTGGAACAACCACCACCACATGTTCCGGCTCGTCACCCTGGTCCGCGGCGGGGTGCTCTGGGCGAACCTGCACCTGCTGTTCTGGCTGTCGCTCGTGCCGTTCGTCACCGGCTGGATGAGCGAGGAGCGCTTCGCCACCGTACCGACAGCGGTCTACGGCATCGTGCTGCTGCTCGCCGCGTCCGCCTTCTCCATCCTGCGGAGCACGCTCATCCGGGTGCAGGGCCCGTCGTCGCGGCTGAAGACCGCCACCGGGCGCGACCTCAAGGGGAAGGTCTCGCTCGTCCTCTACTGCACCGGCATCGCGCTCACCTTCGTGGACCCCCGGCTCGGGCTCGCGCTCTACGTCGTGGTCGCGGTCGTCTGGGTCCTGCCGGACACCCGCGTCGAGCGGGAGCTCGCGCGGGACGACGGCGGTCCGGCGGAGTCGGCGGACTCGGAGATCGTCTGAGCCACGCCGTGCACCGGTTGCCGGCTCGCCGCGGTACTCGGATGGTGACCGCACGTCCTACCGGCTCACGCTGTACGGCCTGCAGCTCGTGCTGCACGCGGCGTGGCTGCTCGCGATCGCGGCGCAGGCGGTCGTCGCGGGGGCGCTGCTCCGGGGCGTGTTCGTGGTCGTCGTCGCACTGGACCTCGTGCCCGGCGCCGCCGCGGCCGCGGCAGGGCGCCCCGCCAGGGCGGCGAGCGTCCTGCTGCTCGTGATGCTCGCCTGGCTGCTCCACGGCACCGTGCTCTCGGCCGCGGCGACGGCCGTCCGCGGGGGCTGATGTGCTCGGCGCCTCCAGCCGTGGCAGGGTGCGGGGATGGTGTCGACGGTCGCGGTGCTCTCGGACGTGCACGGGGTGCTGCCCGCGCTCGACCGGGTGCTCGCCGAGCGGCTCGTCGCCGCGGCCGATCTCGTCGTCGTGACCGGCGACTCGACGTGGGGGCCGCAGCCGGCCGAGGTGCTCGACCGGCTCGTCGCCCTCGGCGACCGGGCGGTGCTCGTGCGCGGGAACGCCGACCGGGAGCTGCTGCGGATGGCCAGCGGTGTCGACGTCGGGCTCGGCGGCGATCCGCTGTCGGTCTGGGGCGCCGCCCAGCTGCGGCCAGATCACCTGACGCTGCTCGAAGCGATGCCCGAGCAGGTGACGCTCGTGGTCGACGGCTTCGGTCCCGTCCGCTTCTGCCACGCCACCCCGCGGGACGACGAGGAGGTCGTGCTCGTCGACAGCCGGATCGGCCGATGGACGGCGGTGCTCGACGGCCTGCCGGCCGACGTGCGCACGGTCGTCTGCGGCCACACCCACATGCCGTACCTGCGGCTCGTGGACGGCCGCCTGGTCGTGAACCCCGGCAGCGTCGGCCTGCCGTACGGGCGCGCGGGCGCGCACTGGGCGGTGCTCGGCGAGGGTGGCGTCACGTTCCGCCGCACCCTGGTGGATCCGGACGTGCTGATCCGCGAGGTCGTGGCCGGGTCGGGCCTGCCCGATGTGCGGGCGTGGGCGGAGGAGCACCTGCGCGAACCGGCCGGCGACCTGGAGGTCCTCGAGGTCTTCGGCCCGCGCGACGGGCGCTGACGGCCCGCCTCAGGCGCCCGTGGCCGCGCGGGCCTCGTCCTGCCGCTGCTGCTCCGCTCCCGACGCGATCGCGGCGCGCAGGTGGCCCTGCTCGTAGCCGAACGCATCGGCGAGGGCGACGGCGTGCGGCCGGAGTGCGGCGAGCAGCGCGTCGAGAGTCACGGGCACGGCCCTGGCGCGTTGACGGTTCAGGCGGCCCCGCACGAGGTACCAGTCCAGGTCGTGCTCGATCAGGCCGAGCGCGAACACGTCGCGCAGCTGCCCGAGGGTGAGCCGGGTGGATCCGGACGCGTCCCCCACCGCCCGGTCGAACGCCTGCCACTGGCGCAGCCGTGCGAAGGCGCGCGCCGTCTCGACGAGCGCGTGCTGGTTGCGCCCGAGCAGCTCCGCGGCCTGCTCGGGCGTGGCCCGGCCGGCGGGGCGGAGACGCGCGGCGAGCTCGGCGACCGCGACCTCGACGCGGTCCGTGAGCAGCCGCTCCTGGACGGCGCGATCGCGCAGCGCGTGGGAGGCCCTGGTGCTCGATGCGCCGTCCGCGAGGCGCTGTCCGACGGCCGTCGCGCCCGAGAGGCCTGCGACCCCGCCGACGATCTGCTTGGCGAGGATGCCGGCGACGGTCGCCGGAGGGGCGCCCGTGAACCGCTTGCCGTAGTCGGTGAGCAGGCGCTTGCCGACGAGCTGCAGCAGCACGGTGTTGTCGCCCTCGAACGTCGCGTAGACGTCGAGGTCGGAGTGCAGACGCCCGAACCGGTTCTCGGCGAGGAAGCCCGCGCCGCCGCACGCCTCGCGGCACTCCTGGATCGTCTCGAGCGAGAACCAGGTCGTCTCCGCCTTCATGGCGGCGGCGAACGTCTCGAGGTCCTGGCGGGCCTCGTCGGTGTCGTGCTCCCCGCTGAACACCGCGTGGAAGTCCGTCAGCAGCTCGTTCAGGGCGAACGAGGCCGCGTAGCTCGTCGCGATGCGCGGCAGGAGCCGGCGCTGGTGGCGCGGGTAGTCGAGCAGCACGGTCTCGTCGCGGCCGGCGCCGGGGAACTGACGGCGCTCGGCGGCGTAGCGCACGGCGATCTGCAGGGCGACCTGCGCACCGGTGTTCGTGGCGAGCGCGAGCGAGACGCGGCCCTGGACGAGCGTGCCGAGCATCGTGAAGAAGCGGCGGCCGGGGCTCGCGATGGGGGAGGAGTAGGTGCCGTCGGCCGCGACGTCGCCGTACCGGTTCAGCAGGTCGGTGCGCGGGATGCGCACGTCGCTGAAGTGCAGCCGGCCGTTGTCCACGCCGTTGAGGCCGCCCTTCGGGCCGTCGTCCTCGCCGCCGACGCCGGGGAGGAATGCGCCGGACTCGTCGCGGATCGGCACGTAGAACGCGTGGACGCCGCGCCGCTGCCCCTGCGTCTCGAGCTGGGCGAACACCACCGCGGCGTGGGCGTCGACGGCGGCGTTGCCGATGTAGTCCTTCCAGGCGGCACGGAACGGGGTCGAGATCACGAACTCCTCGGCGGCCGGATCGTAGGTGGCCGTCGTCGCGATCGAGGCGACGTCCGAGCCGTGCCCGGTCTCCGTCATCGCGAAGCCGCCGAGCACGCGCAGCTCGATCGCGTCCGCGAGGAAGCGCTCGTGGTGGGTGCGGGTGCCGAGGTGCAGGATCGCGGCGGTGAACAGGCCCCACTGGACGCCGGCCTTGATCTGCAGCGAGGGATCCGCGGTCACGATCTCGGCGAACGCCGCGAGGTTGCCGCCCGCGTCGCTGCGGCCGCCGAACTCCGGCGGGAAGGGCAGGCGCGGCGCGCCGGTCTCGAGGAGCGTGTGCAGGGTGGCGGTCACCCGGGAGCGCTGATCGGCGACGCTCTCGTCGTCGCGGAGGTGGAAGACCGGGTCGAGCATCCGGTCCCGGGCAGCGAGCCGGGTCTCGCGCCACTCGCCGAGCAGCAGATCGCGCAGCGCCGTCGCGTCGACGCCGGTGCTCGTGCCGACCGCCACCTCGGGGGTCGGCACCGGCGCGGCCGGTGCCGGCTGCGGCGCGACCGAGATCGCGTCGCGCTCCTCGCGCTCGAGTCGCGTCTCGACCGCCGTGCTCCGATCGCCCATGCCGGACCTCCCTCTGCTGCTGCTGCTGCTGCTGCCCTCGGCTCGGGGACGGTAATCGACGTTCCCCGCATCCGCCGACTCCGTGTGAGGGAATCGCGGGATCGTGGCGGGCAGACGAGGCCGGAGTTGCAGATCCGCACAAATCGGGCGGGTACCGGGCGATGGCGCGGTTCCGCCGGCGCGCAGCGGGTCGGCGCCCGGACCGCACGTCCAGGACGCCGGGCCGCGAGCTGGAGGAAGAGCTCGCAGGCCGGCGTCCGTCGACGACTCGGGGTATCGGGTTGGTACCGTCACGTCCGTCTGGGGATACCGGCGTGCCGTGTTCCGTGCGCCGAGGCGGGGTGGGCCTCGGTTCGGCGACCCGGAGGCCGCCTGTCAGAACAGTAGGACAGAACGATCTGTCTGTCCTCACCCCACTTCGGGTGCCCGCGGGCCCGTCGGCAAGCCGTCCCGGCGCGGCGCCGGTACGGCTAGGAGCGGAACGCGGCCACGGCGGTGAGGCCGCCGAGGAGCACCTGTGCCGCGAGCCGGGGCGCGAACGGGACGGCGAGCGCGCCGAACCGCTCCGGATGCCGGGCGGCGTAGGCGTTCGCCGGGAAGACCGCGGCGAGGAAGAGCAGGAGGCACCCGCCCGCGAGGCGCCGGGTGCCGGGGACCAGGAGCCCGGCCGCCCCGGCGAGCTCGCACGCGCCGGTCAGCCGCACGAGCGACGCGGGAGCGAGCACGCCCCGACCGCGCAGCGAGGGCGGGATGATCGCCGCCATCGCGCGGGCCGGCCCCGGCCGGAGGTGCAGGACGCCCATGCCGGCGAACCCGGCGGCGAGCAGCAGGCGGACGGCCGGGGTCGCCGTGCGGATCAGTCCGCGCGCCGTTTCGCGGCCGCCTTGTCCTTCTTCTCGGTCCGCTTCTCCTTCAGGGTCTTCGCAGCCGCGGTCTTCGCCGTGGACTTCTTGGGGCTCTTGTCGCTCATGGTGGTTCCTCCTCGGAACTCGTGAGGCCGACACTAGGCCGACGGGCGGCTCCGTGGGGGCGGCGTGCCGTCCGTTCCGCATCCTCCCGGACCGGCGATGTCACTCGCTGCGGAACGTCGCCGCGGCAGGGCAGTCGAAGGGGTCCGCCGCCTTGATGCCGACCCGGTGCAGGTAGCGCACGACGATCACCCACGACTGCAGCAGCGTCGTCTCGGTGTACCGGATGCCCCGCTCCCGGCAGTAGGCCTGCACGAGCGGCCGCGCCCGGCGCAGGTTCACGCTCGGCATGCTGGGGAAGAGGTGGTGCTCGATCTGGAAGTTCAAGCCGCCCATCGCCTTCTCGATCAGCCAGCCGCCCGTGATGTTCCGCGACGTGAGCACCTGGCGGCGCAGGTAGTCGGTGCGCACCCCCGGCTCGATCAGGGGCATCCCCTTGTGGTTGGGCGCGAAGCTCCCGCCCATCGTGAAGCCGAAGACGGCCAGCTGCACCCCCATGAAGGCGGCGCCGATCCCCGGTCCGGCGGCGAGGACGACGAGCGTCGGGAAGCCGAGCAGCCGGATCGCGAGCAGCGACCCCTCGATCAGCCGGTGGTCGACCGAGCGTCCGTGCAGCACCGCCAGCACGGCGTTGCGGTGCAGGTCGATGCCGGCGAGCAGCAGGATCGGGAAGAAGAACCAGCCCTGGCGGGCCATCAGCCAGGCGGCGACCCCGGTCCGTCCGGCGGCGTCCTGCGGCGTGAACACGACGGCGCCGGGGCGGATGTCCCGATCGGTCCCGATCGTGTTCGGGTGCGCGTGGTGGCGCGAGTGCTTGTCGAGCCACCACCCGTAGCTGAGCCCGATGCCGAGGTTGCCGATCAGCCGGGAGAAGAGCACACCGCGGGCGCCGGACTCGAAGATCTGCTTGTGGGCGCTGTCATGCGCGAGGAACGCCGTCTGGGTGAAGAGCACGCCGAAGTAGGCGGCGGTGAGCAGCTGCCACCACGAGGCGCCGAGGCCGAAGAGCACGGCGAATCCGATGCCGAACAGGGCGAGCAGCACCAGGGTGCGGCCGACGTACCAGCCGCGCCGTCGTCCCAGCAGACCGGCGGCCCGCACCTCCGCGAGCAGGACACCGAACTCCTTGACGTGGTCGTCCTGCGCGGTCCCCGCAGTGCGCCGTCGCGGGGCGACCCTCCGCACAGGGGACGGGTCGAGCGATACGGCATACGGGTCCAAGGGCGCCCCTCCGGTTCGGTGCTGCACCGCCGTCAGGGTCTGGGACGACACGACCAGGCTAGGGCCGCAGCGGGCGCGCGCGGTGCATTCGCAGGGCGGTTGCAGGACAGCCGCAGCCTCTGCGAAGCGCGGCCTCGGCCTGCACTACATCCAGCCCCCGTCCACCACCCAGTTCTGCGCGGTGCAGCTGCGCGAGTCGTCCGCGGCGAGCCAGAGCAGCATCCGGGCGACGTCGTCGGGAACGAGCTTCTGCGGCAGGCACTGGTTGCGGGCGATCGACGCCTCGGCTTCGGGCGTCACCCAGTGCGTCAGCTGCTTCTCCGTCATGATCCAGCCCGGGATGATGCAGTTCACCCGGATCGCCCACGGTCCGAGCTCGCGGGCGAGGGTGCGGGTGAGGCCCTCGACTCCGGCCTTCGCCGTGATGTATCCCGGCAGGTCCAGCAGGTCGATGTGGGCGCTGATCGAACCGAGGTTGACGATCGACCCGCCGCCTGCGTCGCGCATCATGGGTGCCACGGCCTGCGCCGCGAAGAAGTGGTGCCGCACGTTGACCGCGATCCGGTCGTCCCAGGTGGCCTCGTCCAGCTGCATGACGGGATCCCGCTGATCGTTCGCCGCGTTGTTCACGAGGACGCGGATCGGCCCGAGCGCGTCCGCGACGTCGTGGATGGCGGCGCGCAGCGCGGTCACATCCCGGACGTCGCAGGGCAGGAACCGGGCCGACAGGCCCTGATCGGTGAGGTCGGCGGCGACCGCCGCACCTCGTTCCTCGTCGAGATCGACGAAACCGACTGCGGTGCGCTGCTCCGCGAGTCGTCGCACGAACGCCTCGCCGAGGCCCGACGCGCCGCCGCTGACGAAGGCGACGCGGCCGGCCAGCGAGGGGTAGACCGCGAACGCCGATCCCTCGGCGCTCACGGCCGGCACCGTTCGGTCATCTGTACGCTCCGTTCGAGAAGGTGGGACGGGAAGGGAAGCCATGCGGGTGCTCGGGGTGCTGGGAGCGGCGGGGATCGCCCCGGCCGCGGTGCTGACGCCGGTGCGGCGTCGCGACGACGTGGTGGTCGGCGCCGTCGCGTCGCGGTCGGGCGCCAGGGACTACGCCGACCGCTACGGCATCCCCGCCGCGTACGACTCCTACGCCGCGCTGCTCGCCGATCCGTCGATCGACCTCGTGTACAACGCGCTGCCGCCGTCGCTGCACGCCGAGTGGACCGTCGCGGCGCTCAGGGCGGGCAAGGACGTGCTCTGCGAGAAGCCGTTCACGATGACCGCCGCCGAGGCGCGGCGGGTCGCCGCCACCGCGGAGGAGACCGGGCGCCGCGCGGTGGAGGCGTTCCACGACTTCTACCATCCGCTGCAGGGGCTCGTCAGGGGGCTGCTCGCCGAGGGCGTGCTGGGGCGGATCCGCGCGGTGGAGGCCGTGTTCGACGGCTCGAACCCCTACGAGCCGAACACCATCCGGCACGAGCCGTCGCTCGGCGGCGGCGCGCTGATGGACCTCGGCTGCTATCCGGTGCACTGGGTGCGGTCGATGTTCGGGGAGCCGACCGTCGTGCGGGCCGAGGCGGACCGCAACCCGTCCGGCGCCGACCTCACGATGCGTGCCGAGCTCACCGTCGGGCCGGATGCGGCACCCGTCTCGCTGCACTGCAGCATGGTCGAGGGCGTTGCGCTGCGCTCCACGATCGTCGTGCAGGGCGAGCTCGGTGCGCTGCAGGTCGAGAACCTCGTCTTCCCGTCCGCCGGGCACTCCGTGCGGCTGACCCTGGGGGACGTCCCCCACGTCTCGACGGTGGCGGGGCGGCAGACCTACGACCACCAGCTGGAGGCCGTGCTCGCCGCGCTCGACTCGGGGGCGCCGCTGCCGACCGAGGGCGACGACCCCGTCCTCAACATGGCCGTGATCGACGCGATCTACGCTGCGGCCGGCTTCGAGCGGCCCTGGTCCTGACGTCTCAGCCGTCCAGCCAGGTCGCCCGCGGCGGCACCATCCGCTCGAGCTCGTCCCACAACCCGTCGGGGACCGCCGTTCCCGCGAGCGCGACGGTCTCCGCCACCCGCTCCGGCGCGGAGACTCCCACCACCGTGGAATCGATGAACGGGGCACGCGTCGAGAGCTGCAGCGCGGCCGCCGCGAGCGGGACGCCGGCCTCGTTGCAGGCCGCCTGCATCGCCCGGGCCGCTTCGGCGATGCGGGGGTCGCGCTCCCCGTAGGCGTACTTCGGCTGCGCCGCAGGGCCCCTGGCGAGCATCCCGCCCCCGTAGGGTGCCGCGTTCAGCACTCCCAGCCCCGCCTCGTGGGCCCGCCGGAAGAGCGGCTCGGCGGAGCGGTCGAGCAGGGTGTAGCGGTTGTGGGTCAGCACGACGTCGAACGCGCCGGTGTCGAGGTACGACTGCAGCAGTCCGACCGGGCCGCCCGCGACGCCGATCGCGCGGGCGAGCCCCTCGTCGCGCAGCGCGACGAGCGCGTCGACGGGGCCGCCCCTCGCGACCCCCTCCTCGAACGGGATGCGCTCGGGGTCGTGGAGGTGCAGCAGGTCGACACGGTCGAGGCCGAGCCGCTCGAGGCTCTCCTCGAGCGAGGCCCGCACGCGGTCCCCGGAGAAGTCTCCGGTGCGGGGATCGGGATCGACCTTGGTGGCGAGCACCACACCGGAGGGGAGCCCGCCCGCCTGCCGGATCGCCTCGCCGATGCGGCGCTCGGCGCTGCCGTCCTCGCCGTAGCCGTTCGACGTGTCGAGGAAGCGCACGGGACTGTCGAACACGGCCTGCACGGTGGCGACCGCGCGCTCCTCGCCCACCTCGTACCCGTACAGCCGCGCCATGCTCGCGAGCGGGCTCGTGCCGACGCAGAGCGCGGTCACGGCGAGCCCCGTCGATCCGAGCGGCGCGGTGGGGAGCACGGCGGTCACGATGCCACCGGTTGCGGAGCGTGAGCCGCGAACACCTCCGCCGCCGCGTGGTACGCCGTCACGATGCGGTCGAGCACCTCGTCCGTCGCCGCGTCGCTCCCGGTCGACGAGGGATGCCCGGCGCGCCATGCGGCCATGCGCGCCGCGGCGCGGTGGAACGTGAGGCGCGGCGCGAACCCGGGCACGACCGTGCGCAGCTTGGTCGTGTCGAACACCGCGCTGTGGCCGATGTCACCCACCGTCTCGCCCGACCAGAACCAGTCCGGTGCGACCAGCGGGAACATCTCCGAGGCGACGTGCACGAGCCGCGCCTCGGTGCCGAAGGCGGCGGCGACGATCGTGTAGATCTGGTCCCAGGTGTAGACGTCGGATCCGGTGATGTTGAACACCTCGCCGATCGTCCTGGGGTTGCCGAGCAGCCCGACGAGGCCCTGCGCGAAGTCCTCCGCGTGAGTGAGCGTCCAGAGGGACGTGCCGTCGCCGTGCACCGGGATCTCCTTGCCGGCGAGCATCCGGTGGACGACCGTCCAGCCGCCGGGCAGGGGCGGATTGGCGTCGTCGTACGTGTGCGACGGGCGCACGACGGTGACGGGGAAGCCCGTCGCGCGGTGCGCCGCGAGCAGCGCCTCCTCGGCCCGCAGCTTCGCCTGCGCGTACTCGAGCGCCGCGTTCGGCGCGACCGGGGTCGACTCGGTGATCGGCACCTGCTGCACGGGCTTCGCGTAGATGGAGCCGGAGCTGATGTGCACGTACTGGCCCGTGCGGCCGCCGAACAGCGCGACCATCCGGCCGGCGTCGTCCGCGTCGTAGGAGAGGAAGTTCACGACCGCGTCGTAGTCGCGCCCGGCGAGCGCCTGCTCGAGCCCGGCCGGATCCGACACGTCGGCCGTGATCGACCCGACGCCGTCGGGCAGCGTGCGTTCCGCCCCGTTGCGTCCCCGGTTCAGCACGTCGACCCGCATGCCGGCCGCCACGGACGCGCGCACGCAGGACGCGCTGATGGTGCCGGTCCCGCCGATGTACAGGATCCGCAAGGGCGCCTCGTCGAACTGCAACATGTTCCGTATCTCCTTCTGGGACCGGTCAGAGCCGGCCCGCGTACCGGTCCTCGAAGCCGCAGGGATGGTGGCCCATCCGCTACTCCCGCGTCGGTGGTGCGATCAGGTCGCGCACCGAGTCGAGCATCCGCATGACCTCGATCGCGTTCTCGATCGGATGCACGGGGGAGTCGGTCAGGCCGTCGGCGACGGCCTGCGCGATCGCGGTCGACTGCCAGGCGAGGCCCTCGCGCAGCACGAGGCCCGAGGTGTCCTCCCAGACCTGCTCGTCCGACCCGGTCCGAACCGCAAACCGTGCCGGGAAGACCAACGGATCGAGGAAGCGGATGGCGCCGCCCGTGCCGACGATCGAGCCGAGGCCGGTGTTCCCCGCGGCCATGGACACGGTGACGGCGGCCATGCGGTGGTCGGCACCCGTGACGACCGCCGCGAGCTGGTCGTCGACGCCCTCCGCGGCGAAGCTGCCGACGGCCTCGATGCGGTGCGCGGCGCCGATCGCGAACCGGGCGAACCAGAAGGCGTACACGCCCATGTCGAGGAGGGCGCCGCCGCCCAGCGCCGGGTCCCAGAGCCGCGGAGCGGCAGTGCGCGGCACCTGCCAACCGATGTCGGCGGTCGCGAGGCGGACGTCGCCGATGTCGCCGTTCTGCAGCAGCTGCGCCACGACCGAGAACCCGGGCAGGTAGCGCGTCCACATCGCCTCGGCCGCGAGGACGCCGGCGCGTCGTGCCGCGTCGCGGACCGCGATCGCGTCGTCCGCCGTCAGGCCGATCGGCTTCTCGATGAGCACGTGCTTCCCCGCGTCGGCGGCGAGCACACCCAGGCGGCGGTGCTCGCTGTGCGGCGTCGCGACGTACACGGCGTCGACCTCGGGATCGGCGACGAGGGCCTCCGGCGAGCCGACCGCGCGCTCGACGCCGTGCTCGGCCGCGAAGCGCTCGGCCCGCTCGAGCGACCTCGAGCCGACGGCCACGACCCGCTGCCCGGTGTTCCGGAGCACCGTGTCGACCCAGTCGCCGGCGATGCCGCCGGGCCCGATCACGCCCCAGCGGAGCGTCGGGCCCCCGCGGAGCGGCGTGACATCGGCGTGGGGGAGGGCGTGCACGGCGTCGGTCTCCGTTCTGCTTCTCGGGCCGGTCAGGCCGCGTCGAGCCAGAGGCCCGGCGAGGGGAGCAGGGCGTTCGCCCGGGTCCAGAACTCCTCCGGGATCGGGTGGTCGAGGCTGCCGAGCAGCCGGGACAGGCGCTCGGGCTTGGAGAATCCGACGACGGTCGTCGCGATCCGCGGGTCGCGGAGCGAGTGCTGCACCGCGGCGTCGGGGAGGGAGACGTCGAGCTCGTCCGCGAGGTCGTGCAGGGCGCGGGCGGCGTCGAGGATCTCGGGAAGCGCGGCACGGAATCCGTACAGCGGTTTCGCCGTGCGGGAGGCCAGCAGACCGCCGCCGAGCACTGCGGCGTTCATGACGCCGAGTCCCGCCTCGACCGCCCGGTCGACGAGCTCGTCGGCGGTCCGGTCGAGGAGCGTGAGCCGCGAGTGGGTCAGCACCACCTCGAACGCGCCGGTGTCGAGCATCCGGTGCATCGTCGGCACATGGCCCCCGGCCACGCCGAGGTGGCCGATCACGCCCTCGTCGCGCAGCGCGACCAGCGCCTCCACGGCGCCGCCGGGCCGCTCGAAGCCGGCGTCAGGGTGGAACTCGGGATCGTGCAGCTGGACGAGCGGCAGCACCTCCAGGCCGAGCCGGTCCTGACTCTCCAGGATCGAGCGTCGCACGCGCTCGCCCGAGTAGTCGCCGTCCTTCGCGTCGACCTTCGTGGCGATCAGGAAGTCGGCGGGCGCGCCGCCGACGTCGCGCAGCGCCGCGCCGATGCGCTGCTCGCTCTTCCCGGCCGAGTACCCGTTGGCGGTGTCGATCACGCGGATGGCGCTGCCGAGGATGTCGCGGACGAGGTCGATGCCCTGCCGCTCCGGCACGTCGTATCCGAACAGCTCCGGCATCCCCCCGATCGGGCCGCCGCCGGCAGCGATCGCGGACACCTGCAGTCCGGTCGCCCCGAGCGGGCGGATCCAGTTCGCGCTCGATGTGGTCGGGACGGTGGTCATGACGCGGCCGTGGGGTAGGACACGTAGGCGAACCGGCGCGAATCGGGCGCCCAGCTGTTCACGTTGATCGTGCCCTGACCGCCGGGGAACGGGATCCTCGCCACCGGCGTGGTCCAGTCGTCCGTGCGGACGACGACGAGGGTCACCTCCCGGTCCGCCGGGTGGCCGAGCGTTCCCGGCGGGAACTCGAGGTAGACGGCGGTGCGCCCGTCCGGCGCCAGGTGCGGGAACCAGTCCACCGTGCCGCTCGACACGAGCCGCTCCACGTCGCCCCCGCCGTCCGGGATGCGGGCGATCTGCGCGTGACCGGGTTCGGACGCCCAGTGCTCCGAGTTGAAGTAGATCCAGCTGCCGTCGGGAGACCACTCCGGGCCGTCGATGTGACCCGCGCCCGTGTCGACGACGGAGCTCTCGCCGCCGGCCGCCGGCATGATCGTGAGCAGTCCGGGCTGGTCGAAGGTCGTGATCCGCACGTACGCGAGCCGCTCGCCGTCGGGGGACACCCCGTGGAGGAAGTGCCAGACACCCTCGTCCGAGGTGACCTTCCTGACGGAGCCACCCGCGAGCGCGCCGTGGTAGATGTGCCCGTCCATGGCCGACAGGTAGATGGCGTCGCCGCTCGGATCGAGGACGTGGTCGTTGTTCACCTCGGGCAGGCCCTCGAACTCGATCGGCCGCGGCGTCGCGCCCGTCTCGGGCGCGAGCGACCACACGAGGCCGCGCCCGTTGATGAGCAGCGCTTCCCCGTCGACCGACCAGTTCGGTGCCTCGAGGAGGACGTCGGTGGACTCGTGCACGACGACGTCCTCGCCGGTGACGGCGTCATGGACGTGGATGCGTGCGGACTGTCCGGGCGCGAGCTCGCGATAGGGCATGGAGGTGGTCCTGTTCGGTGGAGGAGCGGTCAAGCGGCGACGGCCGTGTGCGGTCGCTGAGGAGGAGCGCTCCGCCGGGTTCGTGACGCTGCTCGCGTCCGCGTCGGTGTGCTCCGAGAAGACATCGTTGGTTCTCTTCCGCGTGCTCCGGCGACGTGCTCCGTCGTGGCGAGCCTATTGCGGGCTCCTGTCGTTAGCAACAGGTGGGTAAGAAAGAAAGACGGGCGGGAGGGTCGGCCCGGTCACGCCGTGTGGTGGGGCGTCAGCCGGCGGTGCAGGACGAGCGACGCCGCTCCCACGGCGGCGGCGTTCGGATCGACCGACCGCAGCTGCACCTCGACCGGATGCAGGGTGTGGACGTAGGAGGTGTCGAGCGCTGCCCGGACCGCGCCGAGGAAGATCTGACCGGCGTCGGCGAAGCCGGGGCCGGCGAGGAACACGAGGTCGAGGTCGAGCGTGTTGGCCATACCGACCACCGCGGTCGCCAGGTACTCCGCCGCTTCCTGGATCACGGCGAGGGCGGTCGGCCGTCCCGCTGCGGCGCTCGCCGCGACGGCGGAGTAGATCGATCGGGGGGAGGCGTCCCCCGCGAGCCCGAGCTCCGCCATCAGGTCGGGCATGCGGCTCACGCGTCGAGCGACGGCCTGCGGCGTGCCGGTCACCTCGAGGCAGCCCTGTCGCCCGCACCAGCACGGTGTCCGTCCCCGATCGACGTAGACGTGACCGATCTCCCCCGCATGCGCGGACCGTCCGCGGTAGACGTCGCCGTCGATCACGATGCCGGCGCCGATCCCGTCGGCCGCGTAGACGACTGCGAAGTCGTGGCCGGCGGCGATGCCGCCCGACCAGAACTCGTTGAGCGCGGCGCAGTTCGCGTCGTTCTCGAGGAGCACCTCGATGCCGGTGAGCTCCGCCAGGCGGATGTCGACCGGCGTGCGCTCGGTCCAGTCGGTGATGACGGCCTCTGGGTCCTGGTACCCCCGGCGCCCCGCCACTGCGACACCGATGCCGATGGCGCTGCTCGGCGCGATGGTGCGGCCGTCGAGGAGCTCGAGGATCGCCGCAGCCACGCGCCGAAGTATCTCGTCCGGGTCGTCGTCCGGTGCCGGCCGGATGTCGATCGAGCTCACCCGCGACCCGTCGATCGCGCAGAGCACCACCACGATGTGGGTGAGGTCGAGCACGACGCCTACCGACCACAGCGTCGAGGTGTCGAGCCGGAGCAGCGTGGCGGGCTTCCCGCCCGTCGACTCGGTGCGCCCCGACTCGACGATGACGCCCTTCGCGAGCAGGTCCTTCACGACCTTCGAGATGGTCGCTTCCGTGAGTGCCGCCCGTCGGGACAGCTCCACCCGGGTGATCTCGCCGCTCGACCGGATGAGATCGAGGACGGCGCTGCTCGTCTCCGCGAACGATCGGCCGCGGAGGCTTTGCGGCGCCGACGGCTCGGTACTCATGGATATCCTCGACTTTCTGCGGAAGTCTACATGGGGCGGGAGGGCGCGGCATTTCGCTGAATCCGTGCGTTCGGCGGAAGCGATTCCCCGGTCTTCTCGTCGGGAATTCGACGATGAATATCCCTCGGCCCGGCGAGCAATTCCCTGCACCATTCGAATCGCGCGCATCGTCTCGACCGCCCTTTTCGGGCGACCACTACGCTGGCCGCATGTCACGGATCCTGCCGCTCGGCGGCTTGGAGATCACCGACGCGTTCTACGCGCAGCTCGAGGCCGAGGACCGCGAGCTGCGGTTCGATCGGTTCGAGCACGCCGACGGTATCGCGGTCGGGCAGCACCTGCTCCGCGCGGCGAGCGAGCGTGGCCTGTCGATCGCGGGAGCGCTCTGGATCGGTGGTCAGACGGTGTTCTCCTTCGCCCTGCCGGGCACGTCCGCCGACAACGACGTGTGGCTCGCGCGGAAGGCGGCGGTCGTGCGCCGCTACGACGCGAGCTCGTTCCTCGCGGCCGCCAGGTGGTCCGTCCTCGGTGCGGCGCCCGGCGCGGAGGTCGGCGTCGACACGATCGCGTACGCCTTCGCGGGTGGAGCGGTGCCGATCCGGATCGGCGCGACGCAGGTCGGCGTCGTCGGCGCGACCGGGGTGAACGACTTCGTCGAGCACGACCTCGTCGTCGAGGCCCTTCGTGCCCGCCTGAGCGACTCGGCCGGCACCGCCTAGCCCGTCCCGATCAGGCCGATCGCTCCTCGTCCTGCTCCTGCTCGACGTCTCGCATCCGCGCCAGCGCGTCCTTCATGGCGCGCACCCGGCGCAGGTGGGCCTCCGAGCTCCGCAGCGCGACCGCGGTCGCGAGCACGTCCACGACCACCAGCCCGGCCAGGCGGCTGACCGTCGGGGTGAACATGTCGGTGTCCTCGAAGGTGCTGAGACGGATGTCGACGTCGGCGTAGGACGACAGCGGTCCGTCGTCGCCGGTAATGGTGACGACCCGGCCGCCGGCTTCGCGGGCGGCGGCCGCGATCCGCACCGTCTCGGCCGTGTGCCCCGTGTGCGAGATCGCGACCGTGACGGTTCGCGGCGTGCTCATCGAGACCGCGATGAACTGCTGATGGAAGTCCGCCGGCGCGTCGCACGGGACGCCGAAGAGGGGGAACTTCTGCTGCGCGTCCTGCGCGATGATGCCGCTCGCGCCGAAACCGACGAAGATCAGGGAACTCGCGCCGGCGAGCAGTCCGACCGCGCGGTCGAGGGCCGCCGGATCCAGCCTGCGCCTCGCCCTGTCGAGGCTGGCGATCGAGTGATCGAAGATCTTCTCGGCGAGCTGCGCGGGCGAGTCGTGCCGGTCCAGGCCCGAGTGCGCGATCGGCAGCCCGACGGCGACCGCCTGCGCCAACGCGATCTTGAACGTCCGGAAGCCGTCGAATCCGATCGCGCTGCAGAACCGCATGACGGTGGGCTCGCTCACGCCGGCCGCGTCCGCGAGGCCGGCCATGTTGTGATCGAGCGCTCCGATCGGATCGGCGAGCACGAGGGCGGCGACCTTCTGCTCCGAGGGCCGGAGCTCCGGCATGCCCGCGGCGATCGCGCCCAGCAGCGTGTCCACATCGCCCGCGTGAGCCGGAAGTGTCACCGCGTACTCCTCGCCAGCTCGGACAGCCGGTCGAACGACGGACCTCGAGGCGGAATCGCGATGTGGAACACCTCGGCGATGACCTGGGTCCAACCGTGGAGGAAGTATATCCAGCCGTCCTCCACCGTCAGGCCGGCACTGGAGGCCTGGGCACGCGCCTGGTCGAGGAAGACCAGCCGTCCCCGGTAGTTGAGGTCCCAGGCGTATCCGTTCCCGGGGAAGCGGGCCGCGTCCGTGAGCGGCGACCCGGGGGCGTCCTTGCCGAGACCGGTGGCGTTCACGACGAGCGACCCGGGTGGCGCGGCATCGACGAGCCGGTCGTTGTCCGCCGGCGTCGGCGCATGCACGAGATCGAACGGGACATCGGTCTCGAACTCGTCGAGCACGGGGCGCAGCGACTCGAGCCGGCCGGTGGAGCGGTTCGTGACGACGATCCGGCGGGGCCGGTCGGTCCCACGTGCGGGACGGCTCAGATACCACGCGATCGCGATGCTCGAACCGCCAGCGCCCAGCACCACCGCATCGGCGTCCGACGTGCGCCAGACCCCGTCGGGCAGGAACGCGTCCAGCGCCAGCCCGCTCGAGATCGGATCCTTCGCATGGCAGACGAGCCGGCCCTCCGACTTCGAGATGCAGCTCGTCTCGCCCATCATCCGGGCGAGCGGGTCGACGACGTCGAACAGATCCGCGGCTGCGCGGAAGAGGTCGATCTTGTGCGTCGTCACGAGCGCGCCCAGGCTCAGCGGATCGTCCATGAGGAAGCGGACGACCCTCCGGTAGTCGTCGGCCGGCGCGTGCACGGGCAGATCGACGCCCTGCAGGACGGCGTCGTCGAGTCCGAGCTCCGCCGCCCAGCGGGGGAACACGGTCTGGATCGACGAGCTGCCGGTCGTCACGCCGATGAAGTAGAGCGTCGGCCGCGTCGCGGGCACCAGCGCGTCCGGCCCGACGCTCGGAAGGATCACCGGCCCGCCCCGCTGGTCCGGTAGCCGACATGGTCGGGGTTGTCCCGCAGCCCCCAGCCGTCCCCGGTGGCGACGACGAGGCTGCGCATGCCGCCGGCATCGCCGATCACCGAGTAGTCCTGACCCGCGTCCGTGGCGTAGCAGAACAGGGTGCTGAAGGGCTCGTCACCGGTGTTCACGCTCCGGTGGATCCAGTGCCCCGGCACATGGACGGCGACACCGGGCGTGATCTCGAGTGCCCGGGTGTCGCCGGTCGTCGTCTCGAGCAGCATCACGCCGTGCCCGCTCAGGCCGTAGTAGAGCTCGGCGTGGACGGGATCGGCGTGGATGTGGCCGCGGGTCATGGCGAACTCCTCGCCCACCCGTCCCGGCAGCAGCGTGCTGATGCCGATGCTCAGTGCGCCGGGTCCGTGCTCCACGATGCTCGTCTCGACCCAGTAGGCGAGGGCGTCCCCGCTGCTTCGCAGCACCGCGGCGAACGCCTCCTCGTCCCGGTAGAGCCCTTCGAGATCCGCGATCCGCTTCTCGTATCGGTCGGTCGAGCCGCTCATCGTTCCCCGGCCGGGTTCGAGGAGCAGTGTCGCCGGTGAGGCGGGACGTCCGTCGGTGGTGGCCATGCCGAATCCTTCCGCGGTGGAGTAGTACTACGACGAGCTCGCGGCCGAGGCGTCGAACCAGGGTTCGAGTCGGGCGTAGGCGTCCAGGAATCGCTCGTGCGCGACGGCGTAGGCGCTGTGACGCGCCGGGTCCGGATCCACGGGTCGCGATCGCTCGGAGAGCCTCGCGCCGATCGAGAAGTCGTCGAAGACGCCGACCCCGACGCCGCCGACGACCGCCGCCCCGAGGGAGGTCGCTTCGTCGACGAGGCTCCGCCGGGCCACGGGCACGCCCCAGGTGTCCGCGAAGAGCCGCAGCAGCAGGTCCGAGTGCGCCGCGCCACCGATGGCGTCCATCCGCGTCGCGGGCGAGCCGTTCTCGGCGAACGCCTGCAGGCCCGTCAGCAGGTTGAACGCGACCCCTTCGAGGACGGCGCGCACGAGGTGGGCGCGCGTGTGGTGACGCGCGAGTCCGACGAACGCGGCCCGCGCGGCCGGGTTCCAGTAGGGGGAGCGTTCGCCGAGGAGGTGCGGCAGGAAGTAGAGGTCCTCGGCGCTCGCCTCGACATCGGCCGCCTCGTCGAGCAGCCCCTCGTAGCGGCGGTCGCCGGACGGGGCGAGCACCTCCGTGATCCACTGCAGCGAGGCCCCGCCGGCCTGCATGGTGGCCGTCGGGACGAACATGCCGGGGACGACGTGGTTGAACGTCATCGTCCGCATCGCCTCGTCGTGGAGCGGTGCGGTCGCGGCGAGCGAGACCCAGGACGACGAGCCGAGATACGCGTACGCGCCCGAGTCGGGACCGATGATCCCCGCGCCGAGGGCGGCCATCGGTCCATCGCCGCCGCCGAGCACGACCGGTGTGCCGGCGAGCAGCCCGCACGCCGCGGCGGCGGCCGGCGTCACGCCGCCGATGACGCTCGTCGACGGCAGGACCTCGGGGAGGAGGGCACGCGGGACCTCGGCGGCGTCGAGGATCGCATCCGACCAGTCGCCCGTCGCCTGGTCGAACGCGTTGGTGCTGCTCGCGTCGGAGGGGTCGGTCGCGAACCGGCCCGTGAGCCGATGCACCACGAAGTCCTTCGCGAGCACGACGTGACGGGTCCTCGCGAAGGCCTCCGGTTCGTGCTCCCGGACCCACATGACCTTCGACAACGAGTAGGTCGCGTTGAATCGGTGACCGGTGACGCGGTAGGCCTCGCGCATCCCGAACCGTTCCACGAGCAGCCGGGCCTCGGCGACCGACCGCGTGTCGGCCCAGATGATCGCCGGCCGCACCGGGTCGCCCGCGTCGTCGAGCAGCACCGCTCCCATCATCTGGCCGGAGAAGCTGACCGCGGCGATGTCGCGCTCGACGCCCGGCCGATCGGCCAGCAGCAGCCGCGTCGCAGCACAGACCGCGCGCCACCAGTCCTCCGCGGACTGCTCGGCCTTGCCGCCGGCGCCGAAGTCCGCCGGGTAGGGGACCGACACCGCGGCGATGAGGGCGCCGTCCGCCGAGATCAGGGTCGCCTTGTCGCCGGTCGTGCCGAGGTCGTGCGCGAGGATCACCGCGCCTGTGCGGGTCACGGTCAGACCAGCGAGTAGCCACCGTCGACCAGCAGCTCCGTGCCCTGGCAGAAGGCGGCGTCGTCGCTCAGCAGGTACGCGACGGCCGCTGCGACCTCCTGGACGCGGCCGAACCGGCCGAGCGGGGTGCGGTCGAGCCACTCGCCGTGCATCGACGTCTTCAGCGCGTTCAGGGGCGTGTCCACATAGCCGGGCGAGACGGCGTTCACCCGGACGCCCCGGGCGCCCCATTCGACGGCGAGGGACCGCGTCAGGGCCGACACCGCAGCCTTGCTCGAGTTGTAGACGCTCTGGCGCTGGGGGACGTTCACGACCGCGTTGCCGGACATGGAGGCGATGTTGACGATGGCGCCTCCGCCGTGCTCGAGGAGCGCGGCGCCGAAGTCCCGGCACGTCAGGTAGACGCCGCGGAGGTTGACGGCCATCACGCGGTCGAAGAGGTCCATGGGCATCACCTCGGCCGCGACGTCGTTCTCGACGATCCCGGCGGAGTTGACGAGCGAGACCGGCGACGCATCGTTCCGGTACAGGCGCTCCACCACCCCGGCGACGGAGCCCTCGTCGGTGAGGTCCATCTCGATCGCGGTGACGCCCTGCTGCATGGTGTCGAGCCCCTGGCGATCGAGGCCGTACACCGTGGCGCCCTCGTCGAGCAGCCGCGTGCAGATGGCGCTGCCGATGCCGCCCGCGGCCCCCACGACGGCGATCCTGCGGTCGGCCAATCGGTCCTGCATGGTTGCTCCTTCGCGCGTCCGGACGACGCACGGTTGGGTCCGCCCGGATCGATCTGTAGTATTCCTACACGCTCGGCCGGATCGCGTCGACCCCGCGACGTGAGGAACCCGATGGAGAAGCCCCTGGTACTCGTCTCACCGCGCTCGGTGACCGCGCGTCCGCTCGGCGAGGTCGCCGAGCTCGAACCGCTGCGGGCGGCGGGGTACGAGCTGGTGGCCGGAGGCCTCGGCGCGATGCCCTCGGAGGAGGAGCTGCTCGAACTCGTGCCGCGGTGCGTCGGGTGGCTCGCCGGCGTCGAACCCGTCACCGCGCGCGTGCTCGCGGCCGCGCCGCGGCTGCGTGCGATCAGCCGGAACGGCACCGGCGTGGACAACATCGACCTCGCGGCCGCTGCCGCGCACGGAGTCGTGGTCGAGCGGGCAGCCGGTGCCAACGCGCAGGGGGTGACCGAGCTGACGTTCGCGCTCGTGCTCGCCGCACTGCGCGGCATCCCCTGGTCGGCCGACGCCTTGCGCTCCGGGCGCTGGGAGCGCGCAGCCGGCCGTGAGCTCGGCGACGTCACGGTCGGTGTCGTCGGCCTGGGCGAGATCGGGCGGCGGGTCGCCCGGGGGTTCACCGCCCTCGGCGCGCGGGTGATCGGTCACGATCCGTTCGTCACGACCACGGAGTTCACGACGATGCCACTCGACCGTCTCCTCGCGTCCGCCGACGTGCTGACCCTGCACGTGCCGGCCTTGCAGGACGGCCCCCTGATCACCGTCGACGCGGTCGCGCGGCTGCACGACGGCGCGGTCCTCGTCAACACGGCCCGCGCAGCGCTCGTCGACGACGACGCGGTCCTCGCCGCCCTCGAATCCGGTCGGCTCGCGGCCTACGCGGTCGACGCGTTCGACGCGGAGCCCCCGGCGCCGTCCCGGCTGCTCGCCCACCCGCACGTGATCGCGACGCCGCATCTCGGCGGGTACACCGACGCGAGCATCCGCCGGGCCGTCGCCGAAGCCGCCGACCGGCTCGTCGTCGCGCTCGCCGAGACGGAGGGACGACGATGACGGAGGCCCCGCCCCCGGTTCCCGCCGGCCTGCGCGCCGCCGGGGTCGTCGCCGTTCTCCGGGCACCCGATGCCGATGCCGCCGTGTCGGCGACGGACGCGCTCGTCCGGGGTGGGGTCACCGGTATCGAGATCACCTACAGCACACCGGACGCAGCCGAGGCGATCGCGCGCATCGCCGAACGGCACGGCGACGCCGTGTACCTCGGCGCCGGCACCGTGCTGACGCCCGAGCACGCCGTCGAGGCGGTGGGCGCCGGCGCGGTGTTCCTGGTGAGTCCCGGCCTCGACGAATCGCTCGCCATCGCGATGCGGGCCACCGGTGCGGCGGTGCTGCTCGGCGCGCTCACCCCGACCGAGGTGATGGCCGCCCGCCGGCTCGGCAGCGCGGTCGTCAAGCTCTTCCCGGCGTCGCTCGGCGGCCCCTCCTACCTCCGATCGCTTCGCGGCCCGTTCCCGACCACCCCGCTCATGCCCACGGGTGGTGTCACCTCGGAGAACCTGGGGGAGTGGTACGCCGCAGGCGCCGTGGCCGTCGGCGCCGGGTCCGAGCTGTGCAGCCGCGCCGCGATGGCTGCGGGACGCTGGGACGAGATCGAGGCGACGGCCCGACGCTTCGCCGCCGCGCTGGCCGCCGTGCCGGATGCGCAGCGAGCGCAGGCGATCGGGCCGACGGCATGATCTCCCGCGTCCGGACCGCGCTCGGCGACGTCGACGCCGCCGAGCTCGGCCGTGTCGACTACCACGAGCACCTGTTCCAGGTGTCGCCCCTGCTGCCGGAGGACGATCTCGACGACGAGCGGGCCAGTGGCGAGGAGGCGGCCGCGCTCGCCGCATCGGGGTTCGAGGCGATGGTCGATGCGACGCCGACCGGGCTCGGCCGCCGTCCGGCGGCGGCGGCGCGCATCGCCGCCGCCGCTGCGCTCCACGTGGTGCTGTCCACCGGTGCCCACCGCGAGGAGCACTACGGTGACGGCCATCCGCTGCTCAGCCGATCGGAGCGGCAGCTCGCCGACGCCTTCCGGGCGGACGTCGTGGACGGTCTGCGGCAGGAGGACCGCCCGCACGCGGCTCCGGCCCTCGACCCGGCCGGTCGGCCGGTTCGCGCCGGCCTGCTGAAAGCCGGTATCGGGTACTGGAGGATCACGCCGTTCGAGCACCGGGTGCTCACCGCCGTCGCGTCGGTGCACGCCGCGACGGGTGCCCCCGTGATGGTGCATCTCGAGCACGGCAGCGCCGGCTTCGAGGTGCTCGAGGTGCTCGCGGCCGCCGGGGTGCCCGCCGCCGCGATCGTGCTCGCCCACGTCGACCGAGCGCCCGACCCCGGTCTGCACGCCGATCTCGCGGCTGCCGGTGCCTACCTCGGATACGACGGCTGGGCCCGGTACCGCGAGTGGCCCGACTCCGTCCTCGTCGCCTGCGTGGCTCGTGCGATCGAGCTCGGGGCGGCCGAGCGCATCCTGCTGGGCGGCGACGTCGCACGCCGGTCCCGGTACATCGCCTACGGCGGCATGCCAGGACTCGCCTACCTCGGCCACCGGGCGCTGCCGGCGCTGCGCGCCGAGGTCGGTGAGGCAGCCATGCGGGCGATGCTCGTCGACAACCCGGCGCGGCTGCTCGGCCGGTTCTGACGCTCACCGGAGGTCGATGACGGCCTTCACGCAGGCGCTGCCGGCGACGGCGGCCAGAGCGTCGCCGTAGTGCTCGAGGTCGAACCGGTGCGTGATGAGGCCGTCGGTCCGGACCGTGCCGAGCCGGAGCGCGGCGAGGGCGCGGTCGAACGAGAACTGCTGGGCGAAGGATCCCTTGATGGTCAGCTCGCGCCGGAACACCTCGTAGGCGGGTACCGGCCAGCGCGCCGACTCCGGCGTCATCCCGTACACGAACACCGTGCCGCCGGTCCTCGTCAGGGGGATCGCCTGCTCGAGCACCGGGACGGCGCCCGTCGCGTCGACGACGACGTCGAAGCCGTCCTCGGTGAGCGCGCGCAGGGCGACGGCGGCGTCGGCGGGCGCGGCTCTGTCGATGGGGACCACGTGACGTGCGCCGAGCGCGGCGGCCAGCTCGAGCTTGTGCGCGCTGGGCGCGGCGACCGTCACCCTTCCGCCGGTCGTGGCGACGAGCAGCTGCGTCAGCAGCAGGCCGGTCGGGCCCGCGCCGAACACGAGCACGTCGACTCCGGCAGCCGGCCGGAGCACGTCCAGCCCGTGCACGACGCATGCCGTGGGTTCCGCGAACACCGCCGTGTCGGGCTCGAGATCGTTCACGAGGAAGCAGCGATCCGCGCTCGCGACGACGAGCTCGGCGAACCCCCCGGGTGCGTTGACCCCCTGGGCGAGGAGCCGTCGGCAGAACGCGGGGCGCCCGCGGCGGCATTCGACGCAGTGGCCGCAGGCGGCCGTGTTGTCGAGAACGACGCGGTCGCCGGGCTCGAGTCCGACGACCGCGTTCCCGAGACGTCGCACCTCGCCGACGATCTCATGCCCGGGCGTCAGCGGGTAGGTCGGGCCGAACTCGCCGTCGTGCAGGTGCAGGTCGGTGCCGCAGACGCCGGCGACGAGGACGCGGAGCAGCACCTCGTCGTCGCGGATCTCGGGGTCGTCCACGGTCGTCAGCGCGAAGGAGCCCGGGCGGTCGTACACGATGGCCTTCATCTGTGGTCCTTCCGGTGCACGGCCCGGTTCAGATGCGCGCGACGCGGAGGCCCAGCACGTCGCCGACGAGCTGGAGTCGTCTGGTCACGTCGCCGACGGCGAGCACAGCGTGGTGCGACGGAAGGGCCTCGACGTAGCGGTAGCCGTCCTCGACGCGGAGCACGGCTCCGTTCAAGCAGTCGGAGTGCTCGTACTGCTCGTAGTTCGTCAGCACCGCAGGCGTGACCGTCAGCTCGGTCGCGGTGCTGTCGATCTTCACGACGGTCAGGTCGCCCTCCGGGAAGCGGGCGTCGAGCGCATGCGCGTTCTCGTCCACGATCTCGAGCACCCGTGGTCGGATGGCCCACGAGGTCGACCACGACTGCGGGACGATCCCGAAGTAGCCGCAGTGCGCCGCCAGGATGTGGTTCTGCGGATCCTCGACCACGGGGAAGTAGGGGATGCGTTCGTGCTTGAGGGCCGCGTCGCCCATGAGGAACGGGTAGAGGTTCGTCATCATCACCGGGGTGCGGAGCGACTCCCAGGTGAGGAACTTCGTGATCATCGAGGTCAGATCGGCCTCGCAGCCCCAGATGAGACCGCGCTCCTCGAACAGGAGGCTCCAGGCGAGGCACGGCGTCGTCGTCGAGGTGCCCGACTCGTTCAGGCAGTTGATCCCGGCCGCGATGACTCCGGAGGTCTCATCGAGCTCGTCGGCGAGCGCGAGCTTCAGCCGGAGGGCGTCCATGCGAGAACGGCGTGCGACGTCCGAGGCGATCGGCACGGTCCGCTCGACGGAGGCGAGCTCCTCGAGCACGCGGCTCTCGGGGAGCGCCAGCGCCCGCGCCCACAGCGCCTTGTAGCTGCGCCGCTCCACTCGCACCCCGAGCTGCTCGCGCAGCACATCGACGCACTCGTCCTCCCACCAGAAGAACCGTTTGAAGATGTCGGGCTGCTTCCCGGCGCCGAGCTCGTCCTGGTAGGCGAGCATCACCGAGGAGCGGAGCCGCTGCTTCACGTCCAGCGCGCGGCACAGATCCGTGAACTCCTCGAGGGACGTGGGAGCGACGGTGGCGACCCCACGCCGGCGGAGGAAGTCCCGGATCTCCCAGTCCCACATCGACACGGTGCCGAACTCGCTCGTCACGATCAGGATCGGCACCTCGATGGCCTGGAAGGCCGCGAGCGATCGGTACGCCGTACCGGTCATGTCGGGCACGACGACCGCATCGCAGGCCACGCCCGCGGCGTCGCGGATGTGGACCGGATCGAGCCAGTCGACCCCGTCGCCCGCGAGCGCGTGCAGGGTGTCGAGCTGGCGGACGAACGACGGCTGCGGGGTCTCCTCCAGCCGCACGGGCAGCAGACGGGCGGGCATACCCCTCAGCCCTCCATCCAGGGCTCGTCCTCGACGACGACAGCCGATCCCGTTCGCGCCGCCTCTTCGACGGCGAGGCCCACGCGATGATCGTGCAGACCCTGCGCCAACGGGTACGGCGCCGGTCCGTCGCCCCGCGTCCACGCACCCATGGTCGCGAGCAGCTCCGCGACGCCGATCTCGTCGTCGGAGAGCCGGCCGCCCTCGAAGCGGTTGCGGAACACCACCCGGCCCTCGAACGAGAGGTGCGTCAGGTCCGTGCCCTCGTAGTTCATGCCGATTCCGGTCACAGCCCGCTCGATCCGGGACACCACGGGGGTCACGGGATCGGCCATGCGCACGACGGACTCGTCGTGGATCTCGCCGTGCGAACCGCGGATCGTCATGCGGTCGGGTCGGAGCGGGTTCCACCACTGGTTGTCAGTGAAGTCGTACAGGCCGACCCGGTCGCCCGCGAACCGAACGGTGGCGAGCACGCTGGTCAGCTCCTTCGGCGTCGTGTCGTGGGTCCAACCGGTCGGCGTGATCGGGTCGACGAGCGGCGCGCTCCACTCCACGGCCGACACGGTGGCCGGCGTGATCCCGAGCCCGAGGTGCGATCGCAGCAGGGACACCGCGTGGTAGAGATGCGTCGAGCTGACATGGGCCGAGGTCGGCGTGCCGATGACGCCCTCCCGGACGATGGCGAGTCGTGCGGCGTGCAGCGGCATCAGCGCGTACTGCTCGGCGATCTGCACGAGGTCGGCCGTGCCCACGTCGGACCACAGCGCGTGCATCCCGTCGACGTCCGGCGCGGGCGGCGTCTCGGCGAGCACCGGGACGTCGGCGGCGACGAGGGTGCGCGTCAGCTCGGGCGTGAGCGGCCATGGGACGCTGAGCACCACGAACTCGGGGTGCTGCTGCTGCAGCAGCTCCTCGATCGTGCGGTACGTCGGAACGCCGAAGTCCCGTTCGATCGCCTCGCCGGGCTCCGGGCGCCTCGTGACGACGCCGACGACGTCGAACATGTCCGGCAGCACCGCGCCGAGCCGCAGGTAGACGGTGGAGCGCCAGCCGTTGCCGACGAGGGCGTACCGCACCCGTCCCGGCCGGTCCGTCCGCTTCGTCGTGACGGCGACCGGCACCATCGCCGGGGTGACGACCCGCCGATCGAGACCTCCGCTCACGCGTCGTCGCCCCCCGCCAGGAATCCCGCGAGCCACTGGCCGCTGTCCTTCACCGTCCGCTCGAGCGATCCGTAGTCCACTCGGACGAGGCCGAAGCGCCTGCTGAAGCCCCACGCCCACTCCCAGTTGTCCGTGAGGGTCCAGATGAAGTAGCCGACGAGCGGCAGCCCCTGCTCGATCGCCCGGGCGCAGGCGTCGATGTGGGACTCGAGGAACGCCCGGCGGTCCTCGTCGTGGACCGCGCCGTCCTCGACCCGATCGTCGTACGCGGCACCGTTCTCGGTGATCGCGATCGGCAGCTCCGGCCGGCGGTCGTGGACCATCGAGATCACCTCGATGATGCCGTCGGGCGTGATCGGCCAGCCCATGTGGGTGCGGCGGTCCGTCGTGGAGTAGAAGCGCACCGGTGTGCTCGTCGGATGATCGAGCCGCGGCTCCGTGTCGTGATCGCCGGCCCCGACCGTGTTGCGGAAGTAGTAGTTGATCCCGACGAAGTCGATCGGAGCCGCGATGACCGCGAGATCGGCGTCCTTCGTCGGCGCGAGCCAGTCGCCGAGCTCGAGGTCCTCGACGACGTCGTCGGGGTACGCGCCGGTCAGGACGGGATCGAGGAAGAGCCGGTTCGTCAGGCCGTCGATGCGGCGGGCGGCCTCGACGTCCTCGGGCCGTTCGGTGCGGGCCACGCTCGGCGTGAGGTTCAGGGTGATGCCCACCGACGCCGACGGGTCGGCGGCGCGGATGGCGGGGACCGCCAGGCCGTGGCCGAGCATGAGGTGGTGGGCGGCGCGCCCTGCGAGCTTGCCGACGCGGCGGCCGGGTGCGTGCGCTCCGGCCGCATAGCCGAGGAACGCCGAGCACCAGGGCTCATTCAGCGTGATCCAGTGCGCGACGCCGCTGCCCAGCGCCTCGCTCACGATGCCCGCGTAGTCCGCGAACCGGTTCGCCGTGTCGCGATCCAACCAGCCGCCCTCGTCCTCGAGCGACTGCGGGAGGTCCCAGTGGTACAGCGTCGCGTACGCCGCGATGCCCTGGGCCTGCAGCTCGTCGACGAGGCGCCGGTAGAAGTCGAGCCCGGCCTGGTTCGCCGCCCCCGACCCCGTCGGCTGGATGCGCGGCCACGCGATCGAGAAGCGGTACGAGTTGAGGCCGAGATCCGCCATGAGCCGGACGTCCTCACGGAACCGGTGGTAGTGATCGTCGGCGACGTCACCGGTGGAGCCGTCGTTGATCGCCCCGTGGCTCCGGGCGAACACGTCCCAGATGCTCGTGCCGCGGCCGTCGACCTCGGTCGCGCCTTCGTTCTGGTAGGAGGCCGTGGCCGTTCCCCAGGCGAAGTCGGTCGGGAAGTCCCGGCGCGAGACGGTCATGCGTCCGCCCCGGCGCGACCGCCGGCGGCGGGTGCCGCCCCCCGGATGATCGTCGTGTCGTCGTCGAACACGTGGCCTCCCTCGGCTGCTCGCTCCCCGTGCGGTAGGGCTGGGGTCCCAGCCTCCGCTGCGGCTGCGTAGTGAAACTACACACTTTCTCTCGCGTGTGGGGGTAAGCCGGTTCTAGCATCCAGGTGGCGATCGCGACGCGCGGCTCTGTCGACCTGGTCGCCGTTCGAGAACGGGGCCACCTCGATGACGGAAGCGACGAGCTCGACGGGGCTGGAGACGGGACGGTGGCCGGGGCGGAGCGACCTTCAGGCCGGCCAGGTCTCGCAGCTGATCGTCGCGGACGCGGAGGACGGCACGCAGCGCCTGGTGCTGCAGACCGATCGGCTCATCGAGTCGCCGAACTGGACGCCCGACGGCGAGTGGCTGATCGTCAACGGGCAGGGGAGCCTGTACCGCGTCCGAGCGGATGGCAGCGGGGATCTCGAGCGGATCCCGGTCGGTGGGGTCGGGGGAGTGAACAACGACCACGTGCTGTCGCCCGACGGCCGCCGGATCTACTTCAGCGCCGACGGCCATCTCTACTGCGTGCCGGTGGAGGGCGGCGACGCCCGCCGCGTCTCCAACATGCATCCGGAGGAGCAGCGCTACAGCTACTGGCTGCACGGGGTGTCGCCGGATGAGCAGACCCTCGCCTACGTCTCGGTCGAGCCGGAGGGCGACCAGCCCCGTGCCCGCCGCAACCTGGCGACGATCCCTGCGGCCGGCGGCCCGGACCATCAGCTGACGGAGGGGGTCAACGGCTACGACGGCCCCGAGTTCTCGCCCGACGGCGAGTGGATCTACTACAACTCGGAGGACGCCGCGACGCGCCCCGGGCACGCCCAGATCTTCCGCATGGCCCCCGACGGCGGCGGGCGCGAGCGGCTCACGTTCGACGAGCGGGTGAACTGGTTCCCGCACCTCACCCCGGACGGGACATCGTTCGTCTACATCAGCTACGAGCCGGGCACCGTCACGCATCCGGCCGACCTCCCGGTGGAGCTGCGCATCCTCCCCGCGAACGGCGGCGAGCCGAGGACCCTCGTGACGCTCTTCGGGGGACAGGGCACGTTGAACACCAACAGCTGGGCCCCGGACAGCCGGCGGTTCGGGTTCGTCGCATATCCCTCGACCCGGTAGGGGTCCGCGGGCGGGGCGTGGTGGGAAAGTCACGACACGGCACGTCTTTCTTTCGGAGCTATTGCTATCTCTCCTCGTGGCGACGTAGGCTCCCCGCGTCACAGCACCGAGGCGAGGCGCAGGGAGCGTCGCCTCCATCACCGACGGGAAAACAATGCCGTTTTCAAGAATGAGGCGCGCCGTTGCGGCGGCCGTCAGCGGAGCAGTCCTCGTGTCGTTGGCCCTCACGGGCTGCGGAAGCCAGGCGGCCCCCAGCAACGGTGGCTCGGCCACCAAGGGGGCGATCAACTGGTGGTCGTGGACGCCGGACAACGACCTCGCAGCTCGCGAGATCGCCGCGTTCAACAAGCAGTACCCGAACATCAAGGTGACCTACAAGAAGGTCCCGATCGACAACTACGCCGCGGTCCTGCGCCCGGCGCTCTCGTCGAGCTCCGGCCCTGACGTCTTCTCGGTGAATGCGAGCGGTGCGTTCTCGGGCAAGACGTTCGCCGCGTACGCGTACGACCTGACTCCTGCGATGAAGAAGCTGCTCGGTGCGGACTGGAAGTCGAAGATCGACCCCGGCAGCACGAAGGCCTTCACCATCAACGGTCGCCTCGTCGCTCAGACGTTCGGCCGGGTGGGCGCGGGCATGATGTGGATCAACCAGGACATCTTCAACAAGTACAACCTGAAGCCGCCGACGAACATGGCCGAGTGGAAGTCGCTCTGCGCCACCTTCCGGTCGAAGGGCCTCGGCTGCTTCCGCGAGGGACTGTCCGGCACCGCCGGCTTCGTCGTCGACACGCTGCACTCGATCGCCAACAACGTCGAGCCCGGCTACTGGACCGGGGCCCTCGCGGGTAAGCGGAAGTGGGACGACCCGACCATGGTGAAGTCCCTCCAGATCTTGGGGGACATGGCGCACAACGGGATCCTCGACAAGGGCGCCACCGGCATCCTGCAGTACCCGGACGTCAACAACGCGTTCCTCTCGGGCAAGGTCCCGATGGTGCAGATGGGCACCTGGTACTCGCAGTACGCGACGGTGAGCAGCTTGACCGCCGCTCTGGCCGGCGCCGGTGTCCCGGCCGGCACGAAGCACATCTCGATCATGCCGACCACGTTCCCGGACGTCGCCGGCACCGGTAACGCGGTGTCCCTGTTCGCCGACCCGGACGTCGCGCAGGCGGTCAACGCGAAGTCGAAGAATCGGAACGCGGCGGTCACCTTCGCGATCTGGCTCGGCAGCACCAAGCCGGGCGCTGAGGTCGTCGCCAACAACATGGACGAGCTCCCGGTCCTCCAGGGCTCCGGTCCCGACTTCACCAAGATCACGCTGGTGAACAAGGCCCAGCAACCCGCGCTCGTGAACGTCATCGCGCAGCTGGCGAAGGCCAACGAGCCCCGGAACCTGGGACTGGCGGACCAGACCAACCAGGCCATCATCAACGCGGCGCAGGGCGTGGTGAACGGTACCAAGAGCGCCAAGGACGGTGCGGCCGGCGTCGCCGCCGCGGCCGCGTCAGCGGGTCAGTGAGCACCCGGTCCTTCGGAGGAACGATGAACGTCTGGACATCGAAGTGACCAGCACAACAGCAGCGACCACGGAGTCCGGCGCGACGATGACCACATCGTCGCCGCGCCGGGCCTCCCGGCTCAAGATGCCGAACGGGCTGCCGTGGATCCTCCCGGCGATGATCTACTCGGTCGGGATCCTCTACTACTGCATCCTCTACACGGGCTACATCTCCACGCTCAGATGGGATGGCACGAGCCCGCTGCAGGAGCAGGTCGGCGCGGCGAACTTCGTGCACATGCTCCAGGACCCGGTCTTCTGGGGCGCGCTCGCGCACACGGCGATCTTCTTCGTCGTCACCTTCACGGTGCAGGTCGCACTGGGCATCCTGTTCGCGTGCCTCCTGCACTCGAAGCTGTACCTCAAGACCCTCTACAAGGTGCTGATCTTCATCCCCGTCGTGCTCGCGACGGCCACGGTCGCGCCGGTGTTCCGGCTGATCTACGCGCCGGACGGCGCCCTGAACGGGGTGCTCACCGCGGTCGGGCTCGGCTCACTCGCCCAGCCCTGGTTCTCGAGCGGTACCTTCTCGCTGATCATCGTGATCTCCGTGCAGATCTGGCAGTCGACCGGGGTGGTGTTCGTCCTCTACTTCGCGGCGGTCGGCCAGATCGACCCCTCGATCATCGAGGCGGCGCGGATCGACGGGGCCGGGGACGTGCGGATCATCCGATCGATCATCCTTCCAGGGGTTCAGGGGACGACGATCGCGATCGCGACCCTCAGCGCCATCGGGTCGTTGAAGACCTTCGACATCCCCTTCCTCATCACCGGTGGCGGGCCGAGCTACGCGACGGAGTTCCTCGGCACGCTCATCTACCGTGTCAGCATCTCGTTCGCGCAGGTCGGATACGGCGCCGCGCTCTCGGTCGTGCTGCTGGTGCTCGCGATCGCCACCGCGGTCATCATCCGCACCGGCGGCCGCCGAGTGGGGAGCAGCGATGTTTGAGACCAGGCGGCTTCGCTCCCGGATCGGGCTGCAGCTCCTGCTCACCGTTCTCGTCATCCCCTTCCTGTTCCCGCTCATCGCGATGGTGCAGGGGTCGCTGGTCGGGGCGGGCTGGGGCAACTATGCGACGGTGCTCTCGCTGCCGCTGCTGCCGGGCTTCTTCCTCAACAGCGCAGTCATCGCGGTGTCGGTCATCGCGATCACCCTGGTCCTCACACTGACGGCGGCGTTCGGGTTCTCGAAGCTGCGCATCGTGGGCAAGGAGATCTACTTCTGGCTCCTGCTCGCCGCGCTCACCCTGCCCGGGGTCGTCCTGCTCGCACCGCTGTTCGCCACCGTCACGCAGGTCGGCGCGTACAACACGCTGTGGGCCGTCATCCTGCCGCTGGCGGCGCTCCAGGTGCCGTTCACCGTGCTGCTGGCACGGAACTTCGTCGACGGCATCCCCAACGAGCTGATCGAGGCGGCGCGCGTCGACGGCGCGGGCATGATCAAGACCTTCTGGCACGTCATGCTGCCGCTCACGAGGCCGATCATCGCGGCGATCCTCGTGCTCGTGTTCATCAACTCGTGGAACGAGTTCCTGCTGCCGTTGCTGTTCCTGCAGACGCCGGACCAGCAGACCGTCACGCTCGTTCCGCAGTACTTCGTGGGCCAGTACAACAACGACCAGACGAAAGTGCTCGCCGCGGCCGTGCTGACCGGTCTTCCGGTCGTCATCCTCTACATCAGCCTTCAGCGCTTCTTCGAGCGCGGCCTGGCCGCCGGCGCGCTGAAGTGACGATCACGCTCCACAGAATCACCCCGAAAGAAGGAACGAATGCCGCACGCCCGGATCGATCTGCACCGCGTCTACCAGCCGCGCCTCAAGGAGTTCAGCAGAGCGGTGCTGGCCGGGATGGTGCGCGGCTTCGACATGCCGGAGGACGACCTGTTCCAGATCTTCCGGCTGCACGACGAGGGCGAGCTGGTCTACTCGCCGACGTTCCCGAACCAGGAGCGCGATGACATCATCTTCGTCGAGCTCGTCGCTCAGGTCGGGTTCACCGACGAGCAGAAGCAGGCGGCGATGGCCGCGATCTCGGACGAGATCGCGGCGCTGGGGGTGAAGCGGGACAACGTGCTGTGCGTCATCCTCGAGGTGCACGGCGCGGCCTGGTACGCCGCCGAGTCGCCGAGGTGATGTGGTCCGCCCGTCCGGGGGCGGGTGCACAGACCGCGACGGCGGGGCGGGCATGCGGCTGACATGATCGGGGGCGCCACCAGTCCCGGGGCCCGTCGGCGCCTGCCGCTCGTCGTCTGGGTGCTCGGGGCCGTGGCCTTCCTCATGGGGACGAGCGAGCTGATCGTCGTCGGGCTCCTGCCCCAGTTCGCCGCGACGTTCTCCGTCCCGACGGCGGACGCCGGGCTCCTCGTCACCGTCTTCGCAGTCGGCATGATGCTCGGCGCGCCGGTGATGTCGCTGGCGACGCTGCGGATGTCCCGCCGAACGGCCCTGATCGCCGCGCTCCTCGCGTTCGCCGCGGCGCAGATCGTCATCGCGGTCAGCGTCGTCTTCCCGCTCACCCTCGTCGCGCGGTTCGTCGCCGCTGCCGCGAACGGGACGTTCTGGGCCGTCGGTGCCGTCGTCGCGACGGCCGCGGTCGGGGCCGGCAGCAGCGCGCGAGCCCTGTCGGTCATGGTGAGCGGCTTCACCCTCGCGAACGTGGTCGGAGCGCCCCTCGGGACGGTGCTGGGGCTGGCGCTGGGCTGGCCCGGCCCGTTCCTGGTGCTCGCCGTGCTCGCGCTCGCCGCGACGGCGCTCGTCGTCAGGCAGGTTCCTGGCGATCCTCCCGCGCGCACGGACATCCGATCCGCGGTCCGGTCGGAGACGGCGGTGCTGAAGCGGCCGTCGATGTGGCTGATCTACGCCGCGACCGCGCTCATCCCCGGTGGGCTGCTCGCGACCTACAGCTACGTCGCGCCGCTGCTGATCGAACGCGCCCACCTGCCGAGCGCCGCCGTCCCGCTGGGGCTGCTCGCGTACGGGCTGGGTTCCCTCGCGGGGGTGGTGCTCGCCGGCCGCTGGGGGGACCACCGGCCGCTCCTCGTGCTCGTCGCCGCCGTGGGCGTGCTGGTCGCGGTGCAGGTCGCGATGGCGCTGTGGGGCGACGACGGCCCGCTCACGATCGCGCTGCTGGTCGTCCTCGGTGCCGCAGGACTGATCGTCAACCCCGTGCTGGTGGCACTCGTCGTCCGGGCCACGGACGGCGGGAAGACGCTCGCCGTCGCGCTCAGCACCTCGGCCTTCAACCTCGGGATCGCCCTCGGATCGGCGCTCGGTGGGGTGGCCCTGTCCGGCGCGCTCGGCCTGCAGGGGCCTCCGATCGTCGGCTCGGTGCTCACCGCGCTCGCCCTGCTGCCCCTGGCCGGGCTCGCCTGGAGCGGACGACGCGGCGCGCCTGCGCTCCTGGGACGGACGGTCGGCGAACCCCCCGTTCCCCGCGACGCGGGGGACATCCGACGATCCGCCGACGACGACAGGAGTCGCATGCATCACATCCCGGCCCGTGGACCGGATCCCCGAACCGGGCGGGGGAGCGGGCGATGATCCCGGAGCACCGGCTCGGCGAGGCGGTCGTCACCGTGCTGAGCGCCGACGGCGCCCCGCTCGCCGACACCGAGGTGACGGTGGAGCAGCGGCGGCACGCGTTCGGCTTCGGCAACATCGGCTTCGACTTCGTGCGGATGATCGGCGGCGACGACCCCGAGGGGGCGGAGGCGGTCGAGGCGTTCGGCGGCAGCGCCGCGCTCGACCCGGCGCGGTACGCCGACGAGTGGCTGCGGCTCTTCAACCTCGCCACGCTCCCGTTCTACTGGGGCCGCTACGAGCCGCGGCGGGGACGGCCCGACCGGAGCCGGCTCGAGCGGACCGCGCGGTGGCTGCACGACGCCGGCGTGACGGTCAAGGGGCATCCGCTCGTCTGGCACACCGTGCAGCCCGACTGGCTGCTCGGTCTCCCGCTCGACGAGGTGGAGACGCTCCTCCGGTCGAGGGTCCGGGAGCTGACCGCCGCGTTCGCAGGAACCATCGACCTCTGGGACGCCATCAACGAGGCGGTGATCATGCCGGTCTTCGCGAACGGCGACAACGCCGTCACGCCGCTCGCGGCGGCGAGAGGCCGCGTCGGCATGGTGCGCCTCGCCGTCGAGGAGGCCCGGGCCGGCAACCCGCGGGTCCGGCTCGCCGTCAACGACTTCGACCTGTCGCCCGCGTACGAGCGGCTGATCGAGGAGGTGCTCGAGGCGGGGATCCGCGTCGACGCGATCGGGCTGCAGACCCACATGCACCAGGGGTACCGCGGCGAGGAGGCGGTGCTCGCCGTCGTCGACCGCTTCGCGCGCTTCGGGCTGCCGATCCAGATGACCGAGACCACGCTCGTGTCCGGCCACCTCATGCCGCCCGAGATCGGGGACCTCAACGACTACCGGATCCCCGAGTGGCCGTCGACGCCGGAGGGTGAGGCGCGCCAGGCCGACGAGGTCGAGCGGCACTACCGCTCCCTCTTCGGGCATCCGGCGGTCGAGTCGATCACCTACTGGGGCTTCACGGACGCCGGGGCGTGGCTCGGCGCACCGGTCGGCTTCGTGCGGGCCGACGGCAGCCGCAAGCCGTCATACGACGTGCTCGACCGGCTCGTGAACGACGAGTGGCGGCTCGCCCCGGCACGGCTGCGCACCGACGGATCCGGCCGCCTGACCGTGCGGGGCCCGCTCGGTTCGTACGAGGTCACTGCCGGCGGAGCGACGGCGTCGTTCGAGGTCGACCGGACCCGGACGGCCACGACGGCCGTGCGGCTGCCCTGACCGGAGCGCCGGCGGCGTACTCGGATGGGGGGATGGCTGCCCTTCGCGGCGCGGTTCGGGACGCTCCACCCCGACGCGAGCGTCCCGAACTGCGCCGCCGATCGTCGGATCCGACCCTCGGTGGTCGTCCGGTCTGCTTCGCTGGGTCCGGCCCGTGCAGGGCCGCTTCGCCCACCGATCGAGGAGTGCCCGATGCCCGACCAGTCCGTGGATCAGAACCGCCGCCTCACGGTGGCCGTGCTGGGGCTCGGCGCGATGGGCCTGCCGATGGCCCGCCGACTCTCGCAGGACTTCGCGGTGCGCGGGTTCGACATCGATCCGGCCCGACGGGCGCTCGCGGCCGTTGACGGAGCCGCCGACTGCCGGACGGCCCGCGAGGCGGCATCGGCGGCGGACGTCGTACTCGTCGCCGTGCGCAACGGCGAGCAGCTGGAGCAGGCCCTGCTGGGGGGCGAAGGTGTCGTCGCGGTGATGCCCGCCGGCGCGGTCGTGCTGCTCACGAGCACCGTCGGGGTCGAGGCCGTGCGCGCCGTCGCCGACCGGCTGGCCGGCACGGGGGTCGCCCTCGTCGACGCCCCGCTCTCGGGCGGCCCTCTCAGGGCGGCGCAGGGCGACCTGCTGATCCTCGTCGGGGGCGACCCCTCCGACGTGGCCGGAGCGCGGCCCGTTCTCGATGCGTTGGGCTCCACCGTCACGGTGGTGGGCCGCCGCCCCGGTGACGGCCAGGCCGTGAAGACCGTGAACCAGCTGCTCTGCGGCGTGCACATCGCTGCGGCGGCGGAGGCGCTCGCCCTGGCGGCCGCGCTGGGCCTGGACGGCCCCGCCACGCTCGAGGCGCTGCAGGCAGGGGCGGCGGGATCCTTCATGCTCGGGAACCGGGGGCCGCGGATGCTCGAGGCGTACGACGAGGGCGGCGCCGAGGTGCTCAGCCGGCTCGACATCTTCGTCAAGGACCTCGGGATCGTCGGCGACGCGACCAGGCGGCTCGGGGTGCCGTCACCGGTCGCCGCCGCGGCCGAGCAGCTCTTCCTGCTCGGTCAGGCGCAGGGGCTCGGCGCTGAGGACGACTCGGCCGTCATCCGGGTGCTGGCACCCGAACGGCGGCTCTGACGAGCCGTGGAGGCGAGCCGTGCGGACGACGACAATGGACGCGTGGAACGGGTCTGCTTCCAGCTCCAGCTGAAACCGGAGCGGATCGACGAGTACGTGGCGCGGCACCGGGCGGTGTGGCCGTCGATGCTTCGCGCGATCGAGCGCGCCGGCCGACGCAACTACTCGCTGTTCCTGCGGGAGGACGGCCTGCTGATCGGCTACTACGAGACGGACGACGACGACGCCTCGGCGCGGGCGCTCGCGGCGGATCCGGACACGGCGGCCTGGGAGGCGGAGGCCGCCGGGTTCTTCGAGACGCTGCCGGGCGCCCGGCCGGATCAGGGCGCTCGGCGACTCGCGGAGGTCTTCCACCTCGAGGAGCAGCTCGCCGCGCTCGCGGACTGAGTCCCTCCGCGACAGCCCCTGCCGCCGATCGGCGGTGCGGTCACGCGGATCGCCGGACCGCGATCGGCGTCGCCGACGTCAGTGCTCGTGCTTGATGACGAAGTACGACCCGCGGATCGTGCCGGCCAGCTTCGACCGCTGACGGGCGAACTTGAACCGCGACGCGAGCTCCTCCGGCACCTCCATGCCGTCGGAGAGCTTGAAACCCACCGCCCGCTTCCCCGCGTCCGTGATCGTGTACATGACGTTGATCGAGAGGCCGCTCTCGTAGAAGACGTACGCGATCCTGGTGCCCTCGACCTCGAACGCCGTCGCTTCGAGCGGGCGCGACGCGATGACGAGGTCCCGCTCGTCCTTCAGGATGCCGTGCACCCAGTCGATGACCGCGGCGGCCTCCTCGGCCGGCTCGACCGTGAAGGTGTGGTCGTACTTGTTCTTGAAGTACCGGGCTTCGTTCGCGCGGAGGCCCGCGAGCGCGGGCGCGACCGGGGACGACTCGAGGCCGGTCGTCGAGACGTCGGTGAAGTCGACGACGTAGGACATGTGATGGCCTCCGGATGGGTCGAGGAGCGGGCGCTCCCGCGGGCGGAACAGGTGCTCGGAGCGTACCGACTCGGCCACCTCGGGGCGTTCCGCCCCTCGGACCGGGCGACCGCGGTCAGGGCCGCGTGCGGGCCAGCACCCCGGCGAGCACGGCGTGCAGGAGGGGGAGCGCCGACCCCGCCATCAGCACCGTGCCCAGGACGAGGTCGGTGGGCCGCGCCAGCACGCCGCCGATGAGGAGCGTCGCGAAGAGGATCGCCGAGACGAAGCGTCCCGCGATCCGTTCGATCGCGCGGATGCGCCGATTCAGCCCCGGCGTCTCGACGGCGATCTCCCCGTCCTCGAGTCGCGTGGCCAGATCCGTCAGGCGACGGGGGAGCCGCACCGCGAGCTCGGCGATCGAGACCGCCTCCCGGGCGGCGGATCCCACGAGACCGCCGCGCTCATCGCGGAGCAGCTGCTCCGCGTACGGCTCGACGGCGTCCCAGATGTTGAAGTCCGGGTCGAGCGTGCTGCTGAGCCCCGAGGTGAGCGACACCGCGCGGATGATGAGCAGGAAGTTCTCCGGCAGCTGGAACGGCAGCACGCGGAGCGCCTCACCGAACTCGTCCGCGAACCGACGGAGCTCGGCCGGGTCCACGGTCTGCAGCGACGTGATCGCGACGCCGGCGAAGCGATCGAAGATCGCCGACATGGTGCGCTCGAGCTCCCGCGTGTCGGCGCCCGGCAGCAGGAGCCCGAGATCCCGCATGGTCGACACCAGGCGACGGCCGTCTCGCGCAGCGACCGCGATCAGGAACTGGCGCAGCTTCCCGCGCAGCCCGTCGGGGACCTCGCCCATCATCCCGAAGTCGACGAACGTCAGCGCCCAGGGTGCCCGATCGTCGGCGGATCCCGGCGCCCCTTCGGCGAGCGGCGTCACGAAGAGGTTGCCGGGATGCGCGTCCGCGTGGAAGAAGCCGCCGATGAACAGCTGGTCGAACATCACCGTCACGAACCGGTCGGCCACCGCGGACGGGTCGATCCCCGCGGCTCGCATCGCCCCGAGGTCGTTCACCTTGATCGCGCCGACGTCCTGCAGCGTCAGCACCCGTCGCGTCGTGTGGTCCCAGGCGATGCCCGGCACGCGGACACCCGGGTTCTCCTCGAACTGCTGCGCGAACCGCTCCGCGTTCTGCGCCTCGTGCAGGTAGTCGATCTCCTCGAGACTCGTCGCGGCGAACTCCTCCGCGAGGGCCGGCGGGTTGACCCGTCTGGAGACGAGCTGCACTCGGTTCAGCCAGCCGGCCACACGGCGGAGGGCGGCGAGGTCGACGTCGACGATCATCCCGATGTCCGGGCGCTGCACCTTCACGACGACGTCGCTGAAGCCCGCGTCCGCGGCGGCCTCCGGCGTCAGGCGCGCCCGGTGCGCCTGACCGAGCGACGCGGCGGCGATCGGGGTGGGGTCGAAGGCGCTGTACGCCTGGTCGAGCGGCGCACCGAGCTCGGACTCGGCGAGGGCGCGGATCGCGGCGAAGTCCTCCTGCGGCACCTCGTCCTGGAGGCCCTCGAGCTCTCGCGTGACCTCGGGCGGCAGCACATCGAGCCGCGTGGAGAGGAACTGGCCCACCTTGATCATGAGCCCGCCGAGCTCGGTGGCGAGCCCGTAGAAGTTGCGCGCCATCCGGCGCCACCGCCGGGTACGCCCCCGTGCGCCGAGCGCGGCGAGACCGACGCGCGGCAGAAAGAGCTCGAACCACCAGTTCTCGGCGAGATACCGCATCGCGAACCGCAGGATGCGCCGGTACCGGGCACGCCCACGCCGGTCGTACGCCATCGGTCCGCCTCGATTCCGTGTGCGCGCGGGACGCCGGCTCTCGGCGGGTGAAGCTCGAGTATCGCCCGTGGGACGGCGCACCCTGCGCCGCCCGCGCATGTCGCGAGGGACGCCGCTCTGCGAGGACGGATCGAGGCGACCCTTCGACGCGGAGGGCGTCCCCGTACTAGCGTGCGAATCCTCATGACCGACGTCAGCGTGCTCATCGCTTCGAGAAATCCAGGCTCTGCCCTTGCAGGGCTCGTCCACTCCCTCGACGGGCAGTCCCTCACCGCCGGCGCCTTCGAGGTGGTGATCGTCGACGCGTCCGACGACGGGAGCGCGGACCGGCTGCGGCAGCTGGCCGATCGGCGCGTGAACGTGACGGTGCTGACGGCCGGCGCTGACCGGTCGGATGCGGACCGGCTCGAGACGGCGCTCGGCCGGGCCACGGGGGAGTACGCGATCGCCCTGGGGCAGGACTGGCGGCTGGCGCCCCTCGCGCTCGAGCTGCTGCTGGACCGGGCTCGGAGCACCGGTGCGGACCTCGTGGTCGGCCGTGTCGCCGACGGCGCCGTCTCCGGCTCGACCGCGGTGCCGGATGACGCCGATCGGGTCGATCCCACCCCGGTCGACCTCACCGGCTGCCTCGGGCTGTTCCAGCGCTCGTCGCCGCGCCTGCGCCACGAACCGGGCCTCGACCTCCTCCATCCCGCGAGCCTGGTGATGGCGTCCAGCGTCGTGAGCGCCGTGGGGCGGTACGCCTGCGCCACCCGCGACGGGGGTGAGGTCGGGTCGCCCGCGGACGTGTCGATCGACGCCGCACGCTTCCGGTGGAGCGATGGGCTGCTGCGGCTCACCGTCGGGATCCGTGTCCCGGAGCCCCGGCCGTCCGGGCTCCGCGCCTGGCTGGTCCTGACGCAGGGACTGACGGAGGTCGCGCTGCCGGCGGAGGTCGGCCCGGACGACGGGGACGGCACCGGTGACGTGGCGCGCTGCCTCCTCGACCCCGCGACCGCCGGCGGAGGACGTCCCCTCGACGACGGCCCGTGGGACCTGCGGCTGCGGCTCGCGCTCCCGGGCGGCGAGATCACTCGGCCGCTGCCCGCCGGCCCGCCCTGCTCGGCCGTCGTCGAAGGACGCCCCCACGTCCTCGGCTCGGACGGAGGGTTCGCGCAACTCGATGCGGGCGCGACCCGTACCAGTGTGATCGGCCGGGTGGAGCCGTCGGAGACGTCGATCGTGGAGTCGGCGCGCGGGATCCTCGTGACGCTGGAGCACCCCGATGTGCACGTCCACGGCGACGCGGTGCTCGACGCCCGGCTGCTGCTCGACAAGTTCCGCCTGCCGGCGCGCCTCGTGTGCCGCGACGGTCGGGCGCGGCTCGAGTCGTACGTGAGCTCACTGGCGGGCGTCCGCGTGATCTCGGTCGTCGCGGGGGGAGGCAAGCCGGTGCCGACCGGGCTTCAGCTCCGGGTCGACGGTGCCGGCGCCGTGGCGCTGGAGGCCGTCCCGCCGAAGGCGCCGACGCCCCCGCCTGCCACGGGCGCCGACGTGCCGCTGGCTCAGCGGCTGCGGCGTCGGGTGCCGGGGGCGCTCGACCCCGCGCTGCGGCTGCTCGTCCGTGTGCCGGTCGTCCGGCGCACCTATCGGCTGCTCATCGGCCGCTGACGGCCGCGGGCGCGAACCCGGCGCCGAGGTCCTGCCGCACGGACTCCGCGATCGCGCGCTGCGTGTCGGTGCCGGCTCGTTCAGCGCCGGCGATGACCTCGAGCACACCGCTGTCCAGCAGTCGCTGGGGCGGCATCACGGTCAACCGGTCCAGGAGGTGCGGCGGCACGGGTTGCGGGTCGACCCGGCGGAACTCGGCCAGGATGGCGTCGAAGGAATCGGTCAGGGTGGTGTCGGTCGGATCGAGCGCCGTCACGAGCAGCAGCCCGGTGGGCCGCGTGCCGACCGGCACCACGACGAGGTCCGGCCGGAAGCGGGCCAGCACCTCGACCATGCCGTAGACGTCACCCGTCCATCCGTCGGTGTGCCGTTCTCGCGCCGCCTCGTCGATGCTGCGGGGCAGCATGTCGTCGAACACGATCACGCCGCGCGGGGAGCTGTGTCGCTCGGCGTGCATGAAGTCGCGGAGCGCGAACTCGAACAGGTGCAGCCCGTCGATGAACGTGAGGTCGAACGGTGTGCCGTTCGTGGCCGCCAGGGGGTCGGGCCGTGCGAAGTACTCGTCGCTCGTGGTCCGAAACAGCGCGACGTCGCCGTCGAGCTCGGCGGTGATGCTGAACGCCGGATCGATGCCGACGGCTCTGCAGCGGGCCTGGGCCAGGCTGCCGCCCAGTCGGACACCGATCTCCAGGTAGGCGCGGGGCGCGAGGCGTCGGTGCAGCTCGGCGAGGAACGCGTAGTAGTGCACGGGCCAACGGTAACGGTCCCTCGAGATCTCCGAACGGGTGATCTCCGTCGTGGCCCCTCGACCCCATGGACCTCGGACCGTTGACGCGTGCCGCTGGAGCCGAGATCATCGGGCGCGCCAGATGCCGGCCCCGACGGGGGGAGAGATGCTGCAGGCGATCGGGCGCAGCCGGGACGGTGATGATGCGCGCTGATCGGCAAGGGGCGACGAGTGGACGACGCGCCCGCGGCCGGTCGCTCGCGGTCCCGGTCACGACCGTGCTAGGGGTCGTCGCGATGGCCGGGTGCTCGTCGTCCTCACCCGGTCGTCCCTCGGCGGCCGCGTCCTCGGCGGCGCCCGCGTCCGTGCCCGCCGGCTGCCCGAATCCGGATGGAGGAACGTGCGTCGGCCCGCTGCAGGCGGGCAGGAGCTGCACCACCTCGGTGTTCGCGCCGGCGATCACCTACGTCGTCCCCGAAGCGGGGTGGATCGACGAGGAGGATCTGCAGGGCAACGTCCTGCTCCTGCCCCCGGGGAACACGCTGCCCGATGTCAACGCCGGGACGTCCGACTTCATCGGCGTCTACGCCTCGATCGCGCCGGCACGGTTCACGGCGCTGCCGAGCTGTGCGACCGAGTCGGTCGTCGAGGTGGCGGACACGCCGAACGCCTTCGCTGCGTGGCTGGGGCGGCAGAAGGATGTGAGTGCCACCTCGCCGGTGCCCGTCTCGGTCGGCGGTCTACGCGGTCTTCGCATCGACCTCTCCGTCAAGCCGCGTGCCGCGCTGGCGCGGTGCACCGACGACGAGAGCGGCGACCCGGTGCGCTACCGGCCGATCCTGACGGGGGAGGGCGCCTCGTCGCTGGACCACGGGCTCATCGCCGATCTCACGATGCGCCTCCACCTGCTGGCCTGGAAGCAGGGCGTGCTGGCGATCGAGGTGGATGACGTCGAGAAGGCCCCGGGGACCCTGACCTCACCGTCCGCCGTCGCCGAGACGCTCCGGTTCGCGGACCCGGGCTCGGGGAACGGGTGAGATCCATCGCTGTCATGGCAGACGTGGCGGGCACCCCCGGTGTCGGCGGGCGGGTGCGGGCGAACGGCCGACTAGAGTGCTTGAGGTTTCCGAGAGTTTCCTAATAGCGTTGGAGGGGGAGAATGGTCCCGGGGCCTCCGAGAAGGAGCTCCCGTTCATGTGACGGTGACCGTGCGGCGCGAGGATGTGGCTGATGGAGCGCAAGCAGGTGCGGCTGACGGATGTGGCCGCCCGCGCCGGGGTGACCGTCGGGACCGCGTCGAAGGCCCTCGCCGGCACGGGCTCACTCCGGCTCGAGACCCGGCAGCGGGTCCTGGCCGCCGCCGAGTTCCTGCACTACTTCCCGAACCAGCAGGCGAGGACCCTGCTCTCCGGGCGGTCGTACACCGTCGGGCTCATCACCTCGGACGCGCCCGGCCGATTCAGCGTCCCCGTCATGCAGGGTGCGGAGGACTCGCTCGCGACCGGCCAGATGGCGATCCTGTTCTGCGACGCCCGCGGGGACTCGGTTCGGGAGCAGCACTGGATCCGCACGCTCGTGGCGCGGAACGTCGACGGGTTCATCGTGACGTCCCACCGCAGCGACCCGCGAAGCTCGATCAGCGCCGAAGTTCCGGTCCCCGTCGTCTACGCCTACTCCCCGTCGGAGGACGCGGCCGACGTGTCCGTCGTCCCCGACGACGTGCAAGGCGGCCGGCTCGCAGGCGAGCACCTGCTGGAGGTGGGCAGGCGCCGCATCGCCTATGTGGGCGGCCCGGACTCCTACCTGGCGTCACATCTCCGCATGCAGGGGTTCGTCGAGGCCCTGGCCGCTTCCGGGCTCACCCCTGCCACCGCGCCGCTGTTCGTGCCGTGGGAGGAGGAGGCCGGCCGTCGCGCCGCCCGGATCCTCACCGCTCGAGGGGACGACCTCGACGCCGTGTTCTGCGCGAGCGATCAGATCGCACGCGGCCTCCTCGACGAGTTGTCGGCGCAGGGCGTCCGCGTCCCGCAGGACATCGCCGTCGTCGGCTTCGACGACTGGGACGTCATGACGCTGGCCGCCCGGCCCCAGTTGACGAGCGTCGGCATGAACCTCACCCGAGTGGGCCAGGTCGCGGCGGTCCGGCTGCTCGAAGCCATCAGCGGGCAGCGGTCGCCGGGGCTGGAGCTCGTGCCGTGCGAGCTCGCCATCCGCGCATCCAGCGCCTGAGCGCGGCCGGTCTCCCCGGCTCGCCGAGGCGGTGACCCCGCCCTCGCAGCGGCCATGACCGACCTCTGCGGTCGCGCCTGCCCGGCACCCGTGACGACTTCCCCCGCGCCTCGGCGCGCAAGTTGACGCGTGCGATCGCTGCCCTCTAAGGTCGACTTGTTTCCGATACGGAAACGGATTTCCTAAAAGGGGACACATGGGCGGCGACGCGAAGAAGAGTGGCGGCCTTCGGGTCGCCGTGGTCGGGCTGCAGTTCGGGGCGGAGTTCGTGCCGATCTACCAGGCGCACCCCGACGTGGGCCAGGTGGTCGTCGCGGACCTCGACGAGGACCAGCTGGCGACGGTCGGCGACCGGTTCGGCGTCGAGCGACGGATGTCCGGCCTGGAGGAGGTGCTGGCCTCGAGCGACGTCGATGCGGTGCATCTCGTCACGCCGGTCACGCTCCACGGGGAGCAGACCATCGCCGCGCTGGAAGCGGGCAAGCACGTCGCCTGCACCATCCCGGCCGCGCTCGACACCGAGGTGCTGCGGCGCATCGTGGAGCTCGAGCGTGCCACCGGGCTCACCTACATGATGATGGAGACCGCGGTCTACACCCGCGAGTTCCTCTACGTGCAGGACCTCGTGAACTCGGGGGCGTTCGGCCGGCTCGCCTTCGCCAGGGCAGCGCACCTCCAGGACATGGAGGGGTGGCCCGGCTACTGGCAGGGGTTCCCGCCGCTCGCGCACATCACCCATGCGCTCGCGCCCGTTCTCGCGCTCACCGGTGCGACCGCGAGGTCGGTGCACTCCTTCGGGTCGGGACGCCTCCCCGAGGACAAGCGGCGGGTCTACGGCAACCCCTACCCGGTCGAGACCTCCATCTTCCAGCTGCACGACGTCGACATCGCCGTCGAGGTCACTCGATCGATGTTCGAGATGGCGCGCTCCTACACCGAGAGCTTCTGCCTCTACGGCGATCGACTGGGCTTCGAGTGGCCGCAGCTCGAGGAGGAGCGCCCGCTCCTGTTCGAGATGGCGCCGCTGGCGGCCGGGAGGGGCCGACCGATCGAGGCACGACGGATCGAGGTTCCCGATCGCGCCGATCTCCTGCCGGAGCCGATCCGCAAGTTCACCCGCTCGTTCGTCTACGAGTCGGGCGATCACCTCTCGTTCGTCCAGGGCGGCGGCCACAGCGGATCGCATCCCCACCTCGTGCACGAGTTCGTCAGCGCCGTGACCGAGGGCCGGCCGTCCCGCATCGACGCCGCCACCGCGGCGAACTGGACCGCGGCGGGACTCGCCGCGCATCAGTCCGCGATGAGCGACGGCGAGGCCGTCGAGGTGCCGCGCTTCGACCTGCAACCCGCGAACTGACCCCTCCCACCCCTCACCACGAAGAAAGAGTCTGCGCAATGACGCTCAAACCACAGCGATCCGTCTTCCGGAGGGTGGCGGCCGTCGCGGCCGCCGTCCTCGTCACGGTCGGCCTCGGGGCCTGCTCCGGCCAGTCCGGATCCGGCGGCTCGACCGGCTCCGGGATCCACCGCGGCGACACCCTGGTGCTCTGGGACTACCAGCAGAACCCGGCCCCGAAGGAGTACCTGAAGCGGCTGTCCGACTTCACCGCGAAGACCGGCGTGAAGGTGAAGCGGGTCTCCATCGCCTACGACCAGTTCCTCAGCAAGGTGCAGCAGGCCGCGGCCGCGCACTCGCTGCCGGACATCGTGATGGTCGACAACCCGTGGAACTCGGCGCTCGCCGATCAGGGAGTGCTCACCGACCTCTCGGACCGCGTCTCCTCATGGGGGCAGTGGAAGAACTACTTCTCCGGACCGGCGCAGTCGGCGACGTGGAAGGGGAAGGTCTACGGCGTTCCCAACGAGAGCAACGACCTGATCATGTACTACGACAAGACGGTGCTCGACAAGGCCGGGCTCAAGGCGCCGACCACCTGGGACGAGCTGCGGACCGACGCGAAGCAGCTGACCACCCCGAGCCGCTACGGCTTCTCGACGTCCATGACGAAGAGCGAGAACGCGGTCTTCGTGTTCGAGTCGCTGCTCTGGCAGGCGGGCGCAGACCTCGACTCCCTGAACTCGCCCAAGGCGCTGCAGGCGATGACCTACCTGCAGTCGCTCCAGCAGGACGGCTCGCTGTCCAAGGATGCCCTCACCTGGGACCTGCGGGCCGGCGTGACGCAGCTGGTGAACGGCAAGTCGGCGATCGCGTTCGGCGGCACCTGGGACTACCCCTGGCTGAAGCAGAACATGAAGGACGAGCTGGCCGTCGCCCTGCTGCCGGCCGGGCCGGCCGGCCAGGCGTCCAACCTGGGCGGCGAGAACTGGGCCATCTCCTCCAGCTCCAAGCATCAGGACGAGGCCTGGAAGCTGATCACCTCCGCCGTCGCGCCCAAGCCGTCGCTCGCGTACCTGAAGGAGTCGGGCCAGCTTCCCGCTCGCAAGGACGTGGCGGCGATCGCGCCCTTCTACCAGTCCGCGCCGATGCCGACGATGCTCGACCAGCTCAAGGTCGCGAAGGCCCGTGTGTACGGGCCGAACTACCCGCAGATGGCCGACGCGCTGATGACGGCGTACCAGTCGGTGCTGAGCGGACAGCAGACGCCCAAGGCGGCGCTCGCCCAGGCGGCCTCCGTCGTCGACCCGCTGTTGGCCAAGAAGTGATCTGACGGGACCGGGCCGGGAGGCGGCGTTCGCCGCCCTCCCGGCCCGGTCCCTCTCAGGCGTCCGACACGAGGGAGTCGAGGAAGATGACCAAGCAGCTCGCCAAGTTCTGGAGAGGGCCGGCCGTGCTGGCCGTGCCGGCGTGCGGGTTCCTGCTCGCGTTCGCGGTGTACCCGCTCGCGACGACGGTGGTGTACAGCTTCCGGCATGTCACGATCAGTGGCCTGCTGACCGGCGACATGGCGTTCGTCGGGGTCGACAACTTCGCGGACGCGTTCAAGGACCCGTTGCTGGCGCACTCCACCTGGCTCGCCGTGGTCTTCACCGTGAGCTGCGTCGCGGTGCAGTTCGTCCTCGGATTCGTGCTCGCGCTGCTGCTCAACACGTCGTTCCGTGGTCGTGGGCTGCTGCGCGGGCTGCTGATGCTGCCCTGGGTGCTGCCGATCGTGGTCATCGGGGCCACGTTCAAATGGATGTTCCAGAGCTCGGGTCTGGTCAACACCGTGATCGCGGCAGTCAATCCGCAGTGGCAGGTCGGCTGGCTGCAGCAGGCCACCCCCGCGATGATCACGATCATCATCGCCAACATCTGGCTCGGGTTCCCGTTCGCGATGAGCAACCTGCTCACGGCCCTGCAGACGATCCCGGTGCCGGTGCTGGAGGCCGCCCGCATCGACGGCGCGAGCGCGGTTCAGCGGTTCTTCCAGATCGTGCTGCCGCTCATGAAGGCCCCGATCCTGATCCTCCTCACGCTGCAGCTGATCTTCACCTTCAACGTCTTCGAGCTGATCCTCGTCATCACGGGCGGCGGGCCCGCGAACGCGACGTCGCTCATCACCTACTTCGACTACCAGCTCGGATTCCAGTACTTCAACCTCGGGGAGGCGAGCGCGGTGACGGTGCTGATGCTCGTCGTCCTTGCAGTCGTGTCGGCGCTGTACATCCGGCTGGCCACGAGCGACGAGGCCCGCGCATGACCGCGATCAGCGAGACCATCGCCCTGCGACCGGTGGCACCGAGCCGGCGCCGCGGCGTGAGCCGCGGCCGGTGGCTGGTCGTGGCGGCAGCGTTCGCCGCGTCGGGCTTCCTGATGATCCCCGTCTACTGGCTGCTCGTCACCTCGATCCGCCGGCCCGCGGAGCTGCAGGTCGCGACGACCCTCTGGCCCACGAGCCCCTATTGGAAGGGGTACGTGGACGTCCTGCAGGACGCGGGGATCGCCCACAACCTGCTCAACAGCCTCGTGTACGGCGTGGGCGCGCTGGTCGTCGGAGGTGTGCTGGGTTCGGGGGTCGCGTACGCCATCGCCCGATCGAGAAGCCGGTGGTCGAGGGCGGTGCTCTTCGGCATGCTCGTGCTGCAGACCTTCCCGGGCATCATGATGGCGCTCCCGCTGTTCGTGCTGTTCTCGCAGATCGGCCTCGTGAACTCGCCTGTCGCCGTCATCATCGCATTGGGGACCAAGACCGTCCCGTTCTCGGCGCTGATGCTGCGCCCCTACTTCGCGGCCGTCCCGGTCGAGGTGGAGCAGGCCGCCGCGGTCGACGGCTGCACGAGGCTCCAGGCGATGACCCGCGTGGTGCTGCCGCTGGCGCTCCCCGGGATCGTGACCGTCTGCGCGTTCAACTTCGTCACCGGCTGGAGCGACCTTCTCTTCTCCTACACCCTGCTGACCGACCAGAACCTGCAGCCGATCAGCGTCGGCCTCTACAAGTACATGGGGCAGTACGGGATCGACTGGAACCAGTTGATGGCGGCATCCGTGATCGCCGCGGTCCCGTCCATCCTCGTCTTCCTCTTCGCGCAGCGCTTCCTTATCTCCGGCGTGATGGCCGGGGCCACCAATGAGTGACCCGCGGCCGGTCGCCCACTGAACGTGGCCGTGGTCGGCCTCGAGTTCGGGGCGGAGTTCATCCCCATCCACCAGGCCCATCCGATGCGCACATGCACGCGATCTGCCAGCGGACCCGGTCGCGTCTCGACGCCGTGGGGGACCGGTTCGGCCTCGCGGCGCGCTACCAGGACTTCGACGACGTGCTCGCCGATCCTGGGGTCGACGTGGTGCACATCGACACACCGCTGCAGCTGCACGCCGATCAGACCGTCGCGGCGCTGAACGCGGGCAAACACGTGGGCTGCACGATCCCGATGGCCACGACGGTCGAGGACTGCCGGCGGATCGTGGAGGCCCAGCAGCGTTCGGGGCGGGTCTACATGATGATGGAGACCCGCCTCTACAGCCGAGAGTTCCTCCATCTGAAGGATCTCTACCTCCGAGGGGAGCTCGGCCGCCTGCAGTTCCTGCGCGCCTCGCACCACCAGGACATGACGGGCTGGCCCGCCTACTGGGAGGGGATGCCGCCGATGCACAACGCCACCCACGCGATCGCCCCCACCCTGGGCCTCGCCGGTCATCAGGCCGAGTCCGTCGCCTGCACCGGATACGGCGCGATCCACCCCGAGATGGCGGCCGCGTACGGCTCGCCGTTCGCGATCGAGTCCACCCACATCCGGTTCCTCGGCTCCGAGGTGGCGGCGGAGGTGACGCGGCATCTCTGGGCGGTCGCCCGGCAGTACCGCGAGAGCTTCGACGACTACGGGTCCATCCGCTCGTTCGAGTGGGCGCAGGTGGAGGGAGGACCGCACCGCATCCACCTGGGAGAGCAGCCGCTGGAGAGTGAGATCCCCGACTTCGCCGATCGGCTCCCGCCGGCCATCCGGCGGTTCACCCGCGCCGGCGTCTACGGCGAGGGCGACGAGACCCACCGCTCGTTCGTGCAGGGCGGCGGCCACGGGGGGATCGCACCCGCACCTCGTCGACGCGCTGATCTCGGCCGTGCTCGGCACCGTCCGGCCCTACCCCGACGCCGTTCGTGCTGCCAACATCACCTGCCCCGGCCTGCTGTCGCACGCCTCGGCGATGGCCGGCGCTACCCGTCTGCCGCTCCCCGACTGGACCCTCTCCGACCTCCGGCCCCCTGGAGCTGCCCCTCGGACCGGCGCGGCCCGGATGGGTCGCCCTGACCGCAGCCGCTGCGTCCTGAGCGAGGCAGGGATCCGCCATGAGGACCTCGCGGGACCCGGCCGCCGAGCACCGTCAGGATCGTCGGCGCGCAGCGCTGTCTCGAACGACGAGCGTGGGAGCGCTCGGAGACGGGATGACCTCGCGACCCTCGATGGCCGCGAGGAGCACCTCGAGGCTGGAGCGCGCGAGCGCACCGAAGTCCTGGCGCACCGTCGTGAGCGGCGGCCGGAAGAAGTCCGATCCCTCCACGTCGTCGAACCCGACCACGCTCACGTCTTCGGGAACCCGAAGTCCCTTCTCCGCCACCGCCCGGATCAGCCCCAAGGCGGTGTGGTCGCTGACCGCGAAGATCGCTTCAGGGAGGGCGCCCTCATCGATCAGGCGCAGCCCGGTCTCGTAGGCCCATCGGGGACTCCAGTCCCCCTCGAGGTACAGCCCCGGGGACAGGCCGGCGTCCCGCAACGCGGCCTCCCAGCCCCGCTTCCGCGATCGTGCGTCGAACCACTCCGAGGATCCGCCGAGGTGCGCGATGTCCGTGTGCCCCAGATCGATCAGATACCTGGTCGCCATCCGCGCGCCCAGCTCCTGGTTCTCCGAATAGGTCACCACATCAGGTGTGGAGGACACCCCGGCGGCGATCATCTCCACGGGCACCCGCACCTTGGCGTTCCAGACAGGAGCGGCCATCGACAGGAGCGGCGCGATGACGATGACGCCCGCGACACCGGCGTCCTCCAGCGCCTCGAGCGCGGTCTCCACCGAGCCCTCGTACGGCTCTTCCACGGTCACCACCGTGGTGCCGTATCCCTTCAGCCGCGCCTCCTTCTCCAGCGCGACCAGGGTCCCGATCGGACCGAACCGAGGCGAATCGCTGGTGACGATCCCGACGGCGGTCGAACGGTTCGTGACGAGGGCGGTGGCCACGCGGTTCCGCCGGTAGCCCACGTCCTCGATCACCTGCAGGATCCGCTGCCGGGTCTCCGCGTTGACGTCGGTCGCGTTGTTGATGACTCGGGAGACGGTCTGGTAGGAGACCCCGGCGATGCGGGCGACGTCGGTGATGCTGGGTTTCCGCTCGGCCCGACTCGCCGATGCACCTGCCGGCCTGCTCGCCAATCGACTTCCTCTCGCCTGAGCCTGCTCGAGACGTTCTCCAGGAGCGCGACGGCACCCTCCCCGGTTCCGCTGTCGTCGCCGGCTTCTCCGGGGTGGAGCGCAACCGTTCACGCGCCTTCATCCTCCCAGGGGCGGTGAGGTCCCTCACGCCACCGATTCCCACTCGGTCCTGGGCGCGGTGCCCTCGAACGTCAGTAGGCGGGCATCGGTGGGAGGAGGTCCGGCTGCGGGAGGGCGGAGGGCGACCCGTTCCGCACCAGGGCCCGGTCGCTCCGACGAGCGGGGAGCCGGGCTTGACATGGCGGTCGTGAACGTTCACGATATGGGACACCGTGAACGTTCACGGAGCACGTGAACCGCACCTCAGCGTAGAGGGGACAGTCCGCCGATGAGTCGTCAGCATCAGGAGGCCGTCCTCGGTGCCCCGTCCTGTCGAGGACGGTTCCGGCTGCGACCGGGCGCTCCCGGTTCCGCCATCCGCCGATCGATCGATGGGCGGCCCTTCATGTTCAAAGGAGAATGTCGATGAGACGTGCTGTTGCGTTGATGGCGGCCACGGGAGCCGTGCTCGCCGGCCTGGTGGGCTGCAGCTCGACGAGTGGGGCCGGCACGACCAGTGCCAGCAACGCGGACGTGAAGAAGGCGGAAGCCGCCCTGGCGTCCATGGGGACGGGCGCGGTGCTCAGCAAGGGGCCGCACGGCGAGACGGCGGATCCGGCGAGCTCCGCGAACCTGACGGCCGATGACATCGCCGCGGTCAAGGCGAAGCACGCGACCGCCGCGATCGTCATGCACTACGGCGGGAACGACTGGGCGACCGCCCAGATCGCGGGCCTGAAGAGCGAGTTCGCCCAGCTGGGGATCCAGCTCATCGCCACCACGGACGCGAACTTCAAGCCGGACCTGCAGGTCTCACAGCTGCAGACGGTGATGACGAAGAAGCCCGACATCGTGGTGTCGATCCCCACCGATCCCGTGGCGACGGCCTCGGCCTACAAGGCGGCCGCGGCCGCGGGCGCGAAGCTCGTCTTCATGGACAACGTGCCGAACGGGATGAGCGCCGGCAAGGACTACGTCGCGGACGTGTCGGCAGACAACTACGGCAACGGCGTCGTGTCCGCCTACGAGATGGCGAAGGCCCTCGGCGGCCAGGGCAAGATCGGCGTGATCTTCCACCAGGCCGAC
>NZ_JAODBE010000172.1 GCF_025463795.1 Amnibacterium sp.
CCGCCAGGTTTGACCCCTCGGATCCGCTTGTTTCCGGGGTTTTCGCCGCCGCCCGGCGCAAAATCCCCCACAAATCCCCCACAAGTCTGTGGGCCCTCACCTCTTCGCGGCGGGCCGAGACGGCGTCGAGGTCATCGTCGAAGAGGTCCGCGTAGGTGTCGAGTGTCATCGCCGCGGAGGCATCGCCGAGCAACGAGCTGGTCGCGAGTCTTGCCGATGCATTCGATCGCGAGGGTGTCGACGAGGAACGGCGGGACGGGCACGCTCCGCGCCTCGTGCATCTTCGGCGTGCCGACGAAGATCCTTCTGGCCACTTTGACGGCGTTCTCCTCGATTCGAGCGCGGCGCCGCGTGAGGTCCAGGTTCCGCACCCGGAGCCCAGTCGCCTCGCCCCACCGCGTGCCCGTGTAGGCGAGGAACTGCACGAGTGTGCCGTGCGTCTCGGCGAGGGTGACGAGAAGTTCGACCTGTTCCACGGTCAAGTAGGCGCGAGCCCGTCGTCCCTTGCGGGGCAGGAGCACACCGCGGACTTGTATTGCTGATGATGCGACGGTCCCGCATCGCAGTGTCGAGGATGCCGGCCAGGCGCCCGTGTTGCGCGCCGAGTTCCTTGAGCCCGACACGGGTCTCTTCATCCACATCGCGGACGGTCGGTGCTGGCTTATGCCCTCCTCAGAGCCCGAGGGCCTTCGCCTTCGCGGCGTCGTAGTCCTGCTGTGTGATGAGCCCGGCATCCAGCATCTGCTTCGCTCGTGTGAGGACGGCGACCGGGTCGTCCGCGGCAGGAGCGGCTGTCGGCGTGGCTGTCTGGGCTGCCTGAGCGCTGTTCGCCCCGACCCCCGGAACCGGCTGCTGCAGCGCGCCGAGCCCGGTGGCCCCCGCGGCGAGCCCGAAGCCGAGGATGCCGCCGGTGCCGGCGTTCTCGCCGGCTGACTGGAACCCCTGAGCCACCGATGCCTGCAGGTTCGAGTTGCCGCGGGCACCGGAGAGCGCGTCCGCGCGCTGCACGGTCCTCAGCAGCTCGCGCGTGTTCGGGTCGTACTCGATCGAGACGAGGGCGACCTGCGTGATCTCGAGCCCTCGGCTCGTGCGCCACTGGTAGTTCGTCTCGACGGCGGCCGACAGGCTCTGCGCGAAGCCGATCGAGTCCTGCTGGATCCGCGTGATGCGGTTTCCCTTCGCGGGATCGTTGGTGTACATCGAGAACGCAGGCGCGAGAGAGCCGACGACCTCGGTGAAGAGCTGCGTCGCGGCGTCGTTGTCGAGGTCGGTGAAGTCGAAGACCCGGCCGCTCTGCAGGAAGGCCGCCGGCATCCAGTTCTTCACGAACAGGATCGGGTCGACGATCTTCAGCGTGTAGGTCCCGCGCGTGATCGCTCCCACCTGAGCGTTCAGGTAGGCGTCGTCCCAGTAGATCTCGGATTGCGTGCCGAAGCGGTTGTTCGGCAGCTCCTTCAGCGTGACGAAGAACGCCTGCTGCTGCGACTGAGGCCGACCACCGAACTTGAAGCGCTCCCAGGAGGTGGTGATCAGCGAGCCGACGATGTCGCCATCGGAGAAGATCCCCGTCGAGTCCTGGGCCTGCGAGTCCCACTCGTATCCGCCGGGCTCGGACGCGAAGCCGGTGATCGCGCCGTCCTCCATGAGCACCAACCCGTACCCCGCCGGCACGATGATCTTCGACCCGTTCGTGATGACGTTGTCTGACGCTCCGGTGTTGGACCCCCGACCGGCGTTCGTGCCCCGCGGAACGGCTGGGAAGACCGCCGCGGTCGGCCGAAGGCCGCCCGGGATCGTGTAGAAGTCCTTCCACTGGTCGGCGAACGAGCCGCCGACCGCTCCGAGTGCTGCCTTGAACAGTCCCACGTGGTCACTCCTTGCTCGCTCATGAGAGCGCACCGAATGATGCCGGGCGCACGAGGGTGTTGTCGATAGGGGAACCCCAACCCGTGCGCTCCGCCGGACCGGATCGCAGCCGTTGATCCCTGACCTCCACCTCACTAACGTCATCGCTGTCAGGTCGGACGGCAGGCCTCCGGCTGCCACACCAGGCTCCCGCTGCACGCAGCACCCGAGAGGTCGGCCATGGAACTCATCGTCTGCAGCTGGTGCCGGCTCAACAACGCGCCCGATGCCATTCAGTGCGCCACCTGCGGCGCCCCGCTCGACGCGGACGACAAGGTGTCGGACTCGGGGTGGCGTGAGGCCCCGCGGCTGCGGGACATGGAGAAGTTCAGCTTCTCCGGGTCCACGCTGCAGGTGGAGGGGAAGTACGTCCCTGTCGCCGAGATCGAGCTGCACCAGAACGATCGCGTGTACTTCGAGCAGCACACGATGCTCTGGAAGGATCCGCACGTTCCGCTGTCGCAGTACAACCTGCCGGCAAGGCGCCGGGCGCACGGCATGCCCTACTCCGTCCTGACTGCAGGCGGCGCCGGGCGGATCGCCTTCTCCCGCGATGCGCCGGGCGAGCTGGTGGTGATGCCGATCCATGCGGACACCGAGCTCGACGTGCGCGAGCATGCGTTCCTGCTCGCCTCGCATGCGGTCGACTACACGTTCCAGCGCATCAAGGGATTGGCGAACCTCCTGCACGGCGGAAGCGGCATGTACCTCGACCGCTTCTTCGCGAGAGGTGAGCCCGGGATGCTGATGCTGCACGGCAACGGGGACGTGCTGCAGCGGACGCTCGGGTCCGATGAGCGGATCCTCGTGGAGCCGGGTCGTTTCCTGTACAAGGACGCGTCGGTGGCGATGAACACCTTCGCGATACCCGGCCTCAAGGTCGGACTGCTCGGCGGCAAGATCTGGGTCGCGGAGATGGTTGGGCCCGGCCGGGTCGGAATCCAGTCGATGTACCACCACACCAGCTCGGAGGACTGAGGCGGCCATGAGTGGCGAGCAGCAGCCGCCCGCAGGCTGGTACGACGACGGTCGGGGTGCGAGACGGTGGTGGAGCGGTCGGGACTGGACCGACTACGTGTGGGACGCGGCACGCGGGGAGCAGCGCCTCCAGCCGCTGCAGGTCCCGACGGTGGGGAATACGACGAGCGCGGCGGCTGCGAGCACCGACGCCACGGCCGCCGGGTCTGGTTCCTCGGCAGCGAGCGCGGCCGCCGCGAGCGGCGTCTCCGCGAGCGCTGCGGCCGCTGGCGAGACCACGACCGCCGCCGCATCGATCCCGGCGGGCAGCTACCGGTGTCCGTACTGCCGGAGGACCAGCGCGCTCGGGCTTCGTGGCGAATGCCTCTCCTGCGGCGCGCATGCACGGGTGCAGGAGATCGTGTCCGATTCCGGCTGGGAGGAGCTGCCGGGTGCCGAGGACATGGCGCACATCCAGATCGGACGATCCTCGGTGCAGATCGCGGGCGACTATGTGCCGATCGCCGAGTTCACGTTGATCGACGGCGATGCGGTCTGGTTCCCCCACCACAAGTTGACATATGCCGAGGAGCGGGTGCAGCTCGGCAAGTACGCCGACGGCAACGGCTTCCTCAACCGCGCTCGGGCGGGGATGACCGTGTCGTTGCTGAGCGCTCGGGGCCCCGGGCGGATCGCGCTGTCCGACAACCACATGGGCGAGATCGTGGCACTCCCCATCGACGACGGGCACGGCTACTGGGTGCGCGATCACGTCTTCCTCGCCGCGACGCCGACCATCGCCTACCGGCCGCACAAGAACAACCTGTGGCTGAAGTTCAGGAAGGACAAGGGCAAGGAGACCGAGTACGAGGTCGAGTACCCCCTCGGCCAGTACGACGAGCTGTTCCACGCCCAGGCCGGACCCGGACTTCTCGTGCTGCATTCGCCCGGCAACACGATGTTCCGCGACCTCGGGGCCGGAGAGACCATCAGGATCCCACCGCAGGCGCTGCTTTACCGCGACCTCTCGGTGACGCCCTACCTCGTCGCGGAGTACCCCTCGACGGTGGGGTGGCGCTCGTGGTTCACGACGCAGAGCTACGAGAACCGTCACCTTTGGCTGTCCCTGACGGGACCGGGTCGGGTCGCGATCTCGTCCAAGTACGAGAAGGAGCACGCCCACCCGTACCCCATCGTCGATGGCACGGTGCAGTTCCACCGCTGGTGATCCTCAACGACATGATCGGCAGCGGTCGCGGTGCGGAAGGCCACGCCGATCACGGCGTGACCATGCGGCCTCGGGACCATGAGCGATACCCATGGCCTGAGACATCACCAGAGCACCGAGCGGGGCCGGAGCCCCCACAAAAACCCCACAACTCTATGGGGGCCCCGTGTGGAGCGGTCATCGCAGGAGACCCGAGACCCGCATGATTCCGGGCTTTTCAGGCCTCGTCGGCGCCCTTCCGGGGCACTCATTCGGGTTCGAATCCCCCATCCTCCGCCCCGTTCGACTCCTCGGATCCGCTCATTCGCTGGAGCGACGTTGTTACCGCGGGTGCGGTCGGCGCAAACGCGCTGCTCCAGGAACTAAGGGCGACGGCCCTTCGCCGGTGACGGGCCGTGGGCCAGTGGAGTGCTTGACGGCGACGGTCGCACTCTTCATCTGCAGGCCGACTGGGACCACATCCACGGCTTCGCCTGCGACGGTCCGCATGAACGCACCACAGTCCCCAGACCTCCGCGAGGGTCACGATCACCGTTCGGGGGTACGCCGCACCACCTCCTCCAAACACCGCCTGCGCCGGCGTAGGTGCGCCGTTGCAGGGCACGACGGTGCTGCTCTCCGCTCCGTTGGGCTCCCGTCCGCTCATCGATGGCTCCGCCGGTACGCGGAGGACCGTCCTCAGCGACAACAGCATCCCGACCGCTCACCGCATCCCCGCCGGCTACACCGCCGCGCCCATGACCTGGTCGGACGAGGGCAACAACGAACGCGTCGCCACCCGGGTCTGGAACCGCCCCGCCGGTGGGACAGCGACACCAAGGACGTTCCTTCGGCTCACCGCCGGGATCCTGACGACCTACTTCACCTTCGCCGGCCCCGCGGGACCCGGGGGACCCGGGGGACCCCAAGTCGGCACGACCTCGATCCGAGGTTCGGCGGCGAAGATCTACGAGAGCAAGGCGGTCGATCAGATCGTCACCACGGTGCGGTGGACGAGATCGAACGGTCAGGAACTCACGCTCGAATCGTTCGGCACACCGCAGGCGCACCTGTCGACCGTGACACTCCAGGCAGTCACGGAATCAGTGTTCTGACTCCGCGCGGGTCGGATCTGATGGAGGTCGGTCCCCCGCCCTCCCTGCGCTATTTCGAGCCCTCCTCGAAACCGCACCAGCCGGCCGCGGCCCCTGGGGCATTCCGTACATCGGCACGAACCAGTTCGAGAGGTCCTGTCCCTAGACGGATCCATGAGGACGGCGGTGATGGGGGCAGCACTCCGCGCTGAATGCGGGGCACCGCCAGTCCGCCGCTGTTGCGGCGTCGCGTGGCCGGCCGGCCAGGGCCCAGCCACCGTCTCGCCCTACCCTCGGGTTCGTGCTGCAAGTGACACCGAACGGCTCGTGGGGGAAGGACGTGCACCGCAACCTTCCGGTCTCGCTCGACGAGGTTCTGGAGGATCTGGAAGGGTGTTTCCGGGCTGGCGCGAGAGGGGTGCATCTCCACCCGCGCGACCATGCCGGGGCCGAGACGCTGCTGCCCGCGGTCGTGAACGAGACCTCCCGACGCGTCCGGGAAGTCGCTTCCACTGTCGGCATCGCCGTCGAGATCGGGCTGACGACCGGGGAGTGGATCGAGCCACAGCTCACCTCACGCACCGCGATGATCCGCGAGTGGGAGGGAGTGGACTGCGCGACCGTCAACCTGTCCGAGCACGGTTTCGAGGAGGTCATATCGGCCATGCTCGACAATCGGATAGGAATCGACGTCGGTCTCTGGGCGCCAGCAGAACTAGCCCGACTCGTCCAGTCCGGGCTGCTGCCGAGCGTCCAGCGGATCAGCATCGAACTGGATCCGGGCGAGCCCTACTTCCTGCAAGGCCCGGCCACCGACGTGGCCCAAGAAGTCAACGACGGGCTCGACGCTGCCGGGTCGTCATGCCCGCGACTGACGCATGGCATGGGCGACTGGACATGGCCGCTGGTCGAGGACGCATTCCGGCGAGGGCACGACACGCGCGTCGGCTTCGAGGACTCCTTGCTGATGCCCGACGGAACGACAGCCGACAGCAACGCGCAACTCGTGCGAGCGGCGCTCGCACTGCAACAGCGGATCCTCAAGTAGACACTCGACCGGGCCGTCGCCCACGCCGGCACGACCAGCAAGAAGGGCCGGGTGCCGTCTCGAGCAGCCGATCGATTCCGAGCGCGGGTGCTCGCCGAAGCGGCTAGAGAGCGCGCCCTCGTCGCTCAAGGAGCTTTGAGAGCTTCTCGCCGAAGCGATATGCGAGTCCGATCGCCATGGCACTCAGGCGCTGCGGTTTCTTGGAGAAGATCGAGCACGACCTGGCTGCGGGTCCCACGAGTCCGCAACAGCGAGAAGGTCGCGCCGGGTCGCCACGAGCACCAGTCCGTCCCGCAGGGGAAGGCGCGTCACCTCGCCGCTTGCTATCGATCCCTGACTCGAGGACGGATCGCTAGATGGAACAGCTTCCTTTGCCGATCGTCGCCTTGATCGGTGAGCCATCGGCCTCGCTCGTCAAGGTGCAGACCTTTGGGACAACAATCGTAACGCTGTGGGTGTGAACGTGGATCGTCTCCGTGTCGCCAGGCGCAAGGTTGGCGCTGCCGACCTGCTTCTTGTCGCTGTCGAGCACGTCAATTCGGTAGGAACTCGCGGTCAACGTCGACGAGAACTGGACCGTTACCGTCGTTTCGGCAGAGGGTGACGACGAGCATGCCGTCAGCCATCCCAAGGCGACGATCACCGCAGCCGCAGCGATCGGCACCCGACCTGCGGCAACGGTGCGTGGTGACATGGCTGGACGATAGCGCTGTCGTTGACGATCCTCAGTAGAACGCGGAGTTGCGACGCGGAGACGCCGATGCCGATGCAGCGAGCGGCCGGTATGCAGACGAGGCGGCCCACACTCAGCGGTCGGTAGCGCCTCCGGAGCACCACGAGATCGTCGCCGTCGGGCCTGCCAAGCGTTGTCACAACTCGTGCAGGGACCCGGGCGGTACCTGAAGGACCTCAGCGGGCGCATCCCCTCACCGTGAAGCGCTATACCGCCCAGGAGAGGCCGAGATCCGCGGGCTCGGCCGCGTCCGCGGCGCGGCTTGCTTTGCGCCGCCTACCCTGTCTCTTGAGTCAGGGAGAGCATGCTGGGGAAGCGCCTGTCTCCGGAGGGGTGGGATGCGCGCTGCGGTGGCCCTGTCTCTGGCGCTGACCTTCGCGCTAGCGGGCTGTAGCGCTGCGAACGACGACCCGACGATCACCGGATCGCAAAGCGTACGCCGACCCGTGGTGCCGTCGGATGGCACTGCCCAGCAATCTGCTGAGGGAGTCGCCTCGCCCGCGGCCACTGGGCTCGAGCTGGCGGATTTCAGCAGGGTGAACAGGCAGACGATCCAGCGGAATCGCCGCCTGGATGGGCGAACCTTCATCGACGCGCTGGTCGCTGCGGGGTTCCGCAGAACGGCCATGGAAGTCACGGAGGACCGCACCACGATCGGGCTAGCTGCCCCGTCGGTGCAGTTCTCCGTTCTGTGGAGGGGCGCCTGCCTGCTCGGACAGTACGGGCCGGAGTCCGGCGGGTACCACGCGATGGCCGCCTCTCCCGTGGCCGGGAAGTGTCTGATCGGCAAGACCCGTCGCATCGACTGGTGAGTCGCCGGTTCACCCGCCGACGTTCGGTCGCGGTCCCGGTCCCGCCTGGAAGTGGACGAGGGTCCCGTACGCGATCTCGCGTTCCTGCGCGTTGTACGGCGGGTCGCAGGTGGTCAAGGTGATGAGACGGGCGGTCGGCGCCGTCCCTTCCTGCTCGGGCACGGGCTGGATCACACCCACCTCGCTCGGCTGCACCCACTGAAAGTTCCTGAATCGGTAGGTGTACCAGCCGTCCTCGGTCTGGATGTAGATCAGGTCGTCGAGGCGCAGCTTGCCCACGTCCCGGAAGGCGTCCCCGTAGCCCGTGTCGTGGGCAGCGATGGCGAAGTTTCCGACTGCCCCGGGCATCGCCGTGCCGGGGTAATGGCCCACCCCGGCGTTGAAGCTGTTCAGGATCGTCGGTTCGTCGACGCCTTCACGGATGACCCGCCTCCACGTGGCGCCGAAACGGGGGATGACGACCACCGCGACCGTCCGGCCCAACCTCGGCTCCCCCTGGACGGGGATGCCCTGCCCACCGCCCCGGCCGCTCGGGGGCGGTCGGGATGACACGGCGGACCAGCCCTTCGACTGGGCGGCAGCGGCCCGCTCCTGCGCGGACGCAGCCAGGGGGCTCACGACCACGGTCTGCCACCCGACGCTCCCGGCGACAGCCAGCCCGAGGCCGATCAGCACGACCCCGGCGCTGGTCAGCAGCCAACCCTTGCCGCGTCGCTTACCCCCGCCGGTCACCCGACCTCCGATCGATGCTGCCTCCAGGCCGGGCATGCGGGGACTTCCCTGGGCCGCGACGGACCGGATCTCCCAACACGAGAAGGTCTGGAGCGCGTATCAGTGGCGACTGATGAATGCGGCGCGGCGACGAAGCCAAGTCCGACGAAGTGGCCCGATACCCACGAGCAGTGAGCCAAGTGCCAGCAAGGCGAGCGCGACGGACAGTTGGGGCCTGACGTCGCTGCCGGTCGTTGCCAGGGTGCCCGACGTCCCCGGGCCGGGGCCGGCCGTCGGCGTGGTGGTGGGGGCGGTGGTGGGGCTCGGCGTTGCCGTCGGACTCGGCGTTGCGGTCGGGCTCGGCGTCGCGGTCGGGCTCGGCGTCGCCGTCGGACTCGGCGTCGCCGTCGGACTCGGCGACGGGGTCGGGATCGGCGCGCCGGACGAGTCGGTGAGGGCGCATGAGGGGGTGGTGATCTGGTTGCTGTCGAGGGTCACCGCCGCGCTGCGGGCGAGCAGGCGTCCCTCCACGGTCGCATCGGTCGTCGCCGTGATCGATTGGTCCGCCATCACCGTTCCGATGAACGCGCTGCCGGTGCCCAGAGTCGCCGAGCTGCCGACCTGCCAGTACACATTGCAGGGGTTGCCGTTGACGACCGACACCTCGCTGTTCGAGCCGGTCACGAGAGTGGTCCCGGCTTGGAACACCCAGTACGCGTTCGGATCTCCGTGGCCGTCCAGAGTCACCTTGCCGGTCAGCGCCATGCCAGACGTCGCGTTGTAGACACCGGGATCGAGGGTCAGACCTCCGACCTCCGGGTACTGGCTGGTACCGCTCGCGCCCAAACCCGCCGCCTGCACATAGGCGGATGTCAAAGACGTCTGCGCGTCGTCCGCCGTCCCATCCGCGGCGTGGCTCGTCCCGCCGACCTGACTCGATTGGAGACCGGTGATCGCAGTACCGGGAGAAACCCCGACGTCGCCCCATACGTGGGTGGCGGCGCCGGTGAAGGTCGGCGCGTTGGTGACCGTCGAGCCCGCGAGCACCGAGAAGGGCTGGGCGGCGCCCAGGTAACCGGTGCTGCCCGGCAGGCCGGCTGCGTCCGCCTGGGACGAGGCGCCGGCGGCTACGATCAGCCCGGCAACCAGCAGTCCCGTACCGGCGACCGAGGCCCCTGCCCATCCGCGGCCGCCGTACGACTTCAATGCCTGTACCCGCGCTGTGCGTGACATGGTGCCCCCAAGAGTTCCTGGGGACCATCTCACGGAAACAGGCGCTTCCCAGGGGATCCACGCCGCTCAGCCCCGCACTGGGGGTGGCTCAGCACTCGCGCGACGAGACAGTCGCGGAGATCGACGCGATCAACGACGGCATCCGGCAGATGCTCGACCTCCCCACCTCGACTGGGGTGCCGTGGTCACCCTGGTCGAGCTCGACATCTCCAACTGCCCGACAGCTTGCCGCAGCACTCGAGACGGTCATGCACCTTCCCGCGGCCTGAGAAGGCGTCAAGGAGGCCGGCAACCGCCGCGCACCTGCGGCCTTCGCCCCCGGAAGTGCGGCGCGGGAACTGGTCCGGGAGAAGAGTGCGGGGAACGGAATCCGACGTCAGCGCGACACGTGCCTCATGAGGAATTCCTCCGCCTCGGCGAGTGAGCCGCAACGGCGTTCGACACCGTCTCGGCGGCGCGCGATGTAGCCGTCACCATGCGTGGTGACTTCACCGAACGTCTCCTGCCGCGTCGGAGTGCGTCCGGCGGACATGACCCACTTTCCCTCTCCGGACGGGTGAAGGGAAGGCGCATCCTGGGACATGCTCGCAAGGCTGCAGCATCACGGCTGTTGCAGCAACCGTTCCGTCACCTGGGGGTTCTTCGGCCGCACCGCGACGGCCGTGTCCAGCGGCCCGCAGGAGCGGCGCCGCGGCCCACTACCTCCCGCGCATGAACTCGATGTACCGGCGGACTTCGTCCTCCTGCTCGGCCGACAGGGGCGGCCCGGCGTAGGTCAGGCGCGGGGCGGAGCCAGGATCGAGGTCGAGCGAGTAGGGCCTGGGGCCCAGACGCGCCACGCGTCGCAAGCTGGCGTCGAGCGCTTGAAGGCGCTGACGGTGATCCTGCTCCTCGTCGCCCAGCTCGTCCGCGACGGTCGCGACGATCGCGCCGAACGACGCCGCGGCCGAAGCGTGAGCCGCGCGCCCAGCCGCGGACAGGCCGACCAGGTAGGACCGCCCATCCGTGGGGTGAGCGAACCGCTCGAGGTGGCCACGATCGGCGAGCCGACGAAGGGCGGCGGACACCGTGGTGGGCCGCATCCCTGTCCACCTCCCGATCCGACCGGGCGTAGCGGGTCCGAAGCCTCGAAGGAGTGAGTAGAGCCCGAAGTCGTCGGCCGAGAGCCCCTCGTCGCTGAGCGCCGCATCGAGCAGCCCGGACACGACGTGCAGGAGCAGCCAGAGATCGAACAGCAGGGTCAGCCGTCTGGCCTCTGGGTCAGGCGTGGATGGTTCCATGCGGAGATGGTACTTGCACGCATTACCTCTTGCAAGTTCGCATCAGTTGGACTACCGTCCCCGCTGTCTCGCCCTCACGGAAGGAACAGGATGTCCGCTCCACTCCACGAGCCGATGCAGCCGCCGCATCCCCGGTCAGCGCCCGGCACACGATCGGGGCGCCTCGCGCACCTGACCGGGACCGTCGAGACGGCAGCGGCCCGGCCTCGGCTTCTCGTGCTGGCCCTGGCCGGCTTCGTGCCGTTCTTCGTCCTCTACTTCGGGACACGGCTTCCGTTCTCACTCCCCTCAGCCGCATCCGCCTGCGGCGGTCAGCCGATACTCGATCAGCGGTGGGCCTACACGGCCGATGATGTCGCCGGCTACCTGCGGACGTGCGGCGTCGCAGGACGCGAGGCGATACAGCGCCAGCAGGACGCCGACCTCCTCTACCCCGCCGTGTTCGGACTCATGTTGACCGTCTCGGTGGCGCTGCTGCTCCGCTCCGTGGTCCGGCGCGGCAGCTCACTTCATGTGCTCGTGCTCCTCCCCGCGGTGACCACGGCGGCCGACTACCTCGAGAACGTCGGCATCCGAACCCTGCTCGCGCTCTACCCTGCGCAGCCTCCGTTCGTACCGGCGCTGGCCCTCGTGACGGCGATCAAGCTCATCACGGGGTGGGCCTGCATGGCGGCGCTGCTCGGCCTCCTCTGCGCGGCGGGCGCACGATGGGGGATTCGCCGCGTGGCCTCCCGGCGCCATGCGGCAGAGCGATGAGGGCCTGCGGCCAGCACGCGAGGATCGACCGTGTGTGTCGGCGGTTCCGTCTCGGCGGGTGACCGATGGTCGGGGGCCGCGCCTCCCTACGATCTGGCTGTGCCCGGAGGACGACGGATCGCTGCTCGCTCGGCGCTCCTGTCCGTCTTCACGATGCCCCTGCTCATCCTCGGCGGCATGCTGGAGTGGCTCGTCCCCGCGACGAGCACCCATGCGGCAGGACACGCGATCGGGTTCGCCGTGCTGGGCGCGTACCCGTTCCTCTTCCTCTGGCTGGGAGCCGCCCTGCTCATCGCGCGGCTGGTGTCCCGGCTGCCGCAGACCTGGGCCGGGGCTCCCCTGCCCGCTCCGATAGCGGCGCTGCAGTGGGTGCTCGTCGCCGTCGCGCTGGTCGGGGGCATCCCGCTGCTCACCTTCGATCTCGCGCCCGACGTCAGCTCGGCCGCCGTCAGTGCGTTGACCGCCTCGGCCTTCCCGGTCGTGGTGATCGGTGCCTCCCTCGCCCAGCTCGCGCTCATCGGCCGGATCCCTCACGAGGCCGGACCAGCGCAGTCCTGGACGGCGGCGGCGATCCTCGGCCACACGCGGGGCGTGCGCATCGCCGCTGCGGTGTCGGCGACGGCCTGCACGGCGGCGACCGCGGCGTTCCTTCTCGAGGAGCTCCCCCGAGTCGTCTCAGGTCGGGTCGGCGACTACGGCGTGGTCCCGTTCGTCCTGCTGGTCGCGGTCCTCGCCGCCGGCCTACCGCATTCCTGGCTGGTCGCCGCGCTCGCCGGCCTCGTCCTCGTCGCTCATCCCGCGACGGGCCTGGGGCCCGCCCCGGCGGTGCTCGATGCCACCGCGATCGTCGCCGTCGCCGTCCCGGCAGCCGTGAACGCGATCCGCCTGGCCCGCATCGCCTCCTCCGACGAGTCGCTCCCCCGCTGGATCCGCCGCCACCTCGACCGTGCCGACAGTCGGCCGCACGGCTCGCCGCGCACCTGACGCCCGGGAGGGCGACGGTTCAGCTGCTGCGGCGCCGACCCGGGGTGCCCCGGACGCCGAGCACCAGCAGGACGAGGCCGACGACGGCCACGATCAGCCCGATGCCGAGCCACATCCCGCTCCCGGTCATGACGCTTCCCGGGATGAGGTTCGAGCCCTGGCCGACCCAGAGCGTACCGACGATCAGGGCGATCGCGCCGACCACGATCAGTGCGAGACGTACGCCACGGCTGTTCACGGGCTCACCGTAGCTCCGCACGGACCGGACGCTGCGCGCGAGCGACCCGATCTTCCTCTTGACATGCACCTGAAAGGCTGCATGATTAGAAGGGCAGCCATGCGGCTGCGTATGGAGGATCGAGTCGATGGACGACGTCTTCAAAGCACTGGCGGATCCCTCGCGCCGAGCCCTGCTCGACGACCTCAAGACGCGGGACGGTCAAACGCTCACCGAGCTCGCCTCGCGGCTCTCGATGGCCCGCCAGTCCGTGACCAAGCACCTGCACGTGCTCGAGGCCGCGAACCTCATCACGACGGTTCGGCGGGGTCGGGAGAAGCTGCACTTCCTGAACGCGGCGCCCATCAACGCGATCTCCGAACGCTGGATCCACAAGTACGACCGGGAGCGGATCGCCGCCCTCGCAGACCTCAAGACCGCATTGGAGCGCACCGCGATGACCGAATCCGACTTCGTCTACACGACCTACATCGAGGCTCCGCCGGAGCTCGTCTGGCAGGGCCTCACCGACCCGGCCTTCACCCGCCGCTACTGGGGCATGGAGTTCGAGACCGACTGGACGCCCGGTTCCCCCTTCGCCGTCCTGCACACGAACCGGGGCATCCGGATCGGCGACGACGAGATGGTGGTGAAGGAGTACGAGCCGTACTCCCGCCTCTCCTACACGTGGCAGACCTACACGCAGGAGTTCGCCCGGTCCCTCGGCCTCTCGGAGGAGAAGCGGGAGCACGCGGCCGCCGAGCCGCGGTCGACCGTGACCTACGAGCTGACCCCGCAGGGCGAGGAGACCCGCCTGACGGTGACCCATTCCGGCTTCCGGCCGGGCAGCGTCGTCCTTCCCGACATCAGCCGCGGATGGCCGATGGTCCTGTCCGGGCTGAAGACCTTCCTCGAGTCGGGCCGCTGGCAGCAGGCCGCTTGAGCGCGGCCACGATCCGATCGAGCCGGGTCTTGACGTGGCACTTGTTTTTCGCAAGTGTGAGCACGTTCATGTACCCGACCCCACGGAGACCACGATGATCTCGATGTTCGTCAACCTGCCGGTGACCGACCTGGAGCGCGCGAAGGCGTTCTACACGGCGGTCGGATTCACCATCAACCCGCTCTTCACCGACCACAACGCCGCCTGCGTCGTGGTCGAGGAGGACCACAGCTACTTCATGATCCTGGTCCGGGAGTACTTCCAGACCATGACGGAGCTGCCGATCGGCGACCCGGCGGTGAGTCCTGCGTCGGCCACGGCGATCTTCCTCGACAGCCGCGAAGCCGTGGACGCCGCGGTGGCCGCCGGCGTCGCCGCGGGCGGCGCCGAGGTCGGAGCGGCACAGGACTTCGGGTTCATGTACCAGCGTGGCCTCACCGACCCCGACGGCAACGTCGTCGACTTCGGCTGGATGGACCCGGTCGCGGCCGCGCAGGGCCCCGAGGCGTTTCTGACCCAGCAGCAGGCCTGAGGCCGATGGCCGCACGCGACTACGGGCAGTACTCCGGCATCACGCGGGCCATGGAGCTCGTGGGTGAGCGGTGGGCGCTGCTCATCGTGCGCGACCTGCTCGTCGGGCCGCGCCGCTACAGCGAGCTCGCCGCGGGGCTCCCCCGCATCCCGAGCAACATCCTGGCGGCGCGGCTCAAGGAGCTCCAGGCGGCCGGCGTCCTCCGCCGCGCGCCGCGATCGCGCGTCATCGTCTACGAGCTGACGCCGTACGGACGGGAGCTGGAGCCCGTGGTGCTCGCGCTCGGGGCGTGGGGCTTCAAGGCGATGGGCGAGCCCCGCCAGGAGCAGATCATCACGCCCGAGTCGATGACGATCGACCTCCGCACGGCCTTCCGGTCGGACGTCGCATCGGCGCTGCCGGCGACCGCCTACGCCGGGCGCTTCGGTTCGACCGAGCTGCTCATCCGCGTGGACGGTCGCGCGCTGGACGTCACGCCCGGCGACGGACCGGCCGACCTCGTCTTCGCGGCGGGGCCGGACATCCGCCGGCTGATCTCGGGCGAGCTCGCCGCCGACCGGGCGATCGCGACCGGGGTGATCGAGGTGCTGCGCGGTCCTGGCGGCCTCCTCGACCGCTTCGCCAGCACGTTCCACCTCGCGGCCTGAGGGATGCGGATCGCCGGGCGGCGTTGCGACCCCGTCGGTCGGCGTGCAGCCGAGCATCCGCCGCATCCTCACGGTTCTTTCCGGTCGGAGACGTAGCGTTCAGGGCAGCAGACCGTCGCCTTCCGTCCGCCGACGACCCGGGAGGCCGGGCACGTGGATGCGGCCGGAGCCCGGGGCCGCTCGATCGGGATCGGAAGGGACGGAGGGCGGCGCGTGGGCACCCTGACCTACGACGGCACCGTGATCGAGTTCGACGACCGCACGCTCACCCATCTCGAGATCGTCATCGTGCAGCGGTTCCGCACGGGCAACGGCGTGCTGCTGTCGTGGGTGATCCCCTCGCCGTGGGTGGCGGCCGCAGCAGCTTCTGGCTCACGCCGAACGCCCCCGTGCAGTTCAAGTTCGCGGGGTCCCGCGTGCCGGCGGTCGATCGCGAGTGGCTCCTGGTCCTGACGAAGGGGGCCGAGAGCGGAGCGGGGCTCGTCGTCTGCAACGCACGAGGCGAGCTCCTGCAGCCGGCGGCCGTTCATCACGTACTCCGGTAGCCGCCCGGGCGGCGACGACGATCGCTCAGGCGCCGCGATCCTCGCTCGTCATATCGCCGGTCGTCGGCGCGCCGGCCGGTCCGTAGCGCAGGAGGACCGCGCCACTGCCGGACACGACGGGTGGGGCGACCATCGACAGCCGGGCCGGGACCGCGCCATCGGGGAAGACCTTCTTGCCCTGCCCCAGCACGACCGGGAAGACCCACAGGGCGAGCTCGTCGTAGAGCTCGCCGGCGAGCAGCGTCTGCACGAAGTCGATGCTCCCGATGACGTGCACGTCCCGGTGCCGCTCCCGCAGCGCGCGCACCTCGGCCGCGATGTCGGCGCCGAGCCGCGTCGACCCCTGCCACTCCAGGGCGCGCGGCGACCTCGAGGCCACGTACTTCGGGATGCGGTCGAAGAGCCGGCCGATCCCGCCGTCGAGACCCTCCGTGTGGTGCGGCCAGTAGGCGGCGAAGATGTCGTAGGTCCGCCGGCCGAGCAGCAGGGCGTCGATCCCGGCGAGCCGCTCACCGACGGCCCGTCCCACGACCTCGTCGGTGACCGGCGCCTGCCAGCCCCCGAACCGGAATCCGCCCTCCGGGTCCTCGTCCGGCGCACCGGGCGCCTGGCCGACGCCGTCGAGGGTCACGAAGAGGTCGATCGAGATCCTGCCCGTCACAGCGTCGCTCCTTCGCGGATGCGCGACGCGATCGGCGCCGTCGCCCCGCACAGCCTAGGAGCGCCGGGCCGCCGGGTCGAGGGTGCGCGACGGTGCGGGCGCTGTCACCATGGCGGGATGGAGCACGTGCTCGGCATCGGCGGCACCTTCCTTCGCGCGGCCGACCCGGCGGGGCTGACCGCCTGGTACCGCGACACCCTCGGGCTCGACATGGATGAGACCGGCGTCTGGCGGCAGGACCCCGGCCCCTGCGTGTTCGCGGCCTTCGAGTCCGGCACCGACTACTTCGGCTCCCGGACGCAGGGGACGATGCTGAACCTCCGGGTCCGCGACCTCGACGCGATGCTCGCGCAGCTGCGCGCAGCTGGCGCCGACGTCGCGGACGACACGCAGGAGGCGGAGGGCCTCGGCCGGTTCGGCTGGGTGACGGATCCGGAGGGCAATCGGATCGAGCTCTGGCAGCCGGAGTGAGAGCGTCGCGTCGCGGCCGGCTGCGCCTCGCCGGACCCCGGCGCGCTCGACCGACCTCGATGCGCATCACGCAGTTGCTGGTGCCCTTCGGGCGGATGTATCGGAATCCGGACTGCTCGAACAGTGCACCAGCACCCGCCGAACACCCCGCCGTGCACCTCGACCATCCGGGCGAACGGGTCCCCCGCGTCGGGGCCGAGCGGGCGGATCGTCAGCTCGTCCATCGATCCGGCCCTCCCGCCGTGGACCGCGGACCGGCCCGGATCCGTCGAGGCTAGGAGCCCGCGCCGGGTAGCGCCATGCCCGTGTGCGCCTCGAGCGCCGCGACCAGCTCGTCCTGGAACCTCGGGTCCTGCGCGGCCGGATGCGGTGCGCGAAGCCGCTGATGGAACCAGTAGCCGCCGGTGCTCCGCGCCTCGGGATCGTCGCTCGTCGCGAGCCACTCCTGCGTCCGATGACCGAGCCGCAGGTCGTCCGGCGCGCCCGGTCCGCCCATCCGGGTCGGCACCCAACCCGGGTTCACGGCGTTCGAGGCCACGCCGGGCAGGCGACGCGCGATCGCGAACGCGAGGGCGGTGACGAACAGCTTGCTGTCCGAGTAGGAGCCGGAGCGACCGTGACCCGACCAGTCGATGCGGGCGAGGTCCGCGCGACCGCCGCGGTGCATGTCGCTGCTGACGTAGACCAGGCGCCGCGGCCGCGCGATCATCGCCGTGAGCACGAACGGTGCGACCACGTTCACCTGCAGGACGGCCGGGCCGCTGTAGACGCCCGCGTTATGGATCACGGCGTCGACCGGGCCGAGCGCGTTCACCTGCTGCGCGACCGACCGGGTCTCGCCGAGGTCACCGAGGTCGCCGGCGACGCCGTCCGCACCGCCGTCGAGCAGGTGCTGCACCGCGGTCAGGCGATCGCGGCTGCGGGCATGCACGATCACGTGGTGGCCGTCGTGGAGGAGGGTCTCGGCGGCAGCCCGGCCGAGGCCGTCAGCGGATCCGGTGATGAGGACGTGGGCCATGACGGCAAGTCCACCCCATTGCGACTCGACGGACGCCTCCAGAACTCGAACTCCTCCTGCTGCGCCCGCCCCCTGCACCGATTCGACGAGGGGGCGCGTCGGCGTGATGCCGGCGCCGCCCGCGACGAGCAGCACCCCGAACGCCCTACGAACCGCCTCTCGATGCGGCGACGGCCGCGGCGCACGTGCACGACGGGCCGGCGGGTGTCGCCGCCCGCCGGCCGCCGCGGCGGTCAGGCCGAGTAGGCGCCGGCCTCGATGTCCGCCACGAGGGTCGGCCCGGTCGGATCCCACCCGAGCAGCTCGCGGGTCGCCGCGCTCGTCGCGAGGAGGTCCATCGCGAAGAACCGACCGATCCACCCGAAGTGCTCCAACGCCTCGGTCGCGGGCACCGAGGCCACGGGCAGATCGAGCGCCCGACCGAGCGCCTCGGCGATGACCCGCGTCGGCACCCCTTCCTCGGCGACGGCGTGGACCCGCGACCCGGCCGGCGCCCCCTCGAGCGCGAGCAGGACGAGCCGCGCCGCATCCGAGCGGTGCACGGCCGGCCAGCGGTTCGTCCCGTCCCCGGGGTACGCCGAGACGCCCCTCTGCCGGGCGACCGCGGCGAGCACGGCGACGAACCCGTGGTCCCGTCGGCCGTGCACGGTCGGCGCGAACCGCACGCTGACCGGATGCACGCCCTGATCCACGAACTCGAGCGCGAGGTTCTCGCTGCCGCCGCGCGGCGCGTCGGGACCGTGGAAGGGCGACGCGTCGGCCTCGGTGACCGCGCGCCCCTGCGCCTGACCCGCGACGCCCGACGCGATCAGCAGCCGCCGTCCCGATCCCACCAGCGTCTCGCCGAGCACCTGCACCGCGTGGCGCTCCGCGGCGTCCGAGACGGCGGGGTTCGAGAAGTCGTGCTTGTTCGCGAGGTGCAGCACCGCGTCGGCGACCTCGGCTCCGGCCCGCAGCGCGTCCGGGTCGTCGAGGTCCCCTCGCCGCACCCGCACACCCTTGGCCTCGAGGGCGGCGGCGGACGCACCGGACCTCGCCAGCCCCTCCACCTCGTGGCCGGCCCGCAGCAGCTCGTCGACGGCCGCCGATCCGATCCAGCCCGATGCTCCCGTGACGAAGACGCGCATGCTGCTCCTCCTGATCCCACACCGCTCCCGATGTGATGTCTGTGACAGACATCACTCTACACGTGCATGTCAGCGGCTGACTTCACTACGATCGAGGCGTGGTGCGATGGGATCCGGGAGCGCGCGATCGGCTGCAGGCCGCAGCCCTCGAGCTGTTCGCGACCCGCGGGTTCGAGGAGACGACGGCGGCCGAGATCGCCGCGTCCGTCGGGCTCACGGAGCGCACCTTCTTCCGCCACTTCAGCGACAAGCGGGAGGCGCTGTTCGACGGGCAGCAGCGGCTGGCCGGGGCGTTTCTCGCCGGCCTCGGCGACGCACCGACCGGTACGTCGCCGATGGGGATGGTCGGCGCGGCGCTCGACGCCGCCGCCGCGTTCTTCCCGGACGAGCGGCGGTCCTACTCGCGGCAGCGGCAGCTCGTGATCTCACGCACCCCCTCACTGCTCGAGCGCGAGCGGCACAAGCTCGCGGAGCTCGCGTCGGCCGTCGGCGACGGGCTGCGACGACGCGGCGTGCCGGAACCCGCGGCGACACTCGCGGCGGAATCGGGCGTGACGGTGTTCGGCATCGCGTTCCAGCAGTGGATCGGGGAGGGCGAGCGGCGCTCGATGGCCGAGATCCAGCGCACCGTGCTCCGCGAGCTGGCCGCCGTCGCCTCGGCCGGCGCGGCCGGGGAGCCCGGCGGATCCTGACCGGTCGCGGCCGTGCGGGCGGCGGCCGCATCCGCTTGACTGGGCCACGAGCGAGGGACGTGATGACCCATGACCGAGCAGGATGTCGACGCGCTGGCGGCGGCGCTGACCGAGGACGGCGATCTCGACGTGAGCGCCGACGGAGACGACCTGCTGGTGCACGGTCGCCGCTTCGCGCGGGTGACCGATCAGGGCCTCATCGTCGATCTGCCGGCACGGCGGTCCGCCGATCTGCTCGACCGCGGCATCGCCGCCCCCGGCCCCGCCGACGAGCGCGCGACGGGAGCCTGGGTCGTCGTGGCCGACCGGGAGAACTGGCACGAGCTGGCCTCGGAGGCGCGGGACTTCGTCGGGGAGCCGCCGATCGGCCGGCAGTCCTAGGCCCTCAGCGCACGGACTTGCGCACGTAGAGGGCGCGGGCCCACAGCCAGCCGCCGGCACCGATCGCGACGCACCAGGCGAGCGTGAGCCAGCCGTTCAGGCCCGGATCCGTGCCGAACAGCAGGGCGCGCACCGTCTCGATGAACGGCGTGAACGGCTGCACGTCGGCGAAGACGCGCAGCCAGGCCGGCATCGATGCCGTCGGCACGAAGCCGCTGCCGAGGAACGGCAGGAGGGTGAGGAACATCGGCAGGTTGCTGGCCGACTCGACGGATCCGGCCACCATGCCGAGCGCGACGGACAGCCAGGAGATCGCGAGGCAGATGAGCGCGAACACCCCCGCGAGGCCGAGCCAGCCGAGCGGCCCGGCCGTGGGTCGGAATCCCATGAGCATGGCGACGGCGAGCACCGCGACGAGGCAGAGCATGCCCTGGATGGTGTTGCCGAGCACGTGACCCGTGAGCACCGCGCCGCGGGAGATCGCCATGGAGCGGAAGCGGGCGATGATCCCCTCGGTCATGTCCTTCGCGATGCCGATCGAAGCGCCCGTCGCGATGCCGGCGACGCCGATCAGCAGGATCCCCGGCACGACGTAGGCGAGGTACTGCTGGTCGGTGCTCCCCGCCGAGCCGCCCGGCAGGCCCGCGCCGAGCGTGCCGCCGAAGACGTAGACGAACAGCAGCAGCAGGACGACCGGGATGCCGATCACGAAGCCGGTGAGGCCCGGGTAGCGCAGCTGGTGCAGCAGCGAGCGGCGCAGCATCGTGACGGAGTCCGCTGCGGCGAGGGCGATGGTGCTCATCGGGCCGTTCCTTCCTTGGCGATGGCGGCCGCCGGGCCACCGGTGAGGGCGAAGAAGACGTCGTCGAGGTCGGGCGTGTGGATGCCGATGTCCTCGACCTCGATGCCGGCGGAGGCGAGCCGGTCGAGGACCTGCCGCACGTGGGCCACGTCGCCGGTGCCGGGCACGTCGAGAGCGAGCCGGTCCGCGTCGACGACGGGCTCGGCGTCGTGGAGCACCGCGCGGGCGGCGTCGAGCTGCGCGGGTGTCGGGAAGCCGAGCCGCAGGTGGCCGCCGGGGACGAGCCGCTTCAGCTCGTCGGGCGCGCCCGTGGCGGCGATCCGGCCGCGGTCGAGCACCGCGATCCGGTCGGCGAGACGGTCCGCCTCCTCCAGGTACTGGGTGGTGAGCACGATCGTGACGCCGTCCGCGACGAGATCGCGGACGAGGGACCACATCGTCTGGCGGCTGCGGGGGTCGAGGCCGGTGGTGGGCTCGTCGAGGAACACGACGCGCGGATCGCCGATCAGGGTCATCGCGAGGTCGAGCCGCCGCCGCATGCCGCCGGAGTAGGTGCCGATGCGGTTGCGGGCCGCCGAGGTCAGCTCGAAGCGGTCGAGCAGGTCGGCGACGCGCCGCCGAGCGGCACGGGCGTCGAGGTGACGCAGGGACGCCATGAGGCGCAGGTTCTCCTCGCCGGTCAGCAGGTCGTCGACGGCGGCGAACTGGCCGGTGAGGCCGATGCTGCGGCGGATGCCGTCGGGGTGCGTGCGCAGGTCGTGGCCGGCCACGCGCACCCGCCCCGCGTCGGGGCGGACGAGGGTGCTGAGGATGTGCACGACGGTCGTCTTGCCCGCGCCGTTGGGCCCGAGCAGTGCGAAGACGCTGCCTTCGGCGACCTCGAGGTCGATGCCGTCGAGGACGACGGCCGCGCCGTAGCGCTTGCGGAGTCCTTCGACGAGGACGGCGGCGGTCATGATGCTCCTTCTGCTAGTGGCCGGGATGCGATGGCGGGGGCGCGGCGGAGCACGACGTCGGCCCAGTTCGTGGCGAGGTGCAGCTGCACCGACCCCGCTGCGGTGTCGGGGGCGACGTCGCCCGCGGCGCCGAGCTCGCTGCGCACGGACCCGTGCGCAGAGGTCGCGTCGACCCAGGCCGCAAGGCCTGCGGGGATGCCCACCTCGACGTCCGCGTACCCGTTCTCGAGGCGGATGACGCCGCTCGTGACCTCGCGGACCCGGATGCGGCCGTAGGCGCTGCGCGCCGTGACGTCGGTGAGGGCGCGGTCGATGGTCAGCGTGCCGGCGAGCGACGCCTCGACGGGGCCGGACGCCGTGCCGAGCTCGACGGTGCCGTGGGAGGCCCTGATCCGGCTCGGCCCCTCGATCCGGTCGATGCGCGCGTGTCCGTGCCCGGCGTCGAGGTCCAGCCGCCCATCGACCCGGCCCACCTCGACCTCGCCGTACGGGGCAGTGAGGTGGAGGTCGGCGACGCGGTCGATGGTCACCGCCCCGTACTTGGCGGCGACGCGGGCGGTGCCGAAGGTGCCGCGCAGCCGGACGGACCCGTATGCGGAGTCGATCCGCAGGCTCGAGCCGCTCGGGACCTCGACGCGCACGTCGACGGAGTCGGTGCGACCGAAGAGGTTCATGCGGCGCGGCACGGCGATGCGGAGCACCCCGTTGCGGAACACCGCGGAGGCGTCCCGCGCGAGCGCGACGTCGCCTGCGCGGGCCGCGCCGGTCGGCGTCACCTCGCCCCGGACCCGAAGCGCCTCGGACGCCACGACCTCGATCGATCCGACGCCCACGTCGATGACCGCCTCGACCGGACCGCTCGTCTCTGCGTCGACGGATCCGCTCACCGTGCTCACCGGACCCATCCGGTGAAGCTGTCGCCGTTGCGGGCGGCCTTGCCCGGGCGTCTGCCCTTGGGCCCGACCGCGGCGGCGATCGCTCGGACGAGCCACGCGTTCACCGACACGCCTTCTGCGGCCGCGGCGGCCTCGACCTCGGCCTTGAGGCGGTCCGGCAGGCGGAGGGTGGTGCGGGAGGTCGTCGCGTCGTCCGTGAGGTCGCCGGCATCGACCGGGGCCTCGGCCTGCGACGATGCCCCGTGCGAGACGAGGAGTTCGGGGTCGCGCCCTCGGAGCCGCACGTCGACGGATCCGGGGGCCAGCTCCCGCGTGATCTCCCCGGCGGCGTCGCTGAGGACCTCGAGGAGCACGAGCCGGACGGCCGCGTCGAGGGCGCCGGACATCCGCTCGGCTACCGCGAGGGCCGCCTCGTCCCCGATCACCGCCTTCGCGAGCTGCTCCTGCAGCTCGGCGACATACCGTTCCAGTTCCATGACGTCATCATGACACCACTATGGCGTCAGATACAAGGAGCAAGACGTCGTCGCGGCGTCACGACAGCTGCGCGGCCCCGCCCGTGGCCACTCTGCGCCGGCCGGCCGGACGGCGATCGAGCCGATCAGCCCATGGTCGCCCCGCACGCGGGGCACTCCCAGTGGCGGTCGTCGGCGTCGCCGCGGGCGACGAACGCCTCCTGGCAGGAGGCGCAGAACGGCATCGTGAGGTCGTCCTCATGCATGGCGGGTCCTTCGGGGCCGTCGGGCGGGTATCGGAGAGGAGACGGCCGGTGCCGGAACCGTACGATCCCGTCCGTGCGATCGCCGCCCCCAGTCCGGGTGGGGAATGGTCTGCGCTCCCTTCTGGGGACTGCGGGACGAGCGGATCCGCCGTAACCTGCCCCGCATGACGACGACCGCCCCGGCCGCGCGCGCCGTGGGCACGGTCACTCTGCAGCCGTTCCGGCAGCGCTACTGGCTGCCGATCGTGGGCTCCCTCGTCGCCGCCGTCGTGCCCGTCTACATCACGGCGTTCGTCATCGCCAGCACCGGCGGCCGCATCGTGCCGGTGTCCGTCGCGGCGGCAGTGACCCTCGTGATCGCCGCGCTCGTCGCCTGGCGCTTCTCCCGCGCACGCCTCGTGCTGCAGGCCGGCGGCATGGTCGAGCACGGCCTGCTCGGCCGCACCCGCACCACACCTCGCGAGGCGGTCGCCTCGGCCGTGCTGCTCGCGCTCTACGACACGCAGAGCGTGCAGACCCGGCGGCAGCTCTTCGTGCTCGACGCCGGGGAGCGCACCCTGCTGCGGATGAGCGGCGCCAGCTGGAGCGACCAGCACATGCGCACGGTGCTCCGCCACTTCGACGTGCTCGTCGAGACGATCGACACCCCGATGACGCTGCACGACCTGCGCCACACGCGGCCGGGGATCCTGCGCTGGAGCGAGCGTCACCCGTGGCGCGGGAACCTGCTGATGATCTCGCTCGGACTCGTCTGCTGCGTGAGCATCGCGATCACCGCCACCCTCACGATCGGCTGACAGGCGCCCGCTCGTCGAGGCCCCACGGCTGGCCGTAGCCGCCGTCTGCGAGGCTGCGCGCCATCAGCTCGAGGAACGGATCCGCCGGGAACGCCTCCGGGCCGAGCACCCCGACGCCCGACCAGACGCCGGCCGCGAGCAGCTCGAGGGCGATCACGGGGTTCAGCGCGGTCTGCCACACGACGCACTGGCTCTCGTACTCGCGCATCGTGTCGGCGTTGTCGGCCACGTGGTACAGGTACACGGCCCGCGGGGAGCCGTCCACGCCGGTTCCGGTGACGTACACACCGGCGCAGGTCTTGCCCTCCATCCGCGGGCCGATGGTCGCCGGATCGGGCAGGGCGGCGGCGACGACGTCGCGGGGGGCGACCTCGACGGGGCCGTTCGCGCTGCGCACGCGCAGCGGCACCGTGGAGGCGAGCCCCAGGTCGCGGAGGGTGCGGAGGATGCCGATGAACTCGCCGCCGAGGCCGTACTTGAACGTGACCCGCTTGGCGTCGAGCCAGCGCGGCATCAGCAGCACCTCCTCGTGCTCCACGTTCACGCACTCCACCGGGCCGATGCCCTCGGGGAACTCGAACACCTCCGGCTCGGAGAAGGGCGCCGTCGTCGTCCAGCCGCTGTCGCGCTCCCAGATCACCGGCGGGTTGAGGCACTCCTCGAGCGTCGTCCAGATGCTGAAGGAGGGGGCGAAGATCTCCTCACCGGCCTCGTTGCGCACGACGAGGTTCGCGCCGTCGCGCGTGCCGAGCTCGTCGATCTCGCTGAACAGGTGGTCGGCCGCGTACCGGGCGAACACGTCGCTGAGGCCCGGCTCGACGCCCATCCCCACGAGGGCGAGCCGGCCGGCGGTCTCCCAGTCCGCCGCCTGCTCGAACTGGTCGTCACCGAGCTTCACCCCCGGCAGGGCGAACGGGTCGGTGGGATGCGGCTCGGAGAGGCTCATCGCCATGTCGAGGTAGTGGGCGCCCGCGGCGAGGGCGCCGGCGAACACCGAGGGCACGAACTTCGGCTCGACGGCGTTCATGACGTGCGTGACCCCGTGCGCGCGGGCCACCGCGGCGACGGCGTCGGGGTCGGAGGCGTCGATGCGGGCGGCGCTGAAGCGGGAGGCCGTCTCGGCGTCGTGGTGCTCGGCGATCCACGCGACGGTGCGCTCGGCTCGCGCGACGTCGTAGTCGCTGAGGACCACCGCCTCGTAGAAGGTCCGGGTCGCCGCGATCTTCGCGATCGCGTCCCCCACTCCACCGGCACCGACGACGAGGATCCGCATAGGGCGACGGTATCGGTTTCGGGAATGGCCGTCGACTGCGGATCCGCTCGTCGTGGCACTGCTGGACGACGGTCTCAGTCGTCCCATCCCGCACGGCCCGCGAGGACCCCGGCCGCCTCCGCGAGCCAGGGAGCCGGGTTCCGGAGCGGCCGGGCTGCCCCGCCGGCGAGCACGCTGAGCGAGACCGCACCGGCCCAGCCCGTGGTCGGGGCGTCGATCGCGCCGGCCACGAGCAGCGCGGCGACCCCCGCCTCGGCGGCGAGCGCCTGCACCCGGGCGGGCGCCTTGCCGCCGGCGGTCTGCGCGTCGTAGCGCCCCTCCCCCGTGACCACGGCCGCTGCCCCCTCCAAGGCGGCGGCGAGCCCGGCACGCCGGGCCACCTCCGCCGCACCGTCGACGATGCGGGCGCCCCAGGCCTGCAGGCCGAAGCCGAGGCCGCCCGCCGCTCCGGCGCCCGCCGCACGGGGATCCGTGGGCAGCACCTGCTCGAGGCGGGCCGCGAACCGGGCGAGGTTGGCCTCGAAGCCGGGCACGTCCTCGGGGGCGGCACCCTTCTGCGGCGAGAAGACCGCGGCCGCGCCGGCCGGACCGAGCAGCGGGTTCGTCACATCCGTGAGCACGACGGCGCCGCGGACGGGGGGACGGACCAGGCCGTCGACCTCGATCCGGGCGAGGCGAGCGAGGCCGGCGTTGCCCGGCGGGATCGGCCGGCCGTCGGCGTCGAGCAGCCGGGCGCCGAGTGCGGTGAGGAGGCCGGCGCCGCCGTCGGTCGAGGCGCTGCCCCCGATGGCGAGCACGACCTCGGTGGCACCGCGTTCGATCGCGACCCGTACGGCGGTGCCGAGGCCGAGTGTGTCAGCGCGGGCCGCGCGCCTGCGGGGCTCCATGGCGGAGTCGGCCAGGAGCGCGAGCCCGCCCGCGGAGGCGAGCTCGATCGTCGCTGTGCCCTGCTCCGACCGGATCCAGCGAACGGTGAGGACGCCGCCGACCGGTCCCGGCACGACCGCGCCCTGCGCGACGGCCGGCTCGACGGCGCCGAGCGCCTCGAGCGTGCCATCGCCGCCGTCCGCCATCGGCACGAGCCGCAGCTCGTCGCCCGGTCGCACCCGCGACCATCCGGCGGCGAGCGCCTCGGCGGCCCCCACGGGTCCGATCGACCCCTTGAACGCGTTCGGTGCGATCACGATCCGGGCCACCCGGCCACCTTCCCCCACCGCGACGCACGCTTGCCACTTTCCGACCTCATCCCGCGGGTTCGAGGTCGGAGAGTGGCAAGGGCGCCGTCCGATCAGGTGTTCGCGCTCGAGTCCGAGCCGCTCGCGGCGCCGGACAGGTCGTAGAGCGTCACCCCGCCGACGGTCTGCGCCGTGAAGTGCTCGGCCACCCACGTGGAGATCTGCGCCGAGGCGTTCGATCCGCCGTTCGAGGTGCCGCCGCGCATGCCCGAGGCGATGAACCAGTGGATCCCGCCCGAGGCGACGTCCTGCTCGAACTCGGCGAGGGTCGGCGAGGGGTCGCTGCCGTTGAAGCCGCCGATCGGCATCACGGCGAGGCCGGTCGCGAGCTGGTAGGACGCCGCGTTCTGCGACCCGATCGCGGCGGCCGCCCACGTGTACCGCGAGGCGTCGGCCTTCAGCGCGGCGGTGACCGCCGAACTCACGTTCGCGCTCCCGCCGAGGAGGCCGCCGGCGGCCCCGCCGCGGAAGCCGCCGCGTCCGCCGAACCCGCCCTGCGGCGGGGTGAACCCGTTCCGGCCACCGAACCCGCCTTGTGGAGGGGTGGCCCCGTTCTGCCCGCCGAACCCGCCCTGCGGCCGGGTCAACCCGTTCTGCCCGCCGAAGCGGCGCCCGAACCCCGTGCCGCCGACGCCGCCGGTCCCGCCGAGGGACACCGCGGGGCCGGCGGTCGGGAGGGAGCCCGCGTGCGGCGTGAGCGTCGTGTCCACCGCGAAGGCGGCCGGGCCGGCGAGCGCCG
>NZ_JAODBE010000123.1 GCF_025463795.1 Amnibacterium sp.
GTTCGGCGGCGCGGATGCGCTCGAGCCAGATCGCCACGGACCCGCTGCGGGCCCGCCGCGGGGCGGCGCGGAGCCGCTCCGTGATCAGCTCGCCGACGGATGCGCTCGCCGCGGTGCCGTCGTCGAGCACAGGCGCGGCGAGGCGCCGCACGTCCGCGGCCTCCGACGGGGCGGGATGCCCGTCGATCTGCAGCGCGCCGCGCTCGGGCGCGAGGTGTCCGGTGAGCGTCGCGACGACGCCGCGGCGCAGGGCAGCGGGCACCGCGAGCGTCGTGATGCCGCCGCGACCGACCCGCAGGTCGATCGGCTCGGTGGTGAACGGGGCCGCGGCGACGAGGCGCTCGGCGGAGAGGAGCCAGCCCTCCTGCCCGGCGGCCCAGGCGAGCTGCGCACGGCGGGCGGCGAGCTCCTCCCCCTCGATGTCGACCGACGGGAGGACCCGGTCGAGCCAGCGGGGCAGGTACCAGCCCGCCCGGCCGACGAGCAGCATGACGGCGGGCACGAGGGTCATCCGCACGAGGAACGCGTCGAACACGATGCCGGTGGCGAGGGAGAGCGCGATCGGCTTGATCGTGCCGCCCCCCTCGGGGATGAAGGAGGCGAAGACGAAGAGCATGATCAGCGCAGCCGCGGTGACGACGCGGGAGCCGTGGGTGAAGCCGCGGCGCACCGCGAAGCGGGCGTCCTTCGTGTGCACCCACGACTCGCGCATGCCCGAGACGAGGAAGACCTCGTAGTCCATCGAGAGGCCGAACAGGATCGCGATCACGAGGATCGGCAGGAACGACAGCAGCGGTCCCGGCTCCGTGCCGAGCGCGCCGAACCAGCCCCACTGGAACACGGCGACCGTGACGCCGACGCTCGCGGCCAGCGAGAGCAGGAACCCGACCGCGGCCTTCAGCGGCACGATCAGGGACCGGAAGACGGCGAGCAGCAGCAGCACGGACAGGCCGACGACGACGAGCACGAACGGCAGCAGCGCGTTGCCGAGGCGGCTGGAGATGTCGATCTGCACGGCCGTCGTGCCGGTGACGGAGATGGGGATGTCGTAGTCGTGCCGGAAGGTCGGCTCGAGGGCGCGGATCCGTTGGACCAGCGCGATCGTCTTCGGCGAGTCGGGGGCCGACCCGGGGATGACCTGCACGATCGCGGAGTCGAGCGTCGCGTTCGGGGTCGGCGTGCCGACGGCGGCGACGTCCGGCAGCTGCTGGATCCGGCGCTTGATGTCGTCGAGCGCAGTGATGAAGTCGTTGTTCTGCGTCACGTCCGCGAGGATCACCAGCGGGCCGTTGCGGCCCGGCCCGAACTCCTTCGCGGTCAGGTCGTACGCCGTGCGGGAGTCGGTGCCGACGGGCTGGCTGCCGTTGTTCGGCAGGCTGAGCTCGAGGCTCGCGGCGGGGACGGCGAGCACCCCGAGCACCGCGACGACGAGGACCACGGCGGCGACCGGCGCCTTGGCGACCAGCGCCACCCAGCGGGCACCCATGGTGTGCACCTCGCCGGCGGCGGCCGCTTCGGCGCGCCGGGCGGCCCGGCTGCCGGGTCTCGGCACGAACCGCTGCCCGCCGAGGGTGAGGAGGGCGGGCAGCAGCGTCACCGACGAGGAGACGGCGACGAGCACCGCGAACGCGGCGCCGACGCCCATGATCGAGAGGAACGGGATGCCGACGATCAGCAGGCCGAGCAGCGCGATGATCACGGTCGTGCCCGCGAACGTCACCGCCGTGCCGGCGGTCGCGACGGCGGCGGCCACCGATTCGCCGATCGGCATCCCGCCCGCCACCTGCTCGCGGTGCCGGGAGATGATGAAGAGGCCGTAGTCGATGCCGACCGCGAGGCCGAGCATGAGGGCCAGCGTGGGCGCGGAGGTCGACACGTCCGTGAACAGGGCGATGATGCGGATGGCCGCGTAGGAGAGCGCGACGCCGATCACCGCCGAGACGAGCGGAAGGCCCGCGGCGAGCAGCGAGCCGAAGGTGACGACGAGCACAGCGCCCGCGACCAGCAGGCCGAGCCCCTCCGAGATGCCGACGCCGACGGACGACTGCTGGAACGCCTGACCGCTGAACGCCACCTGCATCCCTGCGGCCCGGCCGATCGCGCCGGTGTCCTTCAGCCGCTGCTTCGTCGCGGCGGCCACGCCCGAGTCGCCGGCCGTGAACTGCACGGCGATGATCGCCGCCCGGTGGTTGCCGGAGATCGCCTTCGTGGAGTACTTGCTGAACGGGCTCGACGCGCTCTCGACGCCCCGGACCTCCTTGATCGCGGTGACCATCCGGCCGATGGCCGCCTTCTCGGGGGCGTCGTCGATCCGCTGCCCGGACGGCGCGACCAGCACGACCTGGGCGCTGCCGCCCGCGGCCTGCGGGAAGACGGCGTCGAGACGGTCGAGCGCGGCCTGCGACTCGGTGCCCGGGATGGTGAAGCTGTCGGCGAGCTTGCCGCCGAAGCCGAACCCGCCGACGCAGAACACGAGCAGCAGCAGCACCCAGGCGGCGACGACCCGCCACGGGTGCCGGTGCGCGGTGCGGCCCAGGCGGTACAGGAACGCGGTCATGTGCGGGAGCCGTCCTCGAGGGGTGGGTTCGGATGCGACGGCGGTGTCGCGCGGAGTGGAGCGGTCAGGCGAGGGGAAGGGCGCGTCCTGGGAGCACCAGGTCGGCGAGCACGGAGGTGAGCATCGGGCGCAGGGTCTCGTCCGGGAGCCGCTCGGTGCCCCAGCGGTCGGCGGCGACGAGCACGAACGCCGTGCCGGCGAGGGCGACGCCGAAGCGCACCGCGTCGCGCTCCGAGCCCTCCGCGGGGCGGAGCAGCTGCTCGACGCGGCGGACGAGCTGGTCGGCCTCGTCGATGACGGGGATGCCGCGGAGCGCGCTGCCGTGGTTCACGATCACCGTGATGGCGAGCCGGTGGTCGAAGAGGAAGTCGACGAACCGGGCGAGGAAGTCCTGCGTGCCCGCGTCCCCGTCGAGATCGACCGATTCCAGCAGCGTGCCGAGGCCCTCGATGGCCGGGCGGAGGGCGGCGTCGAACAGCGCCTCCTTGCTGGAGAAGTGGTACAGCACGCTCGACTTCGAGAGGCCGGCGTCGTCGGCGATCCGTTGCAGCGATGCGCCCTCGAAGCCGACGGCCGCGAACTGCCGCAGGGCGGCAGCGATCAGCGGAGCGGCTCCCGACGACATCCGGGCAGCGTACTGCACGATCGGTCAGCCGCTGCCGCATGGAGCACGACAGCAGGACGAGCTCGGACGGCGCGGTGGAGCGCGCACCCAAGAGACGCACAGCGGACGACCAGACGCCGATCGGCGGACGACCAGTACCCTGATCCGACCATGGGCACCCTGCGGAAGTACCTCTTCAACGGCGTCATCATCTCGTCGCTGATCTCCGGCATCGGCGCGCTGCGGCAGCAGCGGAAGTCGCCGGCGGACTGGCGCACGGTGCTCACGTGGGCGTCCTGGATCCTCAGCTTCATGGTCGCCCTCGGCACCGTGCGCATCGAGTCGAAGAAGGCCGACGAGCCGAAGCCGAAGACCAAGGATGAGAAGGAACGCCGAGCCCGCGAGGAGCCGGCCACCGGCCCCAAACCGATCAAGCGGGCGCGCACGAAGGCGTAGCGGGACCGCTCCTCGGTCGGCGACCGGACGGAACGGCGGGCCGAGCGGTCAGGGCTCCATCGTCGCGACCGGACCCGTGAAGTTGCGGCTCCTGCGGTCGGCCTCGGCGGATCCGCTGAACAGTTCGCGGTCCCGCCGCTCCCCCTGCGTCACCGGGTCCTCCGCGACGCTCCCCGGATCGCGGGTGATCACGAGCCGCGTGCGCGGGAGCGCGTCCGGCGCGGTCCGCTGCATCCACCGGATCATCTCCTCGCGCACGAAGCAGCGCAGGTCGAACAGCGTCGGGGCGTCGACCGCGGTGAGCAGGATCCGCACGTGCACGACCGCGTTGATCGCGTCCGTCACCTGCAGCACGGCGGTGCGGCCGTCCCAGAGGTTCGTCCTGCCGAGGATCTCGTGCAGCTGCTCCCGCATCCCCTGCGGATCGACGCGCCAGTCGAGGTCGAACTCGACCGCCTGCATCAGCTGCGACGAGGTGCGGGTCCAGTTCTCGAACGGTGTCGTCGTGAAGTAGTTCGACGGCAGCACGAGGCGCCGGTCGTCCCACACGTGGACGACGACGTAGGTGAGCGTGATCTCCTCGATCCGCCCCCACTGGCCGTCGGCGACCACCACGTCGTCGACCCGGATCGCGCCGGAGAACGCCAGCTGGATGCCGGCGATCACGTTGCCGAGCGTCGACTGCGCCGCGACGCCCGCGATGATCGACACGACGCCGGCCGAGGCGAGCAGGCTCGCGCCCGCCGCCCGGGCGGAGGGGAAGGTGAGCAGGATCGCGGCCAGCGCGACGACCACGATCACCGCGACGGCGACGCGGCGGATGAGCAGGATCTGCGTCCGCACCCGGCGGGCCGACCGGTTGTCGGCGACGTCGGTCCGGTAGCGGCTGAGGCCGATGTCGACGAGGAACGAGACGGAAGTCGCGGCGAACCACGCGCCGGCCACGATCGAGACGACGGCGAAGACCTCGTCCCAGGTGTGCCGCTGCAGCTTCAGCAACGACGCGTCGAACCCGGCCCAGACGGCCAGCACCACGAGCAGCACCCGGAACGGCCGCCGGAGCCGCTGCACGCTCCGCTCCGGCCATCCGCGTCGCCGTGCGACGGCCCGGAAGAGGAGGCCGACGACGAGCGACACGAGCAGGGCCGCGACCACGGCCACGACGATGTCGAAGGTGATCCGGCTCCAGGTGGTCGCGATGATCTCGATCCACAGGCTGTACAGGTCCACGCGCGTCTCCTCGGCTCCGGTCGTCTGCTCTCGGCCCCCTCGCCTCGCGGCAACCCAGTATCGTCAGCCGGCCTCGCCGGTTCCGCGGCACGCGCAAGGAACCGCGTATGCGCCGCAAGCGTTCAGGAAGCGGCGGCCACCAGCGCCTCGAGCAGGCGCAGATCGGTGTCCTGCTCCGGATGCCACTGCACGCCGAGCGCGAAGCGGTGCGCGGGCGACTCGACCGCCTCGATGATCCCGTCGGCGCTCCTCGCGGTCACCACGAGCCCCTCCGCGACCCGGTCGAGCGCCTGGTGGTGGTGGCACCGCACCGTGATCGGCTCCCCCGCCGGCAGGATCCCTGCCAGCCGCGTGCCCGCCTCGATCGTCACGCCGGTCGGCACGAACACGCTCGGCTCGCTGCCGTGGCTCACCGCGCTGATCCCCGGGAGGTGCTGGTGCAGCGTGCCGCCGAGGGCCACGTCGAGCAGCTGCACGCCGCGGCAGATCGCGAGCACCGGCAGGTCGCGCTCCAGCGCGGCGAGCACGAGCGCCTGCTCCCAGGCGTCGCGCTGCGGTCGTGACGGCTCGGTGTGCGGATCGCGGTCGGCGCCGTAGAGCGCCGGATCCACGTCGACGCCGCCGGAGAGCACGAGCGCGTCGAGCACGCCGAGCACCCGGTCCACCGCCGCGTCGTCGAACGGCTGCGGGGGCAGCAGCAGCGGCACGCCACCGGCGGCGGACACCGCGAGGAGGTACTCCTCGGGCACGAGGGCGTACTGCCCGACCCAGCCCTTCTCGTCGGCCTGCTCCAGCGAGGTGGTCACGCCGATCAGCGGCTTGGCAGCGGTCACGGGACCTCCGTGTCGGGCGTCGGGGCGACGGACGGGGAGCAGGGCCAGTATGTCGCCATGCCGCTCCCCATCGAGGACTACGCGATGATCAGCGACTGCCAGTCCGCCGCCATGATCGGTCGCGACGGCAGCATCGACTGGCTCTGCTTCCCCCGCTACGACTCCCCCAGCATGTTCGGTGCGCTGCTGGGCGACGAGAGCCACGGCCGGTGGCTGGTCGCGCCGGCCGAGCCGGCGGCGATCGCCCGCCGCTCGTACGTCGACCGGACGGTGCTGCTCGTCACCCGCTGGATCACGAGCACGGGCGAGGTGGAGGTCACCGACTTCATGCCGCACGGCAACCGCCGCGCCGACATCGTGCGCCGGGTCCGCGGCGTGACCGGCACCGTCAGGATGCGGCAGGACCTGCGGATCCGCTTCGCCTATGCGAGCGCGACCCCGTGGGTGCGGCAGGTGGAGCGGAACGGCGACTCCCGCGCGCTCGTCGCGACCGCCGGACCCGACGCCGTCGTGGTGCGCGGTCCGCGGCTGAAGGCGCACGGCCCCTCCCATCAGGGCGAGTTCGACGTCGCGGCGGGCGAGACGGTCGACGTGGTGCTCACCTGGTACCCCTCCTACCGGGAGGCGCCGGATCCGATCGACGTCGACGACGCCATCCGGGTCTCGAGCGACTGGTGGAAGGAGTGGACCAGCGACATCGAGCACGACGGGCCGTACAGCGATCACGTCGTGCGCTCGCTCATCGTGCTGAAGGCGCTCACGCACGAGGACACGGGCGGCATCGCGGCCGCCGCTACGACGAGCCTGCCCGAGCAGTTCGGCGGCGAGCGGAACTGGGACTACCGCTACGTCTGGCTGCGCGACGCCTCGCTGACCCTCTCGGTGCTGCTGAACCACGGCTACCAGGACGAGGCGGAGCACTGGCGAGCGTGGCTGCTGCGGGCGATCGCGGGCGACCCCGCCGACGTGCAGATCATGTATGGGCTCGCCGGCGAGCGTGACCTGCCGGAACGGACCCTCACGACGCTTCCCGGCTACCGCGGCAGCTCGCCCGTGCGGATCGGCAACGGCGCCGTCGACCAGTACCAGGCCGACGTCATCGGCGAGGTCATGGTCGCCCTGCACGAGGCGCGTGAGAAGGGCCTCGACGAGGCGAAGCACGCGTGGCCGGTGCAGCGCGCCCTCATGGCGTTCATGGAGAAGCACTGGAAGCGCACGGACAGCGGCATCTGGGAGATGCGCGGCCGGGAGCGGCACTTCACCCACTCGCGCGTCATGGTGTGGGCGGCGTTCGACCGGGCCGTGAAGGCTGTCGAGGACTTCGGTCTCGACGGACCGGTCGACGTCTGGCGGCGCCTGCGCGACGCGATCCGCGCCGAGATCGAGGAGCACGGCTTCAGCGCCAGGCGGAACAGCTACGTGCAGTACTACGGCAGCGGCGACGTCGACGCCTCGCTGCTGATCCTCCCGCAGGTCGGCTACCTGCAGGCGGACGATCCGCGGATGCTGGGCACGGTCGCCGCGATCGAGCGCGACCTCATGCAGGACGGCCTCGTGCTGCGCTACCGCAGCGAGACGACGCCGGACGGCCTGCCGCCCGGCGAGTACCCGTTCCTCGCGTGCTCGTTCTGGCTCGTCGAGCAGTACGCGGCGAGCGGCAGGGGGGATGCGGCCTCGGCCCTGATGGACCGGCTCGTCGGTCTCGCGAACGACGTCGGGCTGCTGTCCGAGGAGTACGACGTCGGCGGCAAGCGGCAGGCGGGCAACACCCCGCAGGCCCTGTCGCACCTCGCGCTGGTGCGGGCGGCCGACGCGATCGAGCACGGCCGGGCGATGCCGACCCGCTGAGCCCCCATCGCCTGGACGCGCGTTCAGTGGGCGCTCCGGATCCGCCCAGCCCGCGTGCATACCGTCGGATGTCACATCGACCGACGACCGAAAGGAATTCTCATGGCTCAGGTCATCGAGACCATCGACGTGGACGTCCCCGTCGACAAGGCGTACAACCAGTGGACCCAGTTCGAGTCCTTCCCCCACTTCCTCAGCTTCGTGGAGTCGATCCAGCAGCAGGACGACACCCACAACCACTGGAAGGTGAAGATCGGCGGCGTCGAGCGCGAGTTCGACGCGGTCATCACCGAGCAGCACCCCGACGAGCGGGTCGCCTGGAAGAGCGTCGACGGCACGGAGCACGCGGGCGTGGTCACCTTCCACAAGCTCTCCGACACCTCGTCGCGGGTCGCCGTGCAGATCGACTGGCATCCGCAGGGTGTCATCGAGAAGGCCGGTGACGTGCTCGGCTTCGACGAGCGCAGCGTGAAGAAGGACCTCGAGCACTTCAAGGAGTTCATCGAGCGCCGGCCGACCGAGACCGGCGCCTGGCGCGAGGACGTGCCGCGGTCGTGACCGACGGCTCCCGCAGGACGACGGCCCGGCTGCGCCCGCAGCCGGGCCGTCCCTGCACGGCCGCGCCGTGAGCGGGTTGGACGGGCTCACGACCGAGCCGGAGGGCGCGGGCCGCTGGGCGGTGCTGGAGACGGGGCGGCCCGCCTCGGAGGCGCGGATCGGGACCGTGACCGGGAACGAGCACAGCGGGTACGCCCTGACGTCGGACGGCGACGAGGGCCCGCCCGCCGGCACGTACGGCACTCTCGACGACGCCGTGGCCGCCGTCGCGATGTGGCGGCTCGCCCGCTTCGAGGGCCACCGGCCGTAGGGGTCCGGCGAGCCGCCGGCGGGCGGGCGGGTTCGGACACCTGTGGGCGTCATCGGACGCCCGGAACGCCCGATTCCGCCCGTCGGTCAGGGCTCGACGGCGTAGCGCAGCTCGGCGAAGACGCCGGCCACCCGAGCGGCGGTGAGCCGGAGCCGACCTTCGAGCCGTCGCGGCAGCAGCGGCGCTCCGCCGTCGAGCAGCACCGGCGCCACGGACAGCACCAGCTCGTCCAGCAGGCCGGCGTCCGCGAAGGCGCCGGCGAGCTCGCCGCCGCCGACGAGCCAGAGGTCCCGCTCCCCCGCCGCGGCGGTCATCTCCCGCTGCACGGGGACGACGTCGCCCGAGACGAAGCGCACGTCGGCCCCGGGGATCGATGGGAGCTCGCGATGCGTGAACACCCAGGTGGGTCGGTCGCCGTACCAGTCGTGCCAGAGCTCCGGGCGCTCGAGCACGGGCTCGTGACCGAGCACCCACTCGTAGGTCGTGGCGCCCATCGCGATCGCGCCGACGCCGTCGAGGAAGGAGCCGAAGGCGCCCTCCTGGCCCTCGTCGGGCAGCGCGAGCAACCACTCGAGCGATCCCGCGGCGTCCGCGAGGTAGCCGTCGAGGCTCATGGCGGTGAAGTAGCGGGTGATGGTCACGCCGCCGATCCTGCCGCGCCGTCGCGCACGCCGCGAGCGGTCAGGCGGTCCGGGTGCCCGGTCGCGCGGGCTGCGTCGCAGGCGCGACCGGGCCACGCACGTGCTGGACGGCGCGACCGGCGAGCCGGGCCCACGCCTTCGGATCGAGGGCACGGCGACGGCGGTCCCGCGCCCGCTCGAGCTCCGCGATCCGGGCCACGAGCGGCTGCAGCGCCGCGGCGACCGGATCGGGCGAGAACGGCGGCGTGTACGCGTCGCTCGTCCGCACGTCCGGAGTCGGGTTCGTCTGCCGCAGCCACCGCAGCCGGTCGAGGAGCTCGCGCACGCCGTCCGGTCCGGTGGGCGGACCGACCGGTCCGGGGAACGGGGCGGCCGCCATCCGGGCGTCGAACCGCGCCGTGGCCGCCGCATCCCCGGCGGCATGGGCGAGGCCGTTGCGGTCCAGGAAGGCGCAGTAGCGGTCGAAGTTCTCGGGCACCAGGCGGTTGAACGCGTCGAGGTCGATCTCGTCGTGGAGCCGGTCGAGGTCGAGGTCCGCGTCGAGCCGCGGCATCACCCGGTACGGGATGGCGTGGTGGTCGGCGAGCTCGAGGGTGCGGGAGTCGGCCGCGAGCACGACGGCCGGCGTGCCGGCGAGCAGGGCGGCCACGTTGCCGTGGATCCGCGCGCCCACCGACAGGTCCCTACCGGCGAGGTATCGGATCCAGCTGCGGGGATCGACGAAGAAGCGCAGGCGGTCCCCGGTCCAGAGCGGGTGGTCGGTGGTCGCGGGCACCCCGGCCTGCTGACCCGTGATGGGCGTGCCCCAGAGGAGCAGCTCGAGCTCGAGGTTGCTCTGGCCGATGAAGACGCTCCGCGGGTAGGCGTCGGTGATGCGGCGCACGAAGGCGCCCGCCCCCGGATTGGCCAGCGCCGTGTTGAACGCGACGGCCGAGTCGCGGGTGATCGCGTCGGCCTTCCTGCGCACGGTGAAGGAGGGGCCGGCGTCGAAGATCGACGGGCAGCCGATGACGTCGACCGAGCCGGCGGGGATGCCGAGGTCGGTGAGGAACCGCTTCGTGATGGCGCCGCGGACGCCGATGGAGGCGGAGCGGTCGAGCACCGCGGTCACGAACGCCCGGGTGGCGTCCTTGACGTCGTCACCGACCGATCGCACCGACCCGTCGACGGGCAGCTGGGCGCCGGCCCCGACGACGACGACCGGGATGCTCAGGCGTTCGATGAGGCGGGTGAGGCGGGTGAGGGCGCCGACGAAGTCGGGCCGGAACGCGTTCGCGAGCGGGAGCACGAGCGCATCGAACTCCTCGTCGATGCGGGCGGCGAGCGCCGGCGTCGGCGCGGTCCGCTCGAGGGCGAGGGAGTCGGGGACGAGCTCCGCGCCGGGCACCGACAGGGCCCGGGTCACCGAGTTGCTGAAGAGCAGGTTGCCCGAGTTGCGACCGAAGACGCTCCAGCGCGACGCGGCGAGTGACGCCTCAGGGGTGACCACCGCGTCCGGGCGCTTCCCGGCGCGGATCAGGATCCTCGACATCGTCCTCCTGGCGGGCGCGAGCCGCCGGGTCCAGGTTCAGGTCCGTTGCAGGTGAGACGCGACCGACACGCCGCCCGCCTCGCAGCACCACGTCCGTCGTGGCGGTCTGCAGGACCGCGGGTCGTGTGCAGGACGACTCCGTCGCTCCGTCGTGCAACGGCCGAGGCACGAAAGCGTCGTCCGAGACGGGTAACGGCGCCGAGACGGTGCCGGCGATCGGCCGCGACCGAGGCGCGAAAGCGCCCCGGTCCTCAGCGGAGCCGATCGCGGATGCGCTCGAGCAGCAGGTTCGCGATCAGCCCCGTCCAGCCGGTCTGGTGGCTCGCACCGAGGCCCGCCCCGTCGTCGCCGTTGAAGTACTCGTAGAACAGCAGCGCGTCCCGCCATGCGGGGTCGGTGGAGAACCGCGGGTTTCCGCCCCAGACGGCCCGGCGGCCGTCGGCATCCGGCAGGTAGAGGCTCACGAGCCGGTCCGACAGGTCGGCGGCGAGGTCGGTGAACGTCGCGCTGCGGCCCGAGCCGGCGGGGTACTCGCAGAGCACCGTGTGCCCCGCCGCCTCCCCGTAGCGGCGCAGCGCCTGCTGCAGCAGGTAGTTCACGGGCAGCCACACCGGTCCGCGCCAGTTCGAGTTGCCGCCGAACAGTCCCGTCGTCGACTCGGCCGGCTCGTAGTCGACCTCGGTCTCGTCCTCGACGCCCGCGTGCAGCACGAACGGGTGGTCGCGGTACGCCGCCGAGACGGCACGCACGCCGTGCGGCGACAGCATCTCGCCCTCGCCGCCGACGACGCGCATGATGCGGCGCAGCCGCTCGCGGTCGACGAGGGCGAGAAGGCCGTGCCCTTCGCCGGCGGCCTCCAGATCGATGTCGGCGGCCTCCGCCGCGTCGCCGTGGTCCTCGAGGAACCGCTCCACGTGCGCCTTCAGGCGCGGCAGCCGGTCGAGCAGCTCCCGCCGCACCCCGACCGCGGCGAACACCGGCACGAGACCGCTCATCGAGCGCACCGCGATGGGCCAGCCGGCACCGTCCGGCCGGGCGAGCCGGTCGTAGAAGAACCCGTCCTCGTCGTGCCAGAGCCCGCTGCCCTCGGTGGCGCGGGCGATGAGGGCGAAGAGGTCGAAGAACATGAGCGCCATGTCCTCGAGCGCCGGATCCGTCTCGGCGAGGACCAGCGCGATCTCGAACATGCTCACGCAGTTCAACGCCATCCAGCCGGTGGCGTCGGCCTGCTCGAGCACGACGCCCTCGGGCAGCGCCGCGCCGCGGTCGAAGGGACCGATGTTGTCCATGCCGAGGAAGCCACCGCTGAACGTCCCGTTGCCGTCGGGGTCGTTCCGGGCGACCCACCAGGTGGAGTTGACGATGAGCCGCTCGAACACCTGCCGAAGCCAGGCGAGATCGGTGCCGCCGTCGCGGCGGAACACGTGCAGCGCGGCCCAGGCGTGCACCGGCGGGTTCACCGCACCGAAGTCCCACTCGTAGGCCGGGACCTGCCCGGTCGGATGCATCCAGCCGGCCCCCAGCACCATCGCGAGCTGCTGCTTCGCGAAGGCGGGGTCGACGTGCGCGAGGGTGACGCAGTGGAACGCGAGGTCCCAGGCCGCGAACCACGGGTACTCCCAGGGGTCGGGCATCGAGACGACGGCTTCGGCGTCGAGGTTCTGCCACTGCCGGTTGCGCCCGTGCCACCGCTCGGGCGGCGGTGCGGGCTGGTTCGGATCGCCGGTGAGCCAGGTGCGCACGCGGTACGCGTAGTACTGCTTGCTCCAGAGCATCCCCGCCATCGCCGAACGGATGACGTGCGCCTCGTCGGCGGTCGCGCCCGTGCTCAGCCCGCCGTAGAAGGCGTCGGCCTCCGCCGCGCGCGCCGCCATGGTGCGCTCCCAGTCCTGCCCGAGGTCGGGCGCGACGTCCGGGGACAGCCGGAGGCGGATCTCGTGGCTGCCGCCGCGCGGGATCTCGACCACGTGGTGCAGCGCGGCCTTCGTGCCCGTGCGGTCGGGGTTCACCGTGGCGGCGCCGTCGACCACGTGGTCGTTGATGCCGTCCTTGGGGTACGCGGGTCCCGGGCGTCCCCAGAGCCGCTCGGTGTTGGTCGCGTTGTCGCAGAACAGCGCCTCCGGGGATCCGTCGCTCGCGAGCGTCCTAGTGCCCAGCTCCTCGTGCCGCGCCACGAGCGCACCGCTTCCGGACGCCGTCAGCGAAGGCACCGGGACGCCGAGCCGCCAGCTCCAGGTGTCGCGGAACCAGAGGGTCGGCAGCAGGTGGACCGTCGCCGCCTCCGGGCCGCGGTTGGTCACGGTGATGCGGAGGCAGATGTCGTCCGGGGACGCCTTCGCGTAGTCGACCGACACGTCGAAGTACCGGTCCTCGTCGAAGACGCCCGTGTCGAGCAGCTCGTACTCGGGGTCGTGCCGGCCACGGCGAGCGCTCTCCTCGAGCAGGTCGGCGTAGGGGTAGGCACGCTGCGGGTAGGCGTAGCGCCAGCGCATCCACGAGTGGGTCGGCGTCGAGTCGACGAACCACCAGTACTCCTTCACGTCCTCGCCGTGGTTGCCCTGCGGGCCGGTGAGGCCGAACGCGCGCTCCTTGAGGATCGGATCCGCGCCGTTCCAGAGCGCGAGCGCGAAGCAGAGTCGCTGCCCGTCGTCGCAGAGGCCCGCGAGGCCGTCCTCGTTCCAGCGGTACGCACGGGACCGGGCGTGGTCGTGCGGGAAGAAGGACCAGGCGTCGCCGTCGGCGCTGTAGTCCTCCCGCACGGTGCCCCAGGCCCGCTCGCTGAGGTAGGGGCCCCATCGCCGCCAGGCGTCGACGTCCGCCCCCTGCAACCGCTCGCGCTCGGCGTCGTCGGTCATGGTCCTCCTTCGGCGTACCGCCGATCCTGCCCGAACACGCATCCACGTGCTCCCGCGGATCCCCCCCGCCGTGCACGGGTCCTGGACGCGCGGTCGCTCAGCGCTGCTCGAGCTCCGCGATCCGCGCGCCGTAGAAGTCCCGCACCGCCGCGTTCCGCTCGATGGAGCGCGCCGCCGCGTAGGCGGCCCGCGCCTCCTCCACCCGCTGCATCCGCCGCAGCAGATCGGCACGGGCGGCCGCCACGTGGCGCGCGGCCGCCGGCGCGCGCATCTCGAGCTCGGCGAGCGCCTCGAGCGACACCGGCCCCTCGCCGGGGAGGAAGCTGCGCGCGACGAGACGGGCGACCTCGGCCGCCGGCGACGGCCAGCGCTCGACCAGGCGGTCGTAGAGCCGGCAGATCGCGGGCCAGTCGGCGGACGCGAAGTCCCGTGCGGACGTGTGCAGTCCGGAGATGCCTGCCTCGAGCGAGAAGCGTCCACCGCCGGCGAGCGCCGCCGTGGCGAGGTCGAGGCCCTCCCCGAGCAGGGCGGGATCCCAGGTGCCGCGGTCCGCGACCTCGAGCGAGGCGACGGACCCGTCGGGCCGCACCCGGCCGGGGGCGCGGGCCTCGGTGAGCAGGAGCAGGGCGAGGAGCCCTGCCACCTCCAGGTCCGCCGGCGCGACGCCGCGGAGTGCTCGCGCGAGCTCGACCGCGGTCGTCGTGACACCGGTCCGGCGGAGGTCGGCGCCCTCGGCGGCGGTGTGACCCGTCGTGTAGAGGAGGTGCACCGTGGCGAGCACGTCGGGCAGCCGCGCGGCGAGCTCGGCCCCCGTGGGCACGGTGAACCGCACGTGCTGCTCCGCGATCCGCCGCTTCGCGCGGGTGAGCCGCGCGCTCATCGCCGGGTGGCTCACGAGCAGCACGGCGGCGATCTCAGCGGTCGGCACGCCGCAGACGAACCGCAGCGCCAGGGCGAGGCGGGCGTCCGGCTCCAGCGCGGGCGTGCAGACGGCGAAGAGCAGGGCGAGGCGGTCGTCGCCGGCCGCGTCGCTCACGGCGGGCGGTTCCTCGGCGGCGAGCATCGGCAGCCGCTCGACGAGGCGGGCCTCGCGACGCAGTGCATCGATCGCGATCCGCTTCGCGACCGTGGTGAGCCACGCTGCCGGGTTGATCAGGATCTCGCGGTCGCGGGCGGCGGCCGCGCGGGCGAACGCCTCCTGCACCGCGTCCTCGGCGAGAGCGAGATCGCCGGTGGTCCGGGCGATGACGGCGACGAGCCGCGGCCACTCCCGACGGAAGACGTCGTCGAGGGAGGGAGCGGCCACGGCTCAGCGTAGATCCGGTCGCGTCACATCGCGTTGGTGGCCATCACCGGCCACAGCTCGAGGCGACCGCCGCTCGGGCAGAGCGCCGCGAGCTCGCGGGCCTGGTCGGCGTCGCGCACGCCGAGCTTGTAGTAGCCGGTGACGACCTCCTTGGTGTCGGCGAACGGCCCGTCCGTGTAGACGGGCGAGCCGCCGTCACGGGCCGGGACGATGCGAACGGCGGTCGACGGCGGCTGCAGGGCGTCGCCGCCGAGGATGGAGGCTCCCGCCTGCTGCACGGCTTCCGCGAACGCCTGGTGGGCCCGCATGGCGGCGCCCCACTGCTCCTCGGTCACCGCGGTGGGGTCCCACGGCTCCTCGACGATCAGGACGATGTACTCCTCGGCCATGACTGTTCCTTCCGGTCTCGTCGCGGCCCGGGTGGCCGCTTCCTCATGTCGACGAACGGGCGCGGCGGATTTCGACAGGAGGGCCCGGATCCGTTCCCGAGGCTCATCCGGATGGGCCGAACGGCGGAGCCGGGTGCGATCCGGCGTCGCGGCCTCAGATCGGCCCCCGGGACGCAGGTGGCCCGCCCGGTGTTCCAGGAGGCGCCGAAGCGGAGCAGGATGCGGGCATGACCGCCGTGGACATCGACGACTACCTGGCCGGCGTCAGCGAGCCCGGCCGCGCGACGCTCGACGAGGTGCGGCACCGGATCCGCCGGCTCGTGCCGTCCGCGACGGAGGGGATCTCCTACTCGGTGCCGGTGTTCCTCGTGGACGGTGCGCCGATCGCCGGGCTGGCGGCGTTCCGCCGTCACCTCAGCTACCTGCCCCACAGCGGGCACGTGCTGGAGTCGCTCGGGCCGGCCGTCGACGGGTACGCCCGCACCCCGGGCTCGCTGCACTTCGCGCTGGACGAGCCGCTCCCCCTCGAGCTGCTGCGGGCGCTGCTCGCGGCGAAAGCGGAGCTGATGGGCCTGCCGCCAGGGGTGGTCGTCTAGCTGGAGGCCGCGACGGAGCAGGTCTGCTCGCTCGCCGTCTGGCCCGTGAGGCCCTTGAGCGCCGTGGACGAGGAGGACGAGGACGAGGAGGACGAGGACGGGCTCGGCGAGGGCGCCGAGGCGCTCGACGAGGAGGAACCCGCGGCCGTCTTCGCCGCCACGGCGCTGCTGCCGAGGTTCGAGGTGCTGAGCGGGATGGCGGCGCCGGCCTTCACCCGGGTCATCAGCGCGGCGGCGAGCGTCGCGTTCGGCACGACCTTGTTCGAGTCCGCGGGATCCGCGACGACGGGGTACTGCACGAAGGCGATCTTCGACAGGGAGATCTGCTTGAGCGCCAGCATCATCGTGACCATGGTGTCCACGTCGGCGAGCGATTTCGACAGCACCACGTTCCGGGCGGCCGCGGACGCGAGTCCGTAGAGCTTGGCCGGGTCGGTCAAGGTGCTGCTGCTCGTCATCTTCCGGAGCAGGGAGGACATGTAGGCCTGCTGCGAGGCTATGCGGCCGAGGTCGCTGCCGTCGCCGACGCCGTGCCGGTCCCGGAGGTAGGCGAGCGCCGTGCGCCCGGTGATCGTCGAGACGCCCGCGGGCAGCTTCAGCCCGGAGTTCGGGTCGTCGATCGCCTTCGTGGCGCAGACCTGCACACCACCGACCGCGTCGGCCATGGCGACGGTGCCGTCGAAGCTGAAGAGTGCCGCGTACGGGATGGCGAGCCCCGTCTGCTGCTCGACGGTGGCGACGACGCAGCCGAGGCCGCCCCGGGAGATCGCCGTGTTGAGCGGCTCGGCGGACACGGCGGAGTACACCTGCTTCGTCGTCGGGTCCGTGCACTGCGGCTGGTCGAGCACGAGGTCGCGGGGCAGGCTGACCACCGTCGCGCTCGTGTGGTCGGCGTTCACGTGGACGAGGATGTTGACGTCGTTCAGCGTCGCGTCGCGGCTCGCGCCGAAGCCCGTCTGGCCGCTCGAGTTGTCCTCGCCGACGAGCAGCACCGAGAACGCGCCCGAGAAGGCGCCGATCGAGGGCGTCTGCGCAGTCGTCCCGTTGCCGATGTCGACGGCGGAGTGCTGCAGCTCCGAGGTGAGCCGCCAGGCGGTGATCGCGGCGAGCGAGACGCCGGCGACGGCGCAGACGACCACCACCACGAGCGCGGTGCGCAGCAGCCGCACCCACCGGGGCGCCCGGCGGCCCGCGCCGTGCCGGACCGCCACTCCGTTCCGTCCCACGACCGTCCCTCCCGCCGCGGGCGGGCGCCCGCGGTCTCGACACGGCCGAGCCGGGGCCGCACGATCAGCGTCGGGCGTGTCGCTGTGGGCGCTGCTGGCGCATCCTAAGAACCGCCGATGATCCCAACAGGATCGGCTTCTGCGTTCATCCGGCGTGCAGGACGGGCTACTGGGCGGTGATGAGGCCGGCGAGCAGCAGCCCCGCGACGAGCGCGGCGAGGACGATCCGATAGGCGATGAACACCGAGATCGGATGCTTCGCCACGATCCGCAGCAGCCACGCGATGGAGGCGTAGGCCACGACGAAGCTGATGACGGTGGCGACGGCGGTCGGGCCCCAGCCGACGGTGGAGGAGATGTCCTTCGCCGACGTGGCCGCTTCGAAGCCGCCCGCGGCGATCAGCGCGGGGATGGCGAGGAAGAAGGAGAACCGGGTCGCCGCGACGCGGTTCAGGCCGCGGAACAGGCCGGCGCTGATCGTCGCACCGGACCGGGAGACGCCCGGAACGAGCGCGATGCACTGCATCAGGCCGATGACGATCGCATCGGCGAGGGTGAGCTGCTCCTCAGTACGCTTCTTGCGCCCGACCCGCTCCGCGATGAACATCACGATGCTCCAGAGCACGAGGGCCGCGACGACGACCCAGAGGCTGCGCAGCGCACCGGTGATGAGGTGCCGGGCGAGCAGGCCGATGATCCCGATGGGGACGGTGCCGATGATGACGTACCAGGCGAGCCGGTAGTCGGGGTCGGACCGATGGTCCCGGTTCGCGAGGCCCCGCACCCAGGCGGCGATGATCCGCACGATGTCGCGGCGGAAGTAGATGATGACCGCGATGATCGCCCCGACCTGGATGATCGCGGTGAACGCGGTCACGCCGGGGTCGTCGACGCGGAGGCCGAGCAGCTTCTCGACGATGGTCAGGTGGCCGGTGCTCGAGACGGGGAGGAACTCGGTGAGTCCCTCGATCACGCCGAGCAGCACTGCCTGGAGAAGGCCCACTGGGTCTCGCCCCTCTCGGTGATGCGGCGCTCCGCGCCGCGCGACCGACGGGCGGAGGGGATGGGTCCGGCCGTCGACCGCCTCACGTGAGGCGGCAGGGACCACCTTTTCGCATCAAGCCGGTCGGTTCCCAGCCCCACGCCGGATCGGCGGCACGCCGGGACCGGCGGGTCAGGTTCGCGTCAGTCCAGGCGACCGCTCCAGATCACGACCGCCGCCCGGCCTGCGCGCTCGTGACGGTCGGCGCGGGGGGAACGCCCATGCGCCCGGGGTTACCGTGCGGCTATGCCTGGTCCCGTGGTCTCTGTCGATGTGCGACGCAAGGCGGGCTGGCTGCCTGAGCAGGCGGACCTCGAGTCCTGGCTGACCCGGCACCGTCAGCGCGTGGCCGCGCTCGGCGAGCGGCTCGTGCTGCATCCGGTGGCTGCGAAGCTGAAGGACCTCGTCGAGGGCGACCCGGTGCTGCGGATGTACGCGGAGCGGATGGTCACCGAGGCGCCGGTCGGCAAGGAGTACAGCGACAAGCCGGTCGACTCGTGGGACGAGCTGCTCCGCATGATCAACGAGGTGCTCACGCTCGCGCCGGAGTTCGGTGACTCGACCGCGTCGACCCCGCTCGGAGCGATCCTCGACTGGCCGAGCGGCACCACGGCGGGGTTCGCGTTCTTCCGCGACGCCCGCGTCAACGCGGTGCTGAAGGAGCTGCTCGGCGTCTGGTGCGACTTCCTGAACAGCCCGGAGTCCCGGTACGTGCTGAACGACTCCCCCACCGGCTGGCTGTCCGACGAGGCCAGGGCGACGATCGGCATCGACCAGTTCGAGCACGACCCCGACGCCGAGTACGACGGCTTCGCCTCCTGGAACGACTTCTTCACCCGCCGCCTGGCACCGGGCGCGCGCCCGGTGGCGGCACCGAAGGACGGCCGCGTGATCGCGAACGTCTGCGAGTCCGTCGCCTACGGCATCGCCATCGACGTGCAGCGCAAGGACCGCTTCTGGATCAAGACCCAGCCGTACTCGCTCGTCGACATGCTCGCCGGCGACGAAGCGGTCGACGAGTTCGTCGGGGGCACGGTGTACCAGGCGTTCCTCAGCGCGAACAACTACCACCGGTGGCACAGCCCCGTCAGCGGCACCGTCGTGCGGGCCTTCGTGCAGGACGGCACCTACTTCTCGGAGGCGGACGCCGAGGGGCCGGAGGCGACCGAGCCTACGAACTCGCAGTCCTACCTCGCCCACGTGGCGACCCGCGCGGTGATCCTCCTCGAGGCGGACGAGCCGTCGATCGGCCTCGTCGCGGTCGTGCTCGTCGGCATGGTCGAGGTGTCGTCGTGCATCGTCGCGCCCGCCGTGAAGCCGGGGGCGCACCTCGACAAGGGGCAGGAGCTCGGGCACTTCCAGTTCGGCGGCTCGACCTACTGCCTGCTGTTCCGGCCGGGGGTCGTGGCCGAGTTCGCGCTCGACGCCGTCCCGCAGCCGCACCTCCCCGACCCGCCGATCAAGCCCGTCAACAGCCGCCTCGCCGTCGCAGGCGGCCGCCGCTGAATCCGGGACCGTCCCGGCGCCGGGCGGTCAGAACACCTCGCTGATCAGGTCGGTGAAGAGCAGGTCCTCGTCGGCCGCGACGCCGTGACGGGCGAACCAGTCGCAGATGATGTGGCAGTCGCGCTGCAGCATCGCGGCCCCGTTGGGGTTGGCGGCGATGTCGACGAGTTGCGGCAGGTCGATCACCACCACCTGACCGCGGTGCACGAGCAGGTTGTAGGCGGACAGGTCCCCGTGCGCGAAGCCGGCGCGGGCGAGCCCGTGCAGGATCCTCACGACCTGCTCGAACCAGTCCTCCGCCTCCGCCCGGCCCGGGCGGTGCTGGGCCAGGCGGGCGGCCGCGCGTGTCCCGTCGCCGATGAACTCCATGAGGATCTCGGTCCCCGAGATCTGCACCGGGTACGGCACAGGCAGGCCGAGTTGCGAGAGAGTGCAGAGCCCCTCGAACTCCGCGATCGCCCACCGCTCGGCCGAGACGGCCCGGCCGTGCGCGCTGCCGCGAGCGACCGCCCTCGTGTCGCGGGTGTTCCGCATCCGCCGGCCCTCCTGGTACGCGGCCGACCGGTGGAAGTCGGTGGTGCCCGGCCCCCGGTACCGCTTCGCGGCGAGGAGACACGTCGCCGTCGGATCGTCCGGGACCGCCCGCTCGAGGAGGTGGAGGTCGGCCTCCTTCCCGGTCTTCACGATCCCGAGCTCGGTGTCGAACGCGGCGGCCGAGACGACGAGCCAGTCGGGATGGGGTCGTGGCCCGCGCTGCGTCGGCGTGGTCGAGGGCCAGGTCGACCACCGTTGCCCGGGTCCGGGCTGGTGGGTCGAGAACCGCAGGGATGCGGTGGACTCGTCGAACAACGACACGGTGATCTCCGTACTGGGCTGGAGACCGCCGGGTGGTGCTAGGCGGCGGCCCCGATGGGTGAGGAAGTGGAGGAGGGCGTGCTGATGCGCACCGTCATGGCCTCGCTCCTTCCTTCTGCCCGAGCCGCGGCCGACCGCGTCGGCTGCGTGGATCGACGGTAGCGGCACCCGCCCGTCCGCACCAGGGCCAGGAGGAGCGGCTGCCGCTCCCCCTGGAGCCGCGGCCCCGACGTGCTGCAGGGCGGGGCCGCGGCCGTTTCTCAGGGGCGCCGCGAGCGGCGGGCGCCGACGACGGCGAGCACGCCGAGCCCGCCCGCCAGCACCGCGAGCACGAGCGCGGCGGCCGCAAGCACGGCGACCAGCATCAGATCGCTCGAGGTGGCGGGAGCCTCGGCGCTCAGCCCGACCGCGTCGGAGGTGAGCCGCTCGGTCCCCGGCGGCGCGTCCTCGACGTAGAGGACGGGGGCCGGATGGTCCGGCTCCTGGCCCGTCGCCGGCGTGGCCTGCGACCACCGCACGACCGTGCCGTCCGAGTAGGTCTGCGTCGTCGGGAAGGCGATCCTGCCGGTGCGGGGCATGGGTCCGACGCTCAGCACGAAGTCCTGGAACTGGCCGCTGACGAGCTTCGTGCCCGGGTCCGCCGTCCACTCGATCCGCAGCGGCGCCTCCGTGATCGTCGTGGCGTCGACCTTCGCCGGCTTCGGCAGCCTGCCGTCGACGACCCTCGCCGTCCAGCCGGGCACCGGCTGGTACGACACGTCGCCGAACGGGGTGGACGTGGGCAGCTCGATCACCACACGGGTCGTGCTCGCCGCCCCCGACTCGGTGGGGACGGAGAAGGTCAGCAGGGTGTCGTCCGCGCCGGCGACGGCCTGCCTCGGAGTGACGCGGACGTGGGCGCTCGCGCCCAGCGGGACGGCGAGCACGAGGGCGACGGTCGCCGCGGCGGCGACTGCCACCCGGGACCAGGACATCGATGACATGGGGAGATTCCTCACGAGGTGGAGCCGCCGAAGGGGCTCGGTTCAGCAGTGGGCCGCGCGCGATGCACACGGGAGCATTCGGACCCGAGGGCCGGGTGGGACGTCAGCGGTTCGGAACGGGAGGCGGGCCTCGGCGGGGCCGGACGGCCACCACCCGCTCGAGGTGGTGCGCGGGGGACGGATCCCACCGGGTCGCGACGAGTGCGCGGAGCCGCGGCCGCTCGTCGTGGGTCCGCTCCGGCACGGGAACGGGGCTCAGCCGGTGGGCGAGTCGCACGAGAGCCCAGAAGGCGGCCTCGCCGCGGTTCCACGCGACGACCGTGAGCACCGCGGCGACGGCGTGAGCGGTCCACATCGCTGCGGTCGGAGCGGCCATCGCGGCCATGGGTGCCTCCGCCGGCATGCCCGGCATCGGCCCGAGCACGGCACCGGGCCGCGGCACGACGAGCGCCGACGAGGGCGCCGCCCCGAGCGTGAAGGTCGCGTGCAGGGCGGCCTCTGCGAGCAGGATCGTGAGCGCCTGCCCGGCGAGCGACGGCCGCCGGCCCATCAGCAGGATCGCGGGCCACCAGGAGAGCACGCCGACCGTCGCGACGAGCAGCATCGACGGCGGAGCACCACCGGCGGCGACATGCGACGCGAGCGCGACCAGGGTGGCGAGCGTGGACGCGGCGGCCGCGCGAGCCGCACGCACACGCCGGTGCGACGGATCGAGCGCACGGACCGCCACGGGGGCAGCCTACGTCCGCCGCCGCAGCGGCTCCCCGGCCGCCGGGTCCTGCCGCTCGGCCCTCGGGATGTGCAGGCCGTCGCACGCCGCCCCGAGCGCGGGACGGCTCACTGCTCGAGCACCGTGGCCGAGTACGCCAGGTGCTCGCTCCCTGCGCGACAGTGTCGCTCGAGGTTCGAGCCGCCCTCGCTGATGCGTCGAGCCGTGGTGCAGCGGGCGGCAGGGCCGGAGCAGCTCCTCGTGTCACCTCGGTCGGATCGAGGAGGACGGCGGCCGGCCGATCTTCGCGGCCGGGGCGTCTCGCCCGCTGCGGATGCTGCCGTTCAGCCCCGCCGGATGTGCACGGCCTCGCGGACGGCGTAGACCACGAGCACGAGCGCCGCGAGCGGGTCGGCCCACCACCAGCCGAGGAGCGCGTCGACCGCGAGGCCGATCAGAACGACGACGGCGAGCATCCCGTCGACGACCGTGACGCGGCCCTCAGCGACCAGGACCGGGTTCCCGAGCTCCGCGCCGGTGGCTGTCTTCCCCGCCGCGAGCAGGAACATGACGACAGCCGTGACGCCCGTCCAGACGATGCCCGCCGGCCCGTCGTGCGGATGCAGCCGCGTCACCAGCGCGAAGGCCGATGAGGCGACGAGGTACACCGCGAGCAGGAGGAACGCGGCGGCGATGATGCGGAGCGCCCGTACCTGCCGCGCCGCGCCCGTGCCCGACAGCTCCCAGATCACCACGATGCCGGCACCGATCTCGATGAGGCTGTCCAGCCCGAACCCGACGACGGCGACCGACCCGCTGCTGAGCGCGATGGCCGCCAGGACGACGACGCCGGCCACGTTCCATGCGAGCGTGGCCGCCTCGAGCGCGAAGCCGCGACGCCGCAGCACGACCGAGCGCTGCGCCGGCAGGGCCGTCACCGCACGACCGGCGTGGCCGCGACCGCATCGATGGTGTGGGGGTGCTCGCGCGCGCCCCTGATGCCGTCGACGTGGTCGATCACAGGGGTGATGGTGTCACGGGCCCCGATCGGGCCCTGTCGCAGCGGGACCCACGGCGAAGAACTCGTACACAGGTACGAAAACGATGTGGACAACCCGGCAGGGCCCGCCCGCCGGACGTCAGCCGGCAGGCAGGGGATGTCGTACCTGTCTTCGATACTCGTCGCATGCTCACGGAAGACGCACACCGGTTCCTCGCCTTCGAGGAGGCGCACCCCGCACCGACCGGCAGGAAGACCGACCTCATCCTCTTCACCTTCGGGATGTCGAGAACGGAGTACTACCAGCGGCTCCGCTACCTGTCGACGCAGGCCGACGCCGTCGAGGCGTTCCCGATGGTCTGCAAGCGGGTGCAGCGGTCGATGCGACAGCGGACCGCGCAGCGGCAGACCCTGCTCGACCTCACCGCCGCGATCTAGGGAGCGCACCGGCGAAGCCGGCGAGCTCCTGCCGGGCGGGCCTGCGGCGGGCTCGGCAGGAACGAGAACGACGAGGAGACCCGCTCCTCGCCTCGGTGCCGTACGCCCCCGGGACAGGGACCCGGAAACCCCCGACCCGAAGAACCGTCACGCCGGGGCCGCCCTCATTCGTTCCGGCTCGCCCGTCCGAGGGCGATGCGTCGCGCGGCACGGCGGATCTCCATCTCGTGCAGGGCCATGGCGGCGAGGTCCTCGAGCGTCGCCGTGTCGGTCGCCGACATCCGGCGCGGTTCGGTGTGCGCGATCGCGAAGGTGCCGAGATTGAGTCCGTCGCTCGTCTTCAAGGGGACGCCGGCGTAGAACCGGAAGGGAGACGCCTCAGCGCCAGGAACGTGGGCGATTCGCGGGTCGGTCGCGACGTCCTCGATCACGAGCGTCTGCTCATGGAGCCCCCCGGCGGCGCCGAGACCGCGCGTGCGCTCGACCTCGCTCACGTCGATCCCGTGCCTGGACTTCAACCAGACCCGCTCCTCGTCGACGATGCTGATGACGGCGACAGGCACCTCGAACACGCGGGCGGCGAGCGCGGTGATCCGGTCGAACTCGGCGTCCGGCGGCGTGTCGATCAGGTTGTAGTCCCGGACGGCGGCGACCCGTTCGGACTCCGGATCGCGAGGCCTGGGTCGTTGGCCACCCAGGTCGCCGACGATCAGGTCGCGGAAGGCGGCGGCCGCGTCCTCCGCCGTCGGTCGGTCCGCTGGAACCCGGGAGGTCATCGATCGCAGCAGCGCCGCCAGCCCGGCGGGGGTGTCGGGCGGGATGGCGGGATCGCGGTCGAGGCGCGCCATCGCGGAGTCGATCACGCTGCCGGGGAACGCAGGCCGCCCGGTGTACGCCTCGAGAAGCACGAGCCCGACGGAGTAGATGTCCGTCTCGGATCCGAGCGGGAGCCCTTCGACCTGTTCGGGGCTCAGGTAGGCCGCGGTGCCGGTCGTCTCGTCGCTCGGCTCCCCCATGTCCCCGCGCAGCACGGCGATCCCGAAGTCGGCGAGCTTCCCGCGCGCGGGTCGGCCGCGGGAGGCGGCGAGCAGCACGTTGGCCGGCTTCAGGTCGCGGTGGATGATCCCGCGCTCGTGGACGTAGGCCAAAGCGCTCAGCAGGTCCCAGCCGAGGTAGGTCACCTCGAGCGCCGACAGGGCGCCCTGGCGGAGCCGGTGGCGGAGGTCCGGACCCTCCACGTACTCCATGACCAGGAACACCTGCGGTGACGTGACGTCGGTGAGCTCGACGCCCGCGTCGAGGAGCGTGACCAGGCCGGGGTGGTTCAGCCCCCCGAGCATGCGGGCTTCGCCCTCCTGCGTCCGCAGATCCTTCGGGTCGATCGCGGGCGTCCTGAAGACCTTGATCGCGACGTCGCGGCCGAGCAGGATGTCGCGGGCCCGGTAGACGGTCGATGCGCCACCGTGTCCGAGCGGAGGACCTGGGCGATAGCGACCCTGCAGCACGGCCGGGAGCGGAACGGACGACGTTGCGTCGGCCATCGGCCATCCCCCCTCAGACGAACCGTGTGCGATGGCGGACATGCTCTCATCCCGAGGCATCTATTGATACGGGTTGCGCCTTCGAGCCGCCGAGGGGACGACGCAAGTGCGGTCCGTAGGATTCGCCGGTGGATTCGCACCTCGACCGGCCGGACGTCACCCTCGCCTACAGCAGCGCGGGTCCGAAGGACGCGGATCACACGATGGTCGTCGCCCATTCCCTCGCCACCAGCCGGGCGTGGGAGGACGAGGTCGGCATCATGGATTGGAGCGCCGTCGCCGCCGCCGGCAACCGGCTCATCCGGTTCGATACCCGTGGGCACGGCGCCTCGACGGGAACGGACGACGGGACGACGTACCGGTGGCCCCGCCTCGCCGAGGACTACCTCGCCGTCGCCGATTCGGCCTCTCCCGATCGGCCGATCGACGGGCTCGGCTCATCGACAGGCTGCGGCGTCCTGCTCTGGGCCGCCGTCGCCGCCCCGCGGCGCTTCCGTCGGCTCGTCCTTGTCGTGCCACCGACTCGCGGCGAGGCGCGGGCAGCACAAGCGCAGCTCTACCTGGCCGCGGCCCAGATGATCGAGCTCCGCGGACGTGAATCGTGGCAACGCGTCATGCGCGTCACGCCACCGGCCCCCATCCTCCAGGCCGGCGGATGGACGCGGGCCTCCGGCATCGCCGTCCGCGACCACCTCCTGTCCGCGGTCCTCCGCGGCGCAGCGACCAGCATCTTCCCCGACGACGACCAGCTCCGCGCCATCACGCACCCGACCCTCATCCTGACCTGGGACACCGACCCCAGCCATCCCGTGGATACCGCGGAGTACCTGGCCGAGCGGCTCCCGAACAGCACCCTCGACGTCGCCACGTCTCCGGACCGGATCTCGGGTTGGGGCCGGCGGGCTGCCGCCTTCATCGCCGAGGACTGACCCCCACGCTCCGGATCAGTCCAGGTCCACCTGGACAGCCGTACCGCGACGGAGCGCGCGCCCCACGTCGACGAGCAGCCGGACCGCCCCGACCATCACGACCAGCGCGATGACCGCCCCCACCGCTGGATCGAGCCAGTACAGCCCGTGCGTCACCGCCATGACCGCCCCCGCAAGCGCGACCGCACCGGCCGCGGCACTGTCGGACGCCGTGTCGAGCAGCACCGAACGCATGTGGAGGTCCTCGCGGCCCGCGCCCCTGCCGAGCACGAGTACGCCGCCACCGAGGACCACGGCCGTCACCACACCGCCGAGCACCACCGGCACGCCGGGCACCTCGGGCGCGCCCTGGAGCAGGCGGACGCTCGCCTCGATCAGCACGCCGACCGAGACGGCGAGCAGGACCACGACGTTGACCGAGGCGACCACATTCGTCGCTCCGGCCCTGCCGTGCCGGTCCCGCAGGTGCACGGCGAGCAGTCCGAGCCCGAGCGCGACGACGTCCCCGACGCAGTCACCGGCCGTCGCCAGCAGCGACACCGACCCGACGGCGAGGCCGGCGACCGTCAGCCCGGCGACGAGCGCGAGGTTCAGCCCCAAGACGATCGAGAGGCGCCCAGACTGACTCACGTGCCTCCGATGAGACGTCGACCGAGCACGTGGTGACCGGCTCCGCCTCAGAAGAGAGAGACGCTGTCCACGGGCCACCGGTAGTCGTGGTGATGCCCAACCACCTTGACATACGCACTCGCGCCGTCGAGCGCCCGGCACCATTCGTGAGCGTGGCATAGCAGGTGAGCTCGGGGCAGGCTGGTCTCTATCGAGTACGACGGCGTTCGACGCGATCTCGACGACCCACCTGGGGACACCCTCGCGCCAGTGGATACGGGGACCCGCTGGGCAGCGCGGCTGCGGGATTCGGCCGCCCACCCATCACCGGCATCGTCGAGGGCGACGGGCGCCTACCGCTGCATTTCGCAGCCCCTCCGTGCTGCACGGACCTGCGGCGACGGCTACATGACGGCGGCGTCGACGACCGGGGGGACCAGGACCTCGTCCCTCCACCGCAGCGTCGTCACGATGAGGTCGAACAGCTCGATCAGCTTGTCCCGCAGGAGCGGCATGCCGCATGCGAAGACGAGCAGCAGCACGCCGCGGCCGTCGGGCTGCACGATCCAGTAGTCGCACTCGACCGTCTCCACGACCGGCGCGTTCGGCTCGTCCGTGGCTGGGCCCGACACCGTTTCGGCGCGCCGCACCGCCGGCTGGCCGCCGGAGACGAGGTCCGACTCGGCGACGTCGCTCCTCGGCTCGGCGAGCAGTTCATGCAGCGCCGTGCGGCGGTGCTCGGCGGACTCCTCGTGGCGAACTGTGAGCGCGGGCCGGTAGAGAACGATGGACGCGGGGAGGGGGACGCCGGGTGTGATCTCGTCGCAGATCCACATCGCCTCGCCGCCTGCGCCGCGGGCACGGTCGGCCGCGGCGGTGAACCGCGCCCGGATGTCCGCCCGGAGGCGGGCTCGCTCGTCGGCCCGGCCGACCGTCTGCTCCGTGATGCGTCCTATGGCGCGCTTGGCGGCCGACTCGTCCGCGACCGGTACGAACCGCCACGAGCCGGGTAGCACGAACTCGATGTCGGGGTTCTTCACGAAGGTTCTCCGAGGCGGATGCCGTTCGCGATCTCGAGCGCCGTCGCTTCGACGTCGGGCAGCGCGGCGAGCAAGGGGGTCGAGACCGAGAGCGAAACGACGATCGGCTCGGCAGGGAACATCGTCACCACGGTGCGGTGCTGCACCGTCCCGGATGCGTCCGGTGCTGATCGGACGGTGAGCAGGTCGTGGATCGTGACCGCAGGGTCGCCGTGCACGGTGCGCCGCGCGACCTCACGATGCCACACGGCCGCCTCGCCTGCGTGCGGCGCGTTGCGCACTCCCCGCTCCCAGGTGTCTGATGCGGTGCGCCCGTCCGGCTGTAGTCGCGGCACGACGTCGAGCCGGGCCCACGCCTGCACGACTGCGACCGGCGGCTCGCCGAGGAACACCCAGCGCAACCGCCTGGGCCTCGCCTGGGCCCGGGCCCTGTCGAGGGCATCTGCGAGCGACACGACGGCCGACACCGCGTCCTGGCCCTCGAATCCCAGTCGTCCGACCATCTCATAGGGCCAGGCGGGCGCGCCAGGCGCCTCCGGGTCGGGCATCGCGTACCAGCCGGCTGGCATGGCGACCTGGAGTTCGGTCCGCTCGAGTGCCGTGCTCACGGTGTGACCGCGCCCCAGATCGCCGGATCCCAATCGTGGGAGCCCCACGTGCCCTCGGGCGTTTCGAACTTGATGAGCGCCTTGTTCTGGTCGTCCTGCATGTTGCCGAAGATGTCACCGAGCCGGTCGCCCACCGCCCCCGCGCTGGAGCCGAGCGGTAGGCCCGGCCCCAGGTGGTTCATCACCCACTGCGCACCGCCGCCCCAGTGCCCGTCCGACGCCGCGCTGCCGGCGTCCGCGAGCGGGCCGCTGACGGCGTCCCCCAGCTTGTCGCCGCTCACGTCGCCCGAGCTCCACCCGGTGGCGCCTGCTGAGAACTGACCACCCGGGTCCCAATGGGTGAGTGTCGCGGCGAACTGGTTGCCGGCCTGCTGCAGGTGCTGCGCGGGATCGATGATGTGGGTCTGGACCGCGTTCCAGCCGTCCTTCGCCCAGTCGAGGTTCCCGAGGCCACCCGAGTCGGCGAACGACGAGATCTCCCGGAAGGGCATGTGCAGGATCTCGGGGAACGGGGTCTCGTTCAGGCCGTCCTTCAGGTAGCCGCCCGCCTCGAACCCCAGATGCTTGCTGAGATCCTTCATGTCGGTGATGCCGGGCGCGGCGAGGGTGTTCAGCCCGTCGGCCGCAGGCCCGCCGACCTCGTTGAACAGCTGCCCGGCCTCGTTCGACCCGCGGAAGAGCAGGTCGCCGACCTCGGCCTTCGTGACGTCCTTCACGCCTTCGGTGATCGCATTTTTCGCGACCGCGCCGATCACGTCGCCGGCGACTTCATCGACGTCCGACAGCGCGTTGCTGATCGCGCCCTGCGCCGCCGCCCCGAGGGCGCTCCCGGCGAGCCCGGCTCCGAAAGTCGCCACGATCGCGACACCCACCAGCACGAGGTCCATCAGGTGGAACCCGTCCATCAGGAAGGCGAGCAGCGCCAGGACGGCGATCGCGAGGTTGACGATCTGCGCGTAGCCGAACAGGGCCGCGGCCACCGGCGCGAGGATCGGGAAGATCAGCGAGAGCACGGCGAAGACGATGGCGAGGATCGTCAGCACGAGGGAGACGATCTTCAGCACCATCTGCGCGATCCTGTCGATCAGCAGCAGCACCGGCACGAGCGCCGCGAGCGAGTCCCAGAGGTCGTCGTTCAGGTCGTTCTTCTCATCGCCGACGTGGATCGCGATGCGGGCAGCCTGAGCCGCGGCGTCCTTCATTCCTTTCGCGTCGTTCCACATCCGCTGCGCATCGGCCTGCCGCGCCTGCACCTCCCGCTGCTCCGCCATGAGCTGCTGGAGCTGCATGATGTGCACGATCTGGTCGGGGCCGGGCTCGTGCGCGAGCCGGGACTCCTCGTCGATCCGGTACAGCAGGGTCGACGCCTGGTCCGAGAGCGGGCCGTGGGCGGCGATCGCGTTCGCCGCCTGCGTCTGCGCCTCCCGGAGGGCCCTCGCGTAGTTCACGAGCGCGCCGCCGGCCTCGTAGTACCGGTACTGGATCCGGGTGACCTTCTCGACGACGTCGCCCTGGTTGCGGTTCAGCGCCGTGACCGCGTGGCTCGAGAAGAGGTCGGAGCCGAGCTGCCGGATCTCCCCGATGGCGTTCGCGATCGCGTCCGACGTCTCCGAGTAGAGGGTGCCGTCGGCCTCGAGCTGGTTCGGATCCCCGGTCAGCGGGTTCGGGAACGCGTCAGCCACGGGTGCTCGCGATCGTGCCTCGTGAGCCCGGGGGGACGAGCGCCGCCGCGAGCTGCTGGTCCGTCTGCGCGAAGCTCTCGACGGTCATGGCGACCATGCTCTGGAACTTGTCGATCTCCTCGAGCATGTGGTTCCTCGTCTTCCGCCAGTCGTCGGCGAACTCGACGAGCTGCTCGGCCAGCCGCTCGTCCCCCGCCGCCTTCGCGTCGTTCCGAGCCGATCCACCGGCGTTCGACAGCACGTCACGGATCATCGTCATCGAGCGATCGAGGTCGGCGAGAACCTCGTCGTTCAGCCGCAGGCTCCCGCCGTTCATCAGCGCCCGGGCCCTTCGCTCGTCACCTCGAGTGAGCGGTCGTCAGTTCGAGATGGCCCGTGCCAGCGACGAGTCGGTCTGCTGCATCGTGTCGGCAGCCTTGTTCAGGAACTCGGACATGCCCTCGAGACCCGAGATGGTCTGGATCGACCCCTGTGTGAACTTCTCGTAGGTCTGCTGGAACGCACCCGACGCGGTGTCCGTCGTGAACCCCGACGAAACGAGGTTGTCGACGATCTGCTTCAGGTGATTGAGCTCCTGCTCGAGCTGGTTCTGCCCGTTCTTGAGCTGCGATGCAGTGCTCTGCATCTCTTCGTAGGTGACGTTGACGTTCGGCATGTTCCCGCTTCCTTCCGGTTGTTCGCGGCGTGCCCGAGTCCCCCGCCGAGCAGACTAGGACTCGCGTTCAGGTTCCGCCATGGGTAGTTGTGGTAGGGGTTCCGCGCCAGTGGTCTCGCGCGGCGTGTCGGCGCGGTCTAGGGTGTGCCCGTCAGCATCCAGCGGTGGATGGAGGTGCGCGATGGCCGGTCCGACTGGCCCGGCTCCCAAGCCTCGGTCCGGCATTGCGCGGCTGGTGCTCAGGATCGCCCTCGGCGTGGCGTTGGCCGTGCTCCTCGCGTTGAACGGCGTCAAGCACGCTCCGGCGATCGCGGCGGCGCTGTCGCAGCATGCCCCCACACCGACGGCGGTGGTCGCGGCGGGCACGACGCCGAGCGCCCTGCCGTCGGTCAGCCCAGCGGCGTCGCCGACGACCCCGGTCCCGACCCTGTCCGTCCCGGCGCTTCCCCCGGTCGGCTCCGGCTCCGGCTCCGGCTCCGGCTCGGGGTCGGGATCGGGATCCGGCTCCGGATCGGGGTCCGGCTCAGGGTCCGGATCCGGCTCGGGCTCCTCACCGCACCCGAGCACGCCCCCAGCACCTGTGATCACCTCCCTGAGCGCCCCGGCAGTGTCGTGCCCGACGCCGGGCGGTGGTCAGTTCTCGAGCACGCCGCCCCCGCCGACGATCACGATCTCCTGGTCGTCGACCGGCGGGACCAAGGCCTGGTTCGGCGTTGACACGTTCGACGCGTCGGAGCAGCCCTACTCGACCGTGGACCCGAACAGCAACATCTCCCTCGACTGGCCGTGCCCGTCCTCGTCGCAGAACTACGCGGTGACGGTCCAGAGCGCGAACGGCGACAAGGTCACGAAGACGATCGTCGTGCAGAACACCGGGTACGTCGGATGACGATGACGGCCGCGCCCGAGATCGACGGGTACGAGTTCCTCCAGCCGCTCGGCTCCGGCGGCTTCGCCGACGTCTACCTGTACGAGCAGGAGATGCCGCGACGGTCGGTTGCGGTCAAGGTGCTCAGGGGCGACGATCTGTCCTCCGACGCGGTTGCGACGTTCCGCGACGAGGCCAACCTGATGGCGCAGCTGTCCGCCCACCCGGCCATCGTGACCGTCCACGTCGCCGGCGTGCTGCCCGACGAGCGCCCGTTCCTCGTCATGGAGCACTGCCCCCGACCGAACCTGGGGCAACGGTTCCGGGTGGAGGCGTTGCCCGTCGACGAGGTCCTCGCGATCGGCATTCAGATCGCAGGAGCGGTTGAGACGGCCCATCGCGCCGGCGTCCTCCACCGCGACATCAAGCCCGCGAACATCCTGGTGACCTCGTTCAACCGGCCCGCGCTCGCCGATTTCGGAATCGCCGCCACGCTCGGACGCGCCGCCACCGGCGACACGCTCGGTATGTCGGTGCCGTGGTCGCCGCCGGAGACGCTCGACGGCAGTTGGAGCGGGCCGGCCACCGACGTGTACATGCTCGGCGCCACGGTGTACTCCCTCCTCGGCGGGCGCGCGCCGTTCGAGTCGGCGGAGGGCGCGAACGACGTCGAAACGCAGGCGGCGCGTATCCGCCGGGATCCGGTTCCCCCGACCGGCCGACCGGACGTGCCCGCATCTCTGGAACGGGCGCTGCAGACCGCGATGGCCAAGACGCCGCAGGGCCGCTACACCTCGGCCCTCAGTTTCGCCCGGGCCCTGCAGAAGGTGCAGCGCGAGCTCGGCCTCGCCGTCACGACGGTGGATGTTCTCGACAACTCCTTCACTGGCGCCGGCGGCGGTCTCCCCGGCGACGAGAGCCTCACGCTCGGGCGGCTCGGCGCCACCGGGGAACGCTCGACGACAGGATCGCGCACCGGTTCTCGACTCGACATCGGCCCGGTCGCCACGGGGGTGCCTGCGGCGGTCTACATCGCCCCCGCAGCCACCGGGTCCTCGCCGGCCGTTCCGTCCGCCGCCGCGACCGGGACCGCGTCCCGTCCCGCGATCGACGACTCGTCCGATCACACCATGCTCCGAGGGCGCGTCGACGAGCCCGCGTTCGGGCCGGCACCGACGCGGCGCCGCGTTCTCCCGGGCATCGTCGTCGACGTTGTGCTCGTCCTCGGCGTGGCCGCCGCGGCCACCGCGCTCGTGCTCCTCTGAGGGACGGCGATGAAGCTCAAGGTCACGCTCAACGTGGCTCCTGCACCGATCGACATCGTGCTGACCACCGACGCAGCGGCCACGGTCGAGGACGCCGCCCGCGCGATCCGCCTCGCCGATCCGCGCCAGCCGCCCGCGCGGGAGTCCGCTCTGCCGCGGCTCACCCTCGCGGTGACCGCACCGTCGTTCGCCCACGAAGTGGCGCTCCCACCCGAGAAGCCACTGTCCGAGGCCGCCATCGGCTCCGGCTACTTCGTCCGTGTCGCCGTCGCGGAATCTGAACGCACCGATCCTCGCGGGACGGCCGCCGTGCTGCGGGTCATCCGCGGACCCGACCAGGGCATGGAGTTCCCCCTTCGCTTCGGCGACAGCACCATCGGACGGGATCCCTCGAGCACGGTCCGGCTGCGCGATCCGCTCGTGTCGTCCCGGCACGCCCGCGTCTTCGTCGGCAACGTCGTCGAGCTGATCGATCTGAACAGCGCCAACGGCATCCTCGTCGACGGTGGGGTGGTCCCCCGCCTCGTGCTCGAAGCCGGCCAGACGGCGCAGCTGGGCGACACCGAGATCGCGGTCGAGCTGCTCGCCGAGGGCCCGGGCGGGCCGAAGGAGGTCGGGGGGACGCGACCGTTCATCCGACGCCCACGCGTCGTCCCCCGGTTCCCGCCGACCGCGCTGCCGGCCCCGACGATGGCCAGTCCACGGGACAAGCCACGGTTCCCGTGGCTCTCGCTCATGGCTCCGATGCTCATGGGCATGTCGATGTATGCGCTCACCCGGAACGCGTTCTCGCTGCTCTTCATCGTGATGGCGCCGCTGATGATGATCGGCAGCTACGTCGACGGCCGGTCGCAGCGCAAGAAGCAGCTCGCGACGGACACGGCCCGCTTCGAGACCGAGTTCGCCGCGTGCTCGACCGCCCTCATCGACCACCGCCCTCGGGAGCAGCAGATCAGGCGCCAGGAGGCCCCCTCTGCAGCGGACGTCATCTCGGACGCGATGCGCTTGGACGAGCTCCTGTGGAGCAGGCGCCCCGAGCACTGGAACTTCCTGGTGGTCCGGCTCGCCGTCGGCACGGCCACGTCCCGCGTCACCGTCGATACCCCCGCGGCCGGGGGCGGTCAGATGCCCGAGCACGCCGAGCGGGTCAGTGCACTGACCGACCACTACTGCATGGTCGAGGACGTACCGCTCGCCGAGAGCCTGCCGTCCGCGGGTGCCGTCGGGATCGCGGGAGATCGGGCCGCCGCCGCCGACCTCGCCAGGTCGGTGCTCGTGCAGCTCACGGGCCTCCATTCCCCTGCCGAGCTCATCGTCACGGCCATCGTCGGCCCGAGCACGAGCGCCCAGTTCGACTGGCTCAGCTGGCTGCCCCACACCTCGTCGCCGCAGAGCCCGTTCGGGGACGCGGTGCACCTCGCCGACAGCGCCGCGACCGGCGGCGCCCTCCTGTCGGCGCTGGAGGAACTCGTGAAGGCGCGTGGTGCCGCGGCCCGCGCTGGTCGCTCGGACAGTCGTTCGGTGGCTGAGCGCGGCGCGGACGCCGATGCGGAAGCGCCCCCGGTCGAGGCCGCCGGCCTACCCGCGGTCGTGGTGCTGGTCGCTGCTGACGCCCCCGTCTCGTTCGGCCGGCTCGTCCAGCTGACCGAGGACGCCGCGGCCGCCGGGGTCTTCCCGATCTGGATCGCGGACCGACCGGAGCAGCTCCCTGCGGCCTGCCACACCTTCGTCGACCTCGGCCACGGCTCCGCACGAATCGGCTACGTCCGCCGTTCCATGATCGACGAGGGCGTGCCGGAGCGGGTCGGCCACGAGGAGGCGCTGACCTTCGCGCGGCGCCTGTCCTCGATCGTCGACGCCGGCGCGGTCACCGTCGACGCGAGCGATCTGCCCGCCTCCGTCGCGATGCTCGCCCTCACGGGCACCGAGATCGCCGACTCCCCCGCCACGGCCGTGGACCGGTGGCGGCAGAACGGATCGATCCACAGCCGGGACGGGGTCTCCTCGGGAGGTGGGACCGGCCGCGCGACCCTCCGGGCGATCGTGGGTCAGGCCGCCGGTGACGCGATGCGGCTCGATCTGCGCACGCAGGGACCGCACGCGCTCGTCGGCGGCACGACCGGAGCCGGCAAGAGCGAGTTCCTGCAGGCGTGGGTGCTCGGCATGGCGACCGAGTACAGCCCGGATCGGGTCACCTTCTTGTTCGTCGACTACAAGGGCGGATCGGCCTTCGCGGACTGCGTCGCCCTCCCGCACGCGGTGGGCATCGTCACGGACCTGACGCCCTACCTCGTGCGTCGAGCGCTCACCAGCCTCCGAGCCGAGCTGCACCACCGGGAGCTGCTGCTCTCCCGCAAGAAGGCGAAGGACCTGCTCGAGCTGGAGAAGCGCGGCGACCCGGAGGCGCCGCCGGCCCTCGTGCTCGTGATCGACGAGTTCGCCGCACTGGTCGGCGAGGTGCCCGAGTTCGTCGACGGCGTCGTGGACATTGCCCAGCGCGGCCGGTCCCTCGGCATCCATCTGATCATGGCCACGCAGCGGCCGGCGGGCGTGATCCGTGACAACCTGCGAGCCAACACCAACCTGCGTGTCGCTCTGCGGATGGCCGACTCCCACGACAGCTCGGATGTCGTCGGCGACACCGTTGCCGCGACGTTCGACCCCGGCTTGCCGGGGCGGGCCATCGCCAAGACCGGCCCCGGCCGCCTGGTGCCCTTCCAGGCCGCGTATGCGGGCGGCTGGACGGACTCCGCGCCGAAGCGCGCAGCCGTCCAGGTCGCCGAGCTGCGCTTCGGTGCCGAGATCTTGTGGCGCCCTCAGACGGAGGCGACGACCGCCCAGGAGGGGCCGACCGATCAGGCGCGGCTCGTCGCCGTGTTCCGGAAGGCCGCCGATGCGGCATCGATCCCCGCGCCTCGTCGGCCGTGGCTGGATCAGTTGCCGGACACGATCGACCTGCTCAGCCTCGAAGCGGGTTCCGACGCCGAGCTGGTGCTCGGGGTCACCGATGTGCCCGAAGCGCAGGCACGCCGGGTGGCGGGGTTCTCGCCCGACATCGCCGGGCATCTCGCCGTGTTCGGCACCGGCGGTTCCGGCAAATCGACAGTGCTGCGATCGGTGACAGCCGCGGCTGGACGCGCGTCCGAACCGGTGCACGTCTACGCGCTCGACCTCGGCGGCGGCTCCTTGAGGATGCTCTCGACCTTTCCGCACGTCGGCGCAGTGATCACGGGGGACGACACGGAACGGAGCGCCCGACTGCTCCGAACGATCCGCGATGTGCTCGACGAGCGAGCCGTGCGGTTCCCCCTGGCGAACGCCGCGACGATCGCCGACTACCGGGCGATCACCGGAGAAGCGACGCCGCGGATCCTGCTGCTCATCGACGGGTTCACCGCCTTCCGGGACGCCTTCGACACCGCGGCAGGGGCCGCCCTGTACGGCGTCTTCCTGCGCATCCTGTCGGAGGGCCGCCAGTTCGGCGTCCACGTCGTGATCAGCGCGGACCGGGCAGGCAGCGTCCCCACCTCCGTGCTCGCCGCCGTGCAGCAACGGATCGTGCTGCGGCTCAGCGACGACTCCTCCTATCTCCTCCTCGGCACCCCGAATGATGTGCTGACCGACGCCTCGCCGCCCGGGCGCGCCGTGTTCGGGACGAACGAGACGCAGATCGCCGTACTGGGCGGCTCGTCGAACGTGCTGGACCAGGCGCGCGCGACCGAGGACCTCGCGAGTCAGATCTCGCTCGCCAAGCCGCATCGGCCGGAGCCGGTCGAGGCCCTCCCGCTCGAGTACGCGGAGGGCGAGCTGCCCGATGCGGTCGACGGGAAGCCGGTGCTCGGGCTGTCCGATGACGACCTGGCACCGATCGGATTCGAGCCGGCCGGCGCGTTCGTGATAGCGGGCGCCCCGGGAAGCGGCCGCACGACCGCCCTGCTCGGGATCGCGCGCAGCCTCGCCCGCTTCGACCCCGAGGTCGCGCTCTACTACCTCGGCAACCGCCGCTCCCCCGTACCGCACTCGCTCGATTGGCTTGACACGGCGACCACACCGGACGATGTCGCCGCGCTCGCGCGCCGCATCTCGGCCGAACTCGCCATGGACGACCGACCGGCGCGTCGTGTTGCGGTGATCGTTGAGAGCATCGCCGATTTCCTGTCGGGCCCCGCCGACATGGCGCTGGTCGAGCTCATCAAGACGATCAAACGCAGCGACCACGTCATCGTCGCGGAATCCGAGTCGAGCACGTGGGCCTCGTCGTGGCCCCTGCTCGCCGAGATGAAGACGGCGCGCCGCGGGATCGTCCTCCAGCCCGAGACGCTCGAGGGTGACACGATCCTGCGCACGACCTTCCCGCGGGTAGCACGTGCCTCCTTCCCGACCGGGCGAGGGCTCGCCGCCCTAGGGCGGGGAGCGGTCCGGGTCCAGCTCCCCAAGGCGGAGTTCACCCTCGCCCGCCCGGTCCCCGGACCCTGATCGATTCTGCGAAGCGCCCGGCTGGCGGCGTCAGTGAACCTGGGGCAGGACGGTCGCGGCCGCGACCCGCAGGGGCTTCGCCGCGACCGATGCGTCATCAAGGAGGACGACCGTGATGCCGTACCAGGTGGTGCCCTTCCGCACGAAGATCGCGAACGGCTCCTCCCATGCCTCGTCACCGATGCCCGGGATCCGGGTGAAGGCGTGCTTCAGGCTCCTGTCGATGTCGTAGGTCTTCTTCGCTCCGTCGCCGATCGTGAAGCGGACCTGCGCGGTCTTCGGCCCGGTTGGGCTGGTGTCGTACTCACAGGAGGGCTCGGCCGGCTGCCCCTCCTGCCCAGGCTGCAGCTCAGCGCCCACGATCGCCTGCGCATCGGCCTTGGTCAGAATCGAGCACGCGAGAACGACACTCGACCGGGCGGCAGACGATGTGTTCGCGGCCGCGCCCGTGGCCGGCGCGCCCGCGGTGACCGTGACAGTGGCCTGAGGGCTCCCCGCCGCTCCGGAGCAGCCGGCGAGGGCGAACGAGCACACAACGACGAGCGACGTGCCGATCCACATGCGATGGCGATGTCGCATGGACGCACCATAGTGATCCGCCGGCCGAAGGCACCAGGGGAAATCGTCGCGATTCGAAAAGGATCATTAGGGCGTCTATGGGAGTGCGCTGCAGCACCGGCGGCGCCGAACTCATGCAATTTCCGTATCGCCCCGCAACGCCCCGTCCGCCGGAGCGTGCAGCATCCGGCCTTGTCGTCTCCCCGACCGAGGTGGAGACTCCGCGTGCCTGGCTCGCCGACTGTCGCCTCGACTGCCTACGGAACCCGCTCGGCGTGGAGGTCAAAGATGACCCAGATAGCAGTAGCAGTCATGCCGATCGTGGACGTGGGCGCCTGGCAGGCGTTCGCCGATGAGATCTCGACAGGCGCCCGCAGCGAGGCACACCGTGCGTTCCTCCGGCGTGGCGGGGTCGGCAAGGAGACCCTCTTCCATCAGCAGACCCCGATGGGGGACCTCTTGGTGATGGTGTGGGACGGCGTCGACACCAACGCGATGGCCGCGCACTTCGGCAGCATGCTGCAGGACCCTGCCAGCGACCACGAGCGGTACCTGCGGGACTACGTGATCCCGGAGTTGCACGGCATCGACACCCAGCAGCCACCGCCCCCGCCCGCGTCCCAGGTCGCCGAAATCACGACGTAGAGACTCGGCACTCCAGAAGAAGCGCGGGCGGGATACGCCACAGACGCCGATGTCGACGACCGGACGGGGTCATCTCCAGCGCGCCTGACCGCGTCCACACCTCCCCGGCTCACATCACTCCTGGCCGTCGACGTGGTCGAGGCCCCCACGGTCCGGTTGCTGCCCGGCCCGACGGTCGCGGCCCCCGACGGCGTTCGCGTCGGGCGGCTCACCGAGCGCACGGCGCCGGGCCGCGGGGACCCGACCCTGCGATCGATCCGACCCGTGCCCCCCAAACCACCGGCTTGCGCGCGGCCCCGAGGTGAGTACGTTCTGAGGCGATCGGACCCGCCTCCACACAGTTGAGCCAGCGAACAGGTCTGCCTCCATCGGAGAACCGCTGGACGGACGAGTCCCGAGCAGTTTCGAGGATGAACCATGCTCGACTACCACTTCGACTACGTCGCCCTCCAGCACTACGTGTCCCAGCTCTCGGCGAGCAACTTCCCCGACCCGACGCTGACCAGCGCGCGGAACGATGCTCTCGCCAGCACCACGGACGAGCCCAGCGCTGTGCTGACGGGTGCGATGCTCCACCATCTCTTGGAGCACGCCTCCAGCGACGGCAGTGAGGTCGATCTCCTCACGCGGGCGGCTGCGCTGTGGGAGAAGGGGAAGGCTCTCTGTGACCAGCTCGGTTCGATCCGTGCGGACCTCGAGTCGGCGTTGGAGAACCCGGCTGATGCTGGAGCGCCAGACGTGTTCGACAACGCATCGCTCAGGGCTCAGCAGTTGTCGAACGATGCGGCCGGGCTACGAACCGAGGTGGAGGCCGTTCGGTCAGGCGCACTGAGCTTCCGTCACCTTCCGCCGCATCCGAGACAGTCGGACCTCCCGACGAAATCGTGGGACTGGGCGAACCTTGCCGCAGGACGACGCACGGAAGCGCTGGTGGAGACGCTCTTCACGAAGGCGAAGGACCCACGCGCTCTCGGACTGGCCGTCGGCGTGCTCTCGAGCTACGGCGCCAACGTCGCGGGATCGTCCTATCTCGGCCACGTGGTCGGCGGACCGCGGCGAAGTCAGCGCTACCGAGACCGGCTGGGGCGGAACTCCATCGGACGGTGGCTGCTGGACAACGACTCCAACGCACGACGTCCCTCCACGATCGCCGATCAACTCGAGGGAACAGCAGGCGGGGGTGGCCTGCCGGCCGACCTTGAAAGCTTCATCACCACCGCGCTCGAGGACACCTTCGACGTGAACGCGACGGAGCCCATACCGCCCCTCCAGACGGGTTGGACGAGGCTCGTCGCCCACCTCCGGCTCATGGACGAGTTCGAGATGCCCAGCGCCCCCATCGCACCCGCGCAGTACTGGATGGCCCAGCTGTGGTCCGACCCCAGCACTCCCCCGCCGTCGCTTCGCCCCCAGGACGTCGATGTGAACGGCCAGGATGGCGGTGGCATGGCGATGACCGTCGGGTCACCGGCTCCCGGCTCCGGCCAGCCCAGCCAGAAGAGCGACGGCTCGACGATCTGCGGCATCATCTTCGCGATCCTGATCGTGATCGATCTGATCCAGGCCTTCGTGCAGTGCTGCGTGCAATGGGGCAACAACAAGCGCTGCACCTTCTGGGACAACATGCTGCTCAGCAAGCTGTGGGAGCAGGACCCGCCGGACCCGCGCGACCCCACCAACCCCAACTCCACCACGCAGATGTTGACGGCCATCAGTCAGGCACCACAGGCGGTGCAGTTCGTCGGGATCCTCTACGACACTCACTCGCAGGTGTACGAAGCCCTCGCGAACGCACAGAGCTTTCTCGCCATCACCGGCCTCATCTACCCGCCGAGCGTCGGGGGTCTGCCCGTGTACGAGCAATTCACCGCCACGCCGACTCGGGGACTCGAGGAGGATTGGCCACACCGCGAAGAGGTCAGCCCGGCAGACACCTACTTCCTGTACCCGACGTCGGTGATCGAGGGGCCCTCGCGGCGTCCGTCGCCCTTCCCCCCAGGAGCGGTCCCCGCAATCGCTTTGGACGCGACCGGCCCCCTCAGCGCCGGCACGGTGGCCCTGACCCTGTGGGCACAGGCCGTCACCGGCACCGTTGACGACGTGAACCTCGATCTCGACGCCGACCGTGGGTTCCAGCATCCGTGCTGGGACGCGGTCGGCTCCGTCGCCGACCAACCGATTCAAGTCCGCGATCTCAGCTACTCGGACCAGTAGGAGCAGCCATGCCCGGCAACGACGACGAGGGCCAGGAAGGTCCTCCTGACACACGCCCCTACCTGTGCATCCCCTACTGGGATGCACCGCTCACGGCTGGTGGTTCCTGGGACGACGGGCAGCAACGACCGCTCCCGACCGCCGTCGTGTCGTACCTCTGCTCCTCGATCCACGCCAGCGCCTACGAGCCGGGTGAGCCCCTCACTGTTTCGATCGACGTCAGGAACGCGGGCGGCGGAAGCGCGGCTTCCGTCGTGACCGTGGTCGTCTACTGGGCTGATCCCACCGTCGGCTTCGCGCACCCGAACTTCTTCGCTGCGACGACGGTGAGCGTGGTCCCCAGTCGGACGGCAGCGATGTCGACCCGCAGTGCAGCCATGACGGCAGTGATCCCGGCAAGCGCGCCTGGACATATCTGCCTGCTCGTGGCCGTGTCCCATCCGCAGGACCCGGCAGGCACGGTGTGCGACCCGTATGAGGACAGGCATTGGGCTCAGCACAACCTGGTGGCAGCACCCTTGCCGTCCGGGGGCGGAGCACAGTTCTTCTTCAACGTCACCAACCCCTTCGCCGAGAAGCAGGGCTTCCTCCTCATCGTCCGCCAGGAGGGCAAGGTCAGCGAACTCGTCGAGAAGGAACTCGGCGTCTCCGTCGCCCAGGATGTCCATCCGACCTTCGCGCTGACGGACGGTGACGGGAAGGCGCTGACTGAACAGAGCGACGAAGTCGTGCATCAGCTGGCACTCGACGGCCGGAAGCCCCAGGCGTTCGGCCTGGCGGTTGGGGCAGGGACCACGGTCGAACCCGGGCAGGCGGCCCTGCTCGAAGTGATTCTCCAGACTGAGAACGAGCGGCCGTGTGGATCGCTCGGACTCGCCTTGATCGGTTCGAAGTCGTAGGGCACTCCCCGGATCGCGCGTGCCAATCAGCAGTTCGGTTGAGCGTCGGGCGCGCCGACCCCTTGGCCTGGCCTCCCGAATTGTTCCTAGAGCAGGCCGATCATCGCGAACAACGCGTGCAGGTCTCGTGCACCCTCGGCGGCGCAGCCGACTGCGACGAGCAGGCCGGCGAGGGCCATGACCACGGCTGCGGGGTGGGAACGGCGCTCCGGCGCGAGCATCGCGGCCCCGCGCCGGGGAACCGGGCCGCCCGAGGGACCCGCGATACCCAGTGCGGCGGTCGGCATGTCGTGGCGACCACGGCTCGCTAGCGCCGCTTTCGCGATCGCGACTGCAGTGCCACGCCGGTCACCGGTCATTGTCGCCGCCACCTCATCCGCCCACTGCTCGACCGAGTACTCGACCACTCGCTGCAGGGGCACCAGGAAGGGGTTTGCCGCGGCCGTGCATCTCGCGAGGCTCACGAAGACGGCGTGCCAGCGGCCGTCCGCGAGGTCGAGTTGTACGCGCAGGCGGGGATGCGTCCGCCCGTGCTGTCCGTCATCGCTGAGGGCGTGGACGTGACGAAGCAGCCGAACCTCCCCCCTCACCGTCGGCGACTCCTCCGAACGCCCGACTGCAGCAGCAGTCGGACAGGAGTTGTGAGGGCGCTGCGCGGCTCTGGCCCTTGCCATCGAGAACCTCTTGCGGTGCTAGTGGCGTCCCCCATCCCGGGGTCTGGCACCCCGGAGCGGGCCCGATTCCCCTTCGAGGCCTACTACCTGCCGAGACCGACGGTCAGCGCGAACCTGCGGCACGGGGACTATCTGCATGGTTGTGCGGGTCTGCAAGGGCGTCCCGCGGAGAGGGGGTCACCAGTACCAGAGCGTGCCCGGCTGGGGGCGACGCGGGAAGCGTCGTCCGCGAAGCTCCATCGCGACGACTTCGACAAGCACCGTCGGAGGTTGATCCCGAGAGGGCCAGGGCTCGAGGCCGACCTCCTCGGCGCGCCGGATCCCGTCCGCGTCCGCCACCCGCTCGACCTGACCGCGCACGACGACGCTCCACGCTTCGCGGTCGGTCCACCCGTCCACCTCCAGGGCGACCGACTCCCCCACCGCCCGGTCGATCCCCGTATCCGGGACGGTGCGGAACAGCAGGCGGTGCTGCAGTACGACGTGGTTCACCGGGATGATCTCGGTCCTCCCGTCGAGTGCGAACGCGAGGCGGCAGACCGGGGCGCCCGCGAGGCGTTTCCAGCAATCGTCCTCGGCGAGGTGTTCCATTCCGTTCCGGCTGACCTCCGGTTGAACACTCATGGACGCTGACCCCCTTCGACCCCGGCACACGCCGGCTCAGCACCCACTCTCCCGATCTCGCGTCACCGACTGCAGGGGCGAAGGTCCTGCCTACTCCCCATCCCACGGACGCAGCCCTCGCCTCTTCACCGCCACCACGTCTGCGATGCCCTAGTCCAGGCAACGGAGACCCCAGTGCGAGTCCGACCTTCCTGGTCGTGGGCTGCACCGCTGCTGGTCCGCCGAGTCCTGAGGCTCGCGGTCTGCACCGGTTCTGGCAGAGGGGCAGGTGGAGGTCAAGGACCTTCGGCTCTGACCGCACGCGGCTCCATGCGCTGTCCTTGGAGCCGACTTCGAGAAGGGGACCGACATGCACTTCGGCCAAGCGATCACGACAGGGTTCCGGAAGTACGCCGACTTCTCCGGCCGCGCGGGCCGGCCGGAGTTCTGGTGGTGGATCCTCTTCACCACCATCGTCAGCACGGTGCTGAACGCTCTCCCGACCTGGCCGATGATGCTTGCCTCGCCGGCCATGATGTGGGGCGACACCGCCGGCCGGACCTCCGGCCTCGCCGCCGCCTGGTCCATCGCCGTGCTCCTTCCGACGCTCGCGGTGGCGGTGCGGCGTCTTCGCGACGCCGGGTTCCGATGGGGCCACCTGTTCTGGCTCCTGCTGCCGCTGGCGGGTCTGATCGTGCTCATCGTCCTGTGCGCGCAACCGTCGGTCGCCGTTCCGAGGCTCGCGACCGAGAAGCCGGGGCCGGTTCCGGCGCCGACGCCGTGAGTGAGGACCGCCTCGCCGCGGCGCCTTCCGGCGGCACAGCTCCTGCATCCTTCGAGCCGGTCCCGCACCCGACGGAACCCCACGACGCCTCCTTCAGCAACCGCCTCAACTGGCTCCGAGCCGGCGTGCTGGGCGCGAACGACGGCATCGTGTCGGTGGCGGCGGTGCTCGTCGGGGTCGCCGGCGCCACCCCAGCCCTCGGCACGATCATCAGCGCCGGTGTCGCGAGCCTCGCCGGCGGCGCGATCTCCATGGCCCTCGGCGAGTACGTGTCCGTGAGCAGCCAACGCGACAGCGAGCGCGCCTTGATCGCGAAGGAGCGCGCCGAGCTCGCGGCGGACCCGGCCGGAGAGCTGGAGGAGCTGGTGGGGTTGTACCGGGCGCGCGGCCTCACCGAGCACACGGCACGACTCGTCGCGAAGGAGCTCACCGCGGAGGACCCCGTTCGAGCGCATCTGAGCGAGGAGCTCGGTATCGACGAAGGGAAGGTCGCGAGCCCCGGCCGCGCGGCCGCGGCGTCGGCCATCGCGTTCGTGCTCGGGGGTGCGCTGCCGTTCATCGCGATGCTGCTGTGCGCCGCTTCGGCGCGGCTGCCCGTCACCGTCGTCGTCGTCCTGATCGCCCTGGCGATCACGGGGGCGGCGGGCGCTCGGCTCGGCCGGGCATCCGTCTGGCGGCCGACCGCGCGAGTGGTCATCGGCGGTGCCACAGCGCTCGCGGTCACCTACGGGCTCGGATTGCTCGTCGGCGCGAGCGGAGCGGTCTGAGCGGAAGGGGACGTCCATGCCCCGGTCCCACACGCCGTTGCTGCCGGCGGGTATCGGGCGTTGCCGTCGGCTCCCACCGGGCTCGGTGCCGTCGACTGCGCGCTCTCCGCGTCAGCGGTGCGGGCACGCCTCTTCCCCGCAGTGGCGAGTCGCCGACCCATCGACGTATCGACGGCACGACCGGGCCCAGCAAGACGGGCGGACCGCGCCCACTCGGGAACGGCCGGGCAACTGCTCGAGGTGCCGGTGTTCGCGCCGGTGGCGCTCATCACGGCGGTGCCGCTCGTCGAGTTCCTCAGGAACGTCGACCGGCTCGCCTGATCCCTCGATGTGACTTTCGGCACATCCCCGCCGCTTGCCCGGCGCAGACACTGGCGCCATGGCTCTGAAACCGATCGGCGACGCACTCGGCTCCCGCGAGCACGAGTCGGCGCTGCAGGACGCCGCGAGCCGCGGGGACCGCTATCGGCAGATCGCCGGCGTGCTCGGAGCGCACGGCTTCGGCGTGCTGATCGCCGGCCTCGGGATCGACCATCTCATGCCCTTCGATCACGGCGCGGGTGAGCGGGTGACCGGCCCGGAAGCACGCGCACGGGAGGCACGAGAAGCCCTGGAGGAACTGGGGCCGACCTTCGTCAAGCTCGGTCAGCTGCTCGCCTCCCGTCGCGATCTGCTACCCGTGGCGTACGTGCAGGAGTTCGCGAAGCTGCAGGACTCCGCCGTACCGGTACCCGCCGACGCAGTCGCGCGGACGATCGAATCCGAGTTCGGATCTCCTCCGTCCGAGCTCTTCGCCACCTTCGAAGCGGAACCGCTCGCGAGCGCGTCGCTCGGGCAGGCGCACGGGGCGACGCTCCGGGACGGAACCCCGGTGGTCGTCAAGGTCCGGCGCCCTGAAGCCGCCGTGATCGTCGAGGAGGACCTGGAGATCCTCCATCACCTCGCCGCCCGGGCAGCACGATATGTCCCGGATGCGGCCCGGTACGACTTCCCGGCCCTCGCTGACGAGTTCGCCCGGTCGCTGCGCGCGGAGCTCGACTACGTCCGAGAGGCGCATAGCGCTGACCGGTTCGCCGCCGCCTTCGCCGACGACCCTGAGATCCATATCCCCCGCGTGTACTGGGACACCACCAGCACGCGCGTGCTGACCCTCGAACGCATCACCGGGATCAAGGTCGACGACCTCGACGCGCTGGACGCGGCTCACATGGACCGGCCGGCGATCGTCCGTCGGGCCATCGCCGCCATCGCGCAGATGGTGTTCACCGACGGCTTCTTCCACGCCGACCCGCACCCGGGGAACCTCTTCATCCAGCCCGGAGGCCGGATCGCGCTCATCGACTTCGGCATGGTCGGGACGATCGACGGCCCGCTCCGCGAACGGCTGGCCGCGCTGATCATCGCGATCTCTCGGAACGACGCGGACCGCATCGGCGCCGCGCTCACGGGCCTGTGCGATGCACCGCGGACGAGGAACACCGACCAGCTCCACGACGACGTGGTCGGCCTCATGAGCCTCTACCAGGGGCGGTCCATCGGCGAGGTGCAGATGACCCCCCTTCTCGCTCGCATGCTGACCGTCCTTCGGAAGCACCGGATGCATCTGCCGCCGGATCTCGCGCTGCTGGTTCGGATGCTCCTGCTGGTCGACACCGTGGGGGCGCGACTCGATCCCGCCTTCAACCTCGCCGCGGCACTGCACCCGTACGCGGCGCGACTCGCCGCCAAGCACCTCTCGCTCCGAGCGCTCGCGACACGAGCGGGGCGTGCAGGCATCGACGTCGCCGCGCTGGGGGTCGAGCTGCCGGAGCGGTTGCGCCGACTGCTGGAGACCATGGACACCGACGGCCTCGAGCTGCACCTGAGGACGTCGGAACTCGATCCGTTGGTCACTCGCATGGAGCGGATCGGCAACCGGATCGTTGCCGGCATGATCGCGGCGGCCTTGATCGGCGGTGTCGGGCGACTCACCGCCGTCTCGACGGGGCGGTCCCGGTCCCTTCGGGCGCCGCTCCTCGATTCCGGGCTGGGCATCGTCGGGGTCCTGGTGGCCTACCTCGCGGCCACGGCCCGTCGGCGCAGCCCCTGAACGACGGAGCCTCCGCCGGGGATCCGGTCACGTCGGACGCATCGGCTCTCCGGTCGGCGGCAGGATGACGACGGCGCAGTCGACCGCTTCGAGCACCCGCGAAGTGAAGGTCGCGGGGAGGAACTGCCGCACAGCCGGGGACGCCCGTCACGGCCGCGGCCGATGAGCAGAATCCGTGGCCATGTGAAGCAGGGGACGCGCGGGGCATGAACGGATTCGAAGAGCGAAGCAGCGCGGAGATTCGATCGCCCCGGAATCGGGTTCACCGTGCCAGGCCGTCATCGCTTCTCCGCCCCCGCCTCGCGGGGGCCTTCGCAGAGCCGCGGTGGGCTTCGGTCGCCCGACTCAGCACGCTCTCCGAGGCCTACCGACGAGTGAAGCCCCCCTGCCGCCGGCCTCCCAGCGCTGAAGGTCCCGGCCGTCCGTCGTCCTGCTCCTCACTCCCGAGGGAGGACCTTCGGCCCTGGCTTCCGACGCCGTCCCGAGCTGGACTGTGCCTGGCACCGACCGGTAGCCAGGACGACCGGGCTTCCGTCGTTGACGGGCGCGACCGGCGAAGCCTCGAAGGAAGGAACGCCCATGAGTGAAACGATCGCGGCACGCTCGGAGCCGTCGGTGCAGATCCTGGATCTCCGCGAATGCTGGACACATCTCGAGCTGGAGCAGTTGGGCCGACTGGCCGTGACGGTGCACGGCGCGGCGGAGATCTTCCCCGTCAACTACCTCGCCGTCGATGGTCGGATCCGCTTCCGGACCGATCCCGGCACGAAATTGGTGGCCCTGATCATCAACAACCGGGTCACCTTCGAGATCGACGGTTTCGGCGACGGCGTCGCGTGGAGCGTGATCGTCAAGGGCCTCGCCGAGGAGATCGACATGCGCCCCGCAGCGCGTCAGTCGGTGCCTCTGCCGGTGCCGTGGACCTCGACCGAGAAGGGCTCGGCAGTGGAGATCACGCCCGACAGCGTGAGCGGCAGGCGTTTCCAGCTGCTGCACGGTCCCGGTACCGATCTGCGCGCGACCGCCGACAGCCGCTGACGGGGCTGCCGCGCTCCAGGCCGCGATCGCGCACCTCACCGTCGGCGAGCGCTGGACGCTTCTCGCCGAGGGGTAAGACCCCGTCCCGTGTCGGGAAGCGAGGTCGAGGTCTTCCGGTCGATCACCGCGTAAAGCGGGATCACTTCCCCCCGATGCTCCGCCGGCAGCCGATCCGGCACGGTTGAGTCATGCCGGTCGGCACGCCTGCTCCGGTCGGGACCTTCGGCTCTGCTGCGTGGCCCCCGACGATGGTGGAGTCGCCGGATGAGCCGAACCGACCTCCTCGAACCCGCTCTCGCCGGCCGCAGCGACGCCCGCGGGCCCTGGCAGGTCGCGGACCTGCGCACACCGACCGACGCCGAGCTGCAGCAGCTGAACTGGTGGTGGCGCGCGGCGAACTACCTGTCGCTCGGGCAGATCTACCTGCTCGACAATCCCCTGCTCCGGCAACCGCTCTCACCGGATCACATCAAGCCTCGCCTCCTCGGCCACTGGGGCACCACGCCCGGTCTCAACTTCCTGTACGCGCACATGAACAGGGCGATCCAGCAGCGTGGCCTGAACGTGCTCTCGATCACGGGCCCAGGGCACGGTGGACCGGGAATGGTGGCGAACGCGTATCTCGACGGCACGTACAGCGAGGTGTACAGCGACATCGACCGTTCGACGGAGGGGCTTCGGAAGCTGTTCAGGCAGTTCTCCTTCCCCGGTGGGATCCCGAGCCATGCGGCTCCCGAGACGCCCGGCTCGATCCACGAGGGCGGCGAGCTCGGCTACTCCCTGTCGCATGCGTACGGAGCCGCCTTCGACAACCCGGACCTCCTCGTCGCGACGGTCATCGGCGACGGCGAGGCGGAGACCGGCCCGCTCGCGACCGCGTGGCACTCGAACAAGTTCGTGGACCCGGTCACCGACGGCGTCGTCCTCCCGATCCTGCACCTCAACGGGTACAAGATCGCGAACCCTTCGGTGCTGGCCCGGATCCCTGAGCAGGAGCTGCTCCAGCTGATGCACGGGTACGGGCACACGCCGTACATCGTCTCCGGCGGCTTCGACGACGAAGACCCGATCGAGGTGCACCGGCGGTTCGCGGAGACGCTGGACCGGGTGCTGAACCACATCGCACAGATCAAGGCCGACGCGGCCGACGGACGGCATACGGGGCGACCCGCATGGCCGATGATCATCTTCCGGTCCCCGAAGGGGTGGACCTGCCCGAAGGTCATCGACGGACACCCGGCCGAGAACAACTGGCGCTCCCATCAGGTGCCCCTCGGCAACGCCCGGGACTCGGAAGCGCACACCCGGCTGCTCGAGTCGTGGCTGCGTTCCTACGGGCCGGACGAGCTGTTCGACTCCGTAGGCGCGCCGGTGCCGATGGCGACCGCACTGGCGCCACATGGCGATGCCCGGATGAGCGCGAACCCGGTCGCCAACGGCGGATCGCTGCGTCAGGACCTCCACCTGCCGGACTTCAGGGACTACGCGGTGGACGTGCCGAGCCCGGGCACGACGCAGAGCGAGGCGACCGAAGTGCTCGGACGATGGCTGCGGGAGGTCATCGTGCGGAACCCGGTGAATTTCCGCATCTTCGGTCCAGACGAGACGGCATCGAATCGGCTGCAGGACGTGTTCGATGTCACCGACAAGCAGTGGAACGCCGAGATCTGGCCGATCGACCTCGCAGACAACCATCTGGCGCGTGCCGGCCGGGTCATGGAGATGCTGAGCGAGCACCAGTGCCAGGGCTGGCTCGAGGGGTACCTGCTCACCGGCCGCCACGGCTTGATCAACTCCTACGAGGCGTTCATCCACATCGTGGACTCCATGTTCAATCAGCACGCGAAGTGGATCGAGTCGGCCAGGCGCGTTCCTTGGCGCCGATCGATCGCCTCGTTGAACTACCTGCTGAGCTCGCACGTCTGGCGCCAGGATCACAACGGCTTCTCGCATCAGGACCCGGGCTTCATCGACCACGTCGCCAACAAGAAGGCCGACACGGTGCGCATCTACCTGCCGTTCGATGCGAACACGCTGCTGTCGACGTTCGACCACTGCCTGCGCAGCGTCGACTACGTGAACGTCGTCGTCGCCGGCAAGCACTCCGCGCCGAACTGGCTGTCGATGGAGGCCGCGATCGAGCACTGCACGAGAGGGATCGGGATCCTCGAATGGGCCGGGACTGAGAAGCGCGGCGAGCAACCCGACGTCGTGCTCGCTGCGGCAGGAGACGTGCCGACCCTGGAGATCCTCGCCGCGGCATCCATCCTGAATCGGGAGGTGCCGACGTTGAAGGTCCGCGTCGTGAACGTCGTCGACCTGATGCGGCTGCAGCCCGAGGCGGAGCATCCCCACGGGTTGAGTGACGAGGAGTACGACGCGATCTTCACCGTGGACCGGCCCGTCGTGTTCGCCTTCCACAGCTACCCGGCCCTGGTGCATCGGCTCACCTACAAGAGGCACGGACACGACAACCTGCATGTCCGCGGCTTCATCGAGGAGGGCACGACCACGACCCCGTTCGACATGGTCATGCTCAACGACCTGGACCGGTACCAGCTCGTCATCGATGCTCTTGACCGGGTTCCCGGCCTGGCCGCTCGGGAGGGCGGACTCCGGCAGGAGATGCAGGACGCACGCCTCCGGGCCCGTGCTCACACTCGCGCTCACGGGGAGGACATCCCCGAGGTGGCCGACTGGGTCTGGGATCGGCTCCCTCCGGCGACGGAGGTTCGACCGTAGGCGGGCCGAGGCCCCCTGCAGATGACGACGGACATCGGCTCTCGCTCGTCCTCGCCGCCGCGGGGCGGGCGCATGTCCGCGCCACGGCCGGCGTCTCGGCGGCGGCTCCGGCGCGCCGTCGGCATCGCGGTGCCGGTCGTGGTGATCGCGCTGACGGTCTGGCTGGTCGTGCTGCCGCAGCTGGGCGCCGCGACGCGGACGGCCGAATCGCTGCAGCATCTCTCACCCGGGCTCGTGGCCATCGCCGCTCTGCTCGAAGCGGCCTCGCTCGCCTCGTACAGCGCGCTGACCGCCGTCGTCCTCGGGTCGGGGCGGCCGACCTACTTCACATTGCTCCGGATCGACTTGGCCGACCTCGCGGTGAACCACGCCGTTCCGGGCGGCGGCACGACCTCCGGAGCGGTCCGGATGCGCTTCTTCCGGCAGGTGGGCATCCCGCTCGCCGACGCGTTCACGACGGCGACCGTCGAGATCCTCGGTTCGAACGTCATCCTCGGGGTGATCTTCGCATCGGGGATCGCGCTATCGCTGCCCACCTTGGTCGGTAACGCCTACTACCTGGTCGCCGGCATCGCCGTGCTCGTGGTCCTCGCCGCGTCCGCGGTCGGGCTGTGGGCCCTCGTCGGCCGGACGAGCCGGACGGTCACGGTCGTCCGCGCGATGGCGCGTCCGATTCCGAAGCTCACCCCGGTCCGAGCCGAGGCGTTCGTCCGCACCATGGCCGGGCGGCTCCGGTCTTTCGGCGCCCAGCCGAAGAGACTCGCCGCTGCAGGAACGCTGGGGGCGGCCAACTGGCTTCTCGACGCCGCAGCACTCGGGGTGCTGCTCGCCGCCTTCGGTCACCCGGTACCCGTCGGAGCCCTCGCGACGGTCTACGGTCTCGGCAGCATCCTCCAGCTGGTGCCGCTGACACCCGGAGGCCTCGGACTCGTGGAAGGGGTCATGGTGCCCGCCTTCGTCGCCTTCGGCGTCCCCGCGGGGCCGGCCCTCCTCGGGGTGATCGGATGGCGGTTGCTCCAGTTCTGGGCGCCTCTGCCGATCGGCCTCCTCGCATACGGGTCCCTCCGCCTCGGGCCCCTACGGGGTGCCGGCGGGGACCGCCGATCTCGGCGTTGAGCCTCGATCGAGCCCGAGACGTCAGAACCGTACGAGCCGCTTCATCGCCTCGATCGCGACGCCGTACAGGATCGCCAGACCGAGCAGGAGCCCCAGCAGTCCGAGCGGAACCGGTGTGAAGCCGACCAGGGGGCCCAGGACGGTGAAGGGAAGGGCGCAGGTCACCGCGGCCACCGCGACGCTGACGGCGAGGAACACCGAGTCCGGCCGGCTCCTCCATGCAGGACGACCGGTCCGGAGCGTCATCATGGCGACGAGCTGGGTTATCGCGGACTCGACGAACCACGCCGTGTGGAACAGCGTGGCGTGGGCGCTCAGGCCCCACTCCAGGACGGCGAAGGTGATCAGATCGAAGACCGTGCTCACCGCCCCGAACGTCACCATGAACCTGGTGATGGAGCGCATGTTCCAGGCGCCGGCGACGGCGACCCGCTCGGTGTCGACGCGGTCGCGGGAGACGAGTGTGTTCGGGATGTCGGCCAGGAAGTTCAGCAGCAGGATCTGCGCCGGCAGCATCGGCAGGAACGGCAGCACCGCGGCCGCGATGACCATGCTGAGGATGTTCCCGAAGTTGGAGCTCGCCGCGACCCGCACGTACTTCAAGGTGTTGGCGAAGGTGTGGCGTCCCAGCCGGACGCCCGCCGCGACGACGCCGAGGTCCTGCGTGAGCAGCACGATGCTCGCGGCTTCCTTCGCGACGTTCACAGCGGTGAGCACGGACAGGCCGACGTCTGCCGCGTGCAGGGCACCGGCATCGTTGATGCCGTCGCCGAGGAACCCGACCGTCTCGCCGCTCGTCTTCAGGGCGTGCACGACCTTCACCTTGTGCATGGGCTCGACCTCGGCGAAGAGGCTGTTCTCGGAGACGAGGTGGCGGAGCTCGGCCTCGTTCGCCCGTTCCAGCTCCTCACCGAGCACGACTCGACCGGCGAGCCCCAGCAGGAGGGCGAGGGATCCGGTCACGTTCCGGTTGTCGCCGCTGATGATCTTCACGCGGACCCCGAGCGCGGAGAGCTCCGCGATGGAGTCGGCCGCTCCTTCCTTCACCGGGTCGTGGAAGGCGAGGATGCCCCGGAAGTCGAGGTCGGCCTCGATGCCGGGACCGACGACGGCCTCCCCGGCGGCCAGCGCTCGGGTGGCGATACCCAGCACGCGGTAGCCGGCCGAGCCGAGCGCCTCGGCGCGGCGACTGATCTCCTCCGTCCGGGAACGGTCGAGCGGTCGCCCGTCGGCGGAGGTCGAGCACCCCAGCACCGAGTCCAGGGCTCCTTTCGTGATGATGGTCCGCGCGCCGGCGACCGTCGTCACAACCGAGAGTCGCTTCCGGAGGAAGTCGTAGGGCACCTCGCCGAGCAGGGTCGACTCGGGTGGGATCGCCGCGCGAGCCATGATCGCCGCGTCGAGGGGGTTCGAATAGTTGGTCTGCAGGCCCGCGTTGAGCGCGGCAAGATCGAGGACGGCGCGACTGTCCTCGCCTGTCGCGTCCAGGGTCATGTCGACACCGACGACGCCCTGCGTGATGGTGCCGGTCTTGTCCGTGCAGAGCACAGACATGGCGCCGAGGTCCTCGATCACGTCGAGGCGCTTCACGATGACCTTGTTCCGAGCCATCCGCCTGGCTCCTGCGGCGAGGCTGACCGTGACCACCACAGGCAGCATCTGCGGCGTGATGCCGACCGCGAGAGCGAGCGCGAACAGCAGCGATTCGATCAGCGAGCGGTGAAGAAGGATGTTGATGAGCAGGATCGCGCCGACCAGCACCAGCATCACCCGTAGCAGCAGCAGACCGAACTTCCGGACGCCGATCTCGAAGCTCGTCGCGTCCGCTCGCCCGTTCAGTGCTGCAGCGATGTGACCGAAGGTGGTGTCCGCTCCGACGAGGACGACGAGGGCGGTGCCCGTGCCGCTGATGACGTGCGTGCCTGCGAAGACGGAGTTCGTGCGGCCCGCGAGGGCGGCCCCGCTCGGTACAGGGGACCCCGCGGCCTTGATCGCGGGGAACGACTCGCCGGTGAGGGCCGACTCGTCGACGGCGAGATCCTGCGAACTCAGCAGCAGACAATCTCCGGGGATCACGTCGCCTGATCTCAAGGACAGTCGGTCACCCGACTGCACCTCATCGATCATCACTCCAAGGGTTCGGCCACCGCGGATGACCTCGATGGTGACGGCGACCTCGACGAGCAACGCCGAGACCGCGTCGGCGGCTCGACCCTCCTGCCAGGCGCCCAGCAGCGCACTGCACACCACGATGCCGAGGATGATGGAGCCGTCGACCAGATCGCCCGTGGATGTCGCGACCAGTGCTGCGACCACCAGGATGAGCGTGATCGGGCTGAGGAACTGCCGGCCGACGACGCGCAGCCATGCCAGCGCCCGCCCGCCCCGCCGACCGCCGGCAGGGCCCCGACGGCGGTCCTCGACATGGTCCGCGAGGTGCTGCTCGACCTCGTCCTGGCGCATCGACCAGAAGGGCACAGCCCCCGGTCCCGCCCCAGTCCGGTCGGCATGCACGAGCGTCTGCACCATGGTCACCGCCGAGTCCCGTGCCCGATCGGCGCACAGGCCGAGCCTCGCCGTGCACCGCGATCCCGAACAGGGCCGAACGTCCCCCGCCGGCCTTCCCGGGGTCGGCCGGCGCGGGCGACGGAGGGAGACCTTCGGCCCTAGTCGGCACGAACCGTCCGGAGGATGCTCGGGCCATGCAGAACCAGACCGCAGGTCGTGAGCCCCGGATCGTTGTGGGCGTCGACGGCTCTCCCTCGTCCGTCGGCGCGTTGCGCCGCGGGGCCCGCATCGCCGCGGCGCTCGACCTTCCCCTCCATGCCATCGCCGCGTGGCACTACCCGGACCTCTACGGCGGCTACATGGGCGAAGCGTTCATTCCCGACCCGAGCATGCTCGCGGACGGGGCTCAGGCGATGCTCGACGAGACGGTCGCCGCGGTCTTCGGCGACTCGCCGCCCACCGGATTCCGGGGCCTCGTGCGCGAGGGCCGAGCCGCCCAGATCCTCATCGACGAGAGCCGGGGCGCGGAGATGCTCATCGTCGGCAGCCGCGGCCACGGCGGCTTCACCGGACTGCTCCTCGGCTCGGTGAGCGAGGCGTGCGCCGAGCACGCCACGTGCCCGGTGCTCGTCTTCCACGAGGAGCCGGCGAAGGTCGGCGGCGCGGAGCCCGTGCTCCTTGAGGACGCCGCCTGATAGCCGTCGGCTGCGATCAAGCGGGTCGACTCGCTCATCGCATCGCAGTCCGTCCGCGCGCTGCTGGGAGCTGCTTCCCCGACCGCGGACGCAGTCGTCTGCGCGTGGCGGCAGGACTCGATCGTCCGGCCAGCGTGATCCGTCGATGATGGAGATGCAGCCGAACCCCGATCGGTGGGGCAACGAAGCGACGGCAGCGGACCGGAGACCGCTCCACCGGGAGCGCACGAACCCCGGCCGCCCGGCCTGATCCCGGAGTCGGCTCCGGTGATCGTCGGCGTGGACGGATCAGTCGGCTCCGAGGCCGCCTTCCGTCAAGCGGCGCTGATCGCCGCGAGCACGCACGCGCCGCTGCTCGCGGTGATCGCTGGGGAGGATCACCCCATCACGGCGTGTGAACCAGCGGATGCGAGAAGGCCAGGGCGGTGCTGGACGCCACGGCACGCCTGGTGTTCGGAACCCGGCCCCCGACGTGGTTCCACTCCTCGGTCGTCAAGGGTTCGGCCCGAAGGGTGCTGGCTGAGGCGCTGTAGCTCTGGTGTCGATCTACGGCTTCTTCAGTCTGCGCAGCGCGAAACGGACGTCCTTCCTGCCACCTCGCACCCACCGGCACGAGAGCGCGCATCGCCCCGCGCAAAAGGAGACGAGGGGCCTGCCGGGCTGGGCTTCAGCCCTCGAAACGCCGTCAGCGGAACATCCGGGGCTTGTGGTGGGCGCGACTTCGGCTGATCATTTCGCCATGCACGACGACGATGTCGAAGCGGCAGCAGCAGAATGCCCGGATTGCTGCCTGAAGTTCCGAACGGCGCTCAGCTCCGGGGTCCGCTACTTGCTCTGCCCGGAGTGCGGCATGGTCCGCATGCTCCCGTTCGCCGCATGGACCGCAGCGATCGATCGTCCGGTGCTGCGGCAGCAGGCCACCGCCTTCTGACAACGAGGGGATCCTCCTCTTCAAGCCGACCCGATCGAACCCGGCCACCTCCCGCCGCTCTCCGGGCTGCCGCGGAGGGCCACCCCGCCCTGTCGCCGGGCCCGCCAGAGGTATACCGTTCGCGCAGCCGGGCGCGATGATGCGCCCAGGAAGCAGGGAGCCGTGCCCACCGTCGTCGCACACCACGACATCGTCAAGGACAAGAACCACTGGCTGTCATCACCGAACCGCGAGGAGCTCTTCGGGCCGCTCGGCGTCACGAACATCCGCACCTTCGTCGATCCCCAGGACGCGTCGAAGGTCGCCCTCGTCATGGACGTCGCGGACATGGACGCGCTCATGGCGGCCATGCAGCAGCCATCAATGGGCGAAGTGATGGCACAGGACGGCGTCGCGCCCGAGACCCTCCGGATCCTGATCGAGGAGAAGAGCACCGGAGGCTGATCGCTCTCGTAGGTATGACGCTCAGTGGCGTCCTACTTCGGACATGTCGCCCGCTAGTTGAGGACGCAGAAGGCCCTCGATCAGCACTTCCGCTGCTCAAGGGCCTTCTGCCAGCCGGTGCGAACGAGCGCGCACGGAGGAGCTCGGACCAATCAGCAGGCCTATTGGGCACCAGTCGCCTAGGCACGGGGGACGATCCTCTACTGCGCCGTCCGCGCCCCTCCCGGCGCGAGCCGCCAACCAACGCTCATTTGCTGACGTTGGCCCAGCACATCGGTTCGAGTGGCGGGTCCACCTCGACCAGGATTCGTGGCCGCGACCCGTCGTGCTGATGCAACTGCTCATTCATGGCGACCACCATGCTCGGGCCGCTCCGCCGCGACCGGAGTCCGAGGACCCGGCTGCCCGGGGCCCCTGTCGGCTGCAGCGACGCGCCTCGCGGCCCTGATGTCGAGAAGTGCGGTGCTCTCCGCGGGATCCGGTGTCCGCGTTGGGCGCCCCCTCTCGGCCGCTACTGCACTCGCGCCGGCCGCTTTCCCGCCAATGTCAGGTCTAGGGGCGGGACGTTTGGCCCTAAGGAGTTGCCAGTCCTCGACTTAGCGTCGGTCGCATCATCGATGGCTGGGAGGTCGAAGTGTCGGTACTGTCCGCTGCGTCAGTTGGGGTGTTCTTGTCGTGGGGGGTTTTCGGCATCCAGGTCGGCAACCTGATCGTGATCCTGGTGATGCTCGTGCTGTTCCTCCTCGCTCTGGTGCTCCCGTTCCCGCGTGGGCGGCGCGGCCGATGACGACCGCGGACACTCCAGTGCAGCCCGACCTTGGTGGGGAACCGGCACCGATCCCTACGGTGCAGGTTGAGGACGTTCTCGAGCATGACCGGTCTTGGACCGGTCGAGCGCGGCGTCTGCTGCTCGAGCGGCTCCCTGCCGACAAGCTGCTGCCGAACGAGCAGCCCAGCTACGTCGCGTCCTGGATCTACGTCTTCGGCATGGGCGCGATCGCCTCTCTCGTGTTCGTGATCGCCTCCGGGCTGGTCCTCGCCCTGAACGGGCCGGCGTGGTATCACCTGTCGGCGCTGGGGCATTTCATCAACAGCACCCATCTGTGGTCCGTCGAGCTGTTCTTCCTCTTCATGGTCATCCACCTGTGGGGCAAGTTCTGGATGGCCGCGTGGCGCGGCAATCGCGTGCTCACCTGGATCAGCGGGGTCGTCTCGTTCGCCGTCTCGATCGTCGCTGCTTTTACCGGATACCTCGTCCAGACGAATTTCGACGGACAGTGGATCGCTTTCGAAGCGAAGGACGCCCTGAACGCGACTGGCATCGGGGCCTGGTTCAACGTCGCGGACTTCGGGCAGATGTTCATGTGGCACATCACCCTGCTCCCCATCGCGGTCGGCGCCATCGTCGCGCTCCATGTCGTCCTCGTGCGGATGCACGGAGTCGTTCCGCCCCTCGAGTCGGCGGAGACCGACGCGCAACTGCTGCCCGAACTCCTCGTCGAGGCCACCACGAACGGAGATTCGCGATGACCGCCTCCCCCAAGCCGAGCGCGCGGACCACGATCGACTCCCGTCCCTGGCGAGGAGCACAACGCGAGTACGACCTCTTCAAAGAACTGACCGTCGGGATCATCGTCGTGGGCGTGCTCGTCCTCGGACTCGCCGGAATCGCCGGGTCCCCCGACGAGCCCAGCGTCACCCTGAAGAGCTGGGCGAGCGCCGCCCCGAACGACTTCGTCGCCACGGCAGCGTCGGAACTCGCCGGCACCTCCGGCACCGCGACCTACGGCCCCCCGTACTCGTCCACAACCGGGGCGACGCAAACGCTCGGGCCCCTCGACCTGCAGAGTTTGTCCGGACAGCGAATCCCGATCGATCCCGCCCGAGCCTTCGTCACCCGACCGCTCGGCACCCTGCACCTCGCAGGCAGCGCGCTGACGACGTGGAACACCGCCACCCCGGCCACCCGCACGGCCTGGGCGACGGCATACTCCGACGCCCTCGCGAAGGCGCCCGGCGCCCGGCCATCCGCCGTCAAGGCGGGCAACTATGGTCCGGCTCCCGCCCTCACCGCCGCCGTCCTCGCCGCAGCACGCAGCGGCTCCCTGGACGGAGCGATCCAGTCCGAGGGCGGCTTCTTCAACACCGACTTCACCCGCAGCATCCTGTTCCTCGGCGACGGCGCCTACTTCCCCGCCCTCGCCGCAACACAGCACCTCACCGGCGACCAGTGGGGCGTGATGAACGAGACCGGCAACTACCCCGGCCAATCCTGGCTCTGGCTGTTCTCCTTCTGGTACCAAGTCCCAGTCATCGGCGCCCTACCCAACGCCGACCTCGTCGTCGTCGGCATCATGCTCCTACTCACCGTCTTACTCGCGCTCGTACCACTCATCCCCGGCTTGCGATCACTACCGACCTGGATCCCGATCCATCGGCTCATCTGGCGGGACTACTACCGGCGCCGATGAGGACGCCCCG
>NZ_JAODBE010000124.1 GCF_025463795.1 Amnibacterium sp.
CGCCGCGAGTCCCGCGGCCGCGAGGACCGCCGCGCTCGCGAACGCCGACTGCGGCCCGGCCCGGTCGATGAGCGCGCCCGCGAGGGCGGCGCCGAGGGCGACGCCGACGAGCTGGCCCGTGTTGGTCCAGCCGTACGCCTCCGCCGTGTCGCTGAACCGCACGGACGAGGAGACGATCGCGGACATGACCCCGAGGGCGGGTGCGAGGCCGAACCCGGCGACCACCAGGGCGAGCGACAGGCCCCAGAACCCGCTCACGAACGGCGTTCCGGCGACGCCGACGGTGACGATGAGCAGGCGGAGGGTGAGCGACCACGACCGCATCGGCAGGCGGGCGAGGGCGAATCCGCCGACGAGGGATGCGAGCGACCAGATCGCGAGCACGACCCCGCTCGTCGGGTCCCCGGTGCCGAACGCGCCGGCCACGCTCGCCTCCACGTCGGCGCACGAGGCGATGACGAGGAAGCCGACGCCCGTCACGAGCAGCACCTGGGGCTTCAGCAGCACCGCGCCGAACCGCCGCCTGCTGCGGGGGATGCGCACGCGGCCGACCTCGGGGGATGCGGCGAACCAGATGCCGCCGCCGATGAGCAGGGCGACGCTGAGCAGCAGGCCGAGCACGGTGCTGACGGCCGTGGCCACGAAGGTGACCGCGACCGGGCCACCGATCCAGATGAGCTCCTGCAGCGAGGCGTCGAGGGAGAACAGCGGGGCGAGCATCCGGGAGTTCACGAGCTTCGGGTAGATGGTGCGCACCGCCGCGGTGATGGGCGGGAAGGTGAGGCCCGCCGCGAGGGCGAGCCCGACGATCGAGACGACCGGCAGGTCGGCGAGGGCGATCGCCGCCACGGCGGCCGCGCAGAGCGTCGCCGTGCCGAGCACGACAGGACGGATCCCGAGGCGTCCCATGAGCCGGCCCGTCGCGGGACCGGAGAGCGCCTGCCCGATGCTCAGCGCCGCGAGCACCACGCCGGCCGCGGTGAACGACCCGGTGCGGCGCTCCACGTGGAAGAGGAGGCCGAGCGAGAGCATGCCGCTGGGGAACCGGGCGGCGAGCTGCGCGGCGATGATCCGCGCCACGCCGCGGGTTCTCAACAGGTCGCCGAATCCACCGCTCACAGGCCCTCCATCGTAGGGGCGCGGGACTGTCGGATCCCGGGTGCAGGCTCTCCACCACCCGGGGCCGGTTGTCCACAGCTCGTCCACCGCTCTGTGGAGGACACGCCGCACGTTTCCACAACATATGGGGCCGTTGCGGTGTCGGGACCCCTGTATATAGTGATCACCGGTTCAAGCGCGGACCGGTCGCCAGCGGGGGACGGCCCATCCGGGACGGCGGGCACGGCGCGCACGAGAAGGAGACGGCATGGGTATCACGGTGGTCAAGCGCAACGGCGAGCGGGAGCCGTACGACGCGAACAAGATCAACCTCGCGATCGAGCACGCGAGCGCGGGCCTCGACCCGAACATCACGTGGGTCACGCAGATCGCGTCCGAGCTCGAACTCACCCTCTTCGACGGGATCACCACCCAGCAGCTCGACGAGGCGGTCATCCAGGTCGCCCTGCAGAACGTCAAGGACGACCCGGCGTTCGACACGGTGGCCGCGCGGCTGCTGCTGAAGACGATCTACAAGCGGGTCCTCGGGGACTACGAGACGGACCAGGACGTCCGCGCGCTGCACACCTCCCACTTCCGCGCCTACGTCGAGCGCGGCGTCGCGGAGGAGCTGCTCGACCCGCGGCTCGGCGAGCTGTTCGACCTCGACGCGCTCGCCGCGGCACTCGAGCCGGCGAACGACGAGCTGCTGAAGTACATCGGCGTCGTCACGCTGAACAACCGGTACGGCATCAAGGCCCGCAACGGCGAGCCGCTCGAGGTGCCGCAGTACTTCTTCATGCGCATCGCGATGGGGCTCTCCCTCAACGAGGAGGACGCGACCGGCGCCGCCCTCGCCTTCTACCGCAAGATGTCGAGCCTCGACTACCTCGCGGCCGGCTCGACGCTGGTGAACGCAGGTACGAAGTTCCCGCAGCTCTCGAACTGCTTCGTCCTCGAGATGCAGGACGACATCGAGCACATCGCCAAGACCACGCGCGACGTCATGTGGCTGACGAAGGGCACGGGCGGCATCGGCCTCTCGGTCACGAAGCTCCGCGCGCAGGGCTCGCCCATCCGCTCGAACAACACCACCTCCACGGGGCCGATCCCGTTCATGCACACGATCGACTCGGTGCTGCGGGCGGTGTCGCGGGGCGGCAAGAAGTTCGGCGCGCTCTGCTTCTACATGGAGAACTGGCACCTCGACTTCCCCGAGTTCCTCGACCTGCGGCAGAACTCCGGCGACCCGTACCGCCGCACCCGGACCGCGAACACGGCCGTCTGGATCTCCGACGAGTTCATGAAGCGCGTGCAGCACGACCAGGACTGGTACCTGTTCGACCCGCTGGAGGTCGCCGATCTCAACGAACTCACCGGCAACGCGTTCTCGGAGCGGTACGCGCACTACATCGAGGAGGCCGAGGCCGGCCGGCTGCGCGCCTTCAAGCGCATCGGCGCGCGCGAGCAGTTCAAGGCGATGCTGATGGCGCTCCAGACCACGAGCCACCCGTGGCTGACGTGGAAGGACACGATCAACAACCGCGCCCTGAACACCAACACGGGCACGATCCACTCGTCGAACCTCTGCACCGAGATCACGCTGCCGCAGGACCGCGACAACGTGTCGGTCTGCAACCTGGCGTCGATCAACCTCTCTCGGCACCTCGTGCTGCGCGAGGACGGCACGCTCGGGATGGACTGGGGCCGCATCGCGGAGAGCGCCAAGCTCGCCGTCCGCCAGCTCGACAACCTCATCGACATCACGCTGTCGAGCGTCGACGAGGCCGACAACTCGAACGAGCTGAACCGGGCCATCGGCCTCGGCGTCATGGGCTTCACCGACGTCGTCGAGCGACTCGGCCACTCCTACGAGAGCGAGCAGGCGTACGACCTGATCGACGAGATCATGGAGCACGTCTCCTACGCGGCGATCGAGGAGTCGGTGGACCTCGCGCAGACGCGCGGCGCCTACCCGAACTTCGAGGGCTCCGGCTGGTCGAAGGGGCTCGTGCCGTTCGACACGATCGCGATCACCGAGGCCGACCGCGGCGTGCCGATCCGGGTGAACCGCACCACGCGGCTCGACTGGGACGCGCTCCGGGCCCGGGTCGCCGGCGGTATGCGCAACGCGACCCTCATGGCCATCGCCCCGACCGCGTCGATCGGGCTCGTCGCCGGCACCACGCCCGGCCTCGACCCGCAGTTCTCGCAGATCTTCAGCCGGGCGACGTCGAGCGGCAAGTTCCTCGAGGTGAACCGCAACCTGGTCGGCACCCTGAGGGAGGCGGGGCTCTGGGAGCGGGTGCGCGAGCAGATCCTGCGCAGCCAGGGCGACATCCAGAACGTCGAGGAGATCCCCGACTCGATCAAGGCGACCTATCGGACGAGCTTCCAGCTCTCGCCGTACGCCTTCCTCGAGGTCGCCGCGCGGGCGCAGAAGTGGATCGACCAGGCCATCAGCCGCAACATGTACCTCGAGACCCGCGACCTCGGCGACATGATGTCGATCTACGCCGCGGCGTGGGAGCGGGGCGTGAAGACGACCTACTACCTGCACATGAAGCCGCGCCACACCGCGGAGCAGTCCACGGTGCGGGTGAACAAGGCGGAGACGATCGATGCCGGCGGCGCGCAGCGTCGCGGGTTCGGCGGTGCGCCGCAGCCGGCGGTCGTCGCGCCGGCCGCTCCGGCTGCGCCCGCCCGCCGCGGGTTCGGTGGGTTCGGCGCCTTGGCGTCGAA
>NZ_JAODBE010000126.1 GCF_025463795.1 Amnibacterium sp.
CCGTTGCCCGGCGCCTCGGAGAGCTTGGCGGTGATCGGCTCGCCGGCGAGCTCCGTGGCGCTGATCGCATCGCCGTTCAGCTTGCCGAGCGCCACCTTCTGCGCCTTCGTCGCGGGCGCGTCGACGCGCTCGTACGCCGGGTCGCCGAAGCGCTCGACGAGCGAGGCGTAGAGCTCGCTCGGGCTCCTGCCGGTGACGGCGCGGATCTCGCTCGCCAGCAGGCAGAGCAGGATGCCGTCCTTGTCGGTCGTCCAGACTGTGCCGTCGAAGCGGAGGAAGCTCGCTCCCGCGCTCTCCTCGCCGCCGAAGGCGACCGAGCCGTCGATCAGGCCGGGCACGAACCACTTGAAGCCGACGGGCACCTCGACGAGGCGCCGGCCGATCGACTCCGCGACCCGGTCGATCATCGACGAGGACACGAGCGTCTTGCCGACCGCCGCATCCGCCGGCCAATCCGGCCGGTGCGTGAAGAGGTACTCGATCGCGACGGCGAGGTAGTGGTTCGGGTTCATCAGGCCACCGTCCGGCGTGACGATGCCGTGCCGGTCGGCGTCCGCGTCGTTGCCCGTCAGGATGTCGAACTGGCCGGCCCGGGCGACGACCGAGGCCATGGCGGACGGGCTGGACGGATCCATCCGGATCTTCTCGTCCCAGTCGAGCGTCATGAACGACCAGGCCGGGTCGACCTCGGGGTTCACGACGGTCAGGTCGAGCCCGTACTCGTCGGCGATCGCCTGCCAGTAGCTGACGGAGGCGCCCCCGAGCGGGTCCGCCCCGATCCGGATGCCCGACGCCTTGATCGCCGCCATGTCGATGATGGAGGCGAGGTCCTCGACGTAGCGGGCGCGGAAGTCGTAGCTCTCGACCGCGGACGCCTCCGCCCGCTCCACGTCCCGCAGGCCGTTCGCGATGAGTTCGTTCGCGCGGTTCGCGATCCAGGTCGTCGCGTCGCTGTCGGCCGGGCCGCCGTGGGGCGGGTTGTACTTGAAGCCGCCGTCGGCCGGCGGGTTGTGGCTCGGCGTGATGACGATGCCGTCCGCCTGGTCGTCCGGGTCGCCGTCGTTCGCCCGGTTGTACCGGATGATCGCGTGGCTCACCGCGGGGGTGGGGGTGAAGCCGTCGTACTCGTCGATGAGCACGCGCACCCCGTTCCCCACCAGCACCTCGAGCGCAGTCGTCTGCGCCGGCGCGGACAGGGCGTGGGTGTCGCGGCCCATGAAAAGCGGACCGGTGATCCCCTGACCGGCCCGGTACTCGACGATCGCCTGCGTGATCGCGGCGATGTGGTCGTCGTTGAACGCGGTCTTCAGCGAGCTGCCGCGGTGGCCCGAGGTGCCGAAGACCACGCGCTGCTCGGGGTCGGAGACGTCCGGGTGCCCGTGCCAGTAGGCGTGGAGCAGCTCCTCGACGTCGATGAGGTCGGATGCGGCGGCCGGCGTGCCTGCGCGGGAGGTCATGTCCCTCATCCTGGCCCGGGCCGCTGGATAGTCTCTAGCCCGTGCCCGCCGCCGACCTGTCGTACAGCTACCTGGGCCCAGCGGGAACCTTCACGGAGGCCGCGCTCGCCCAGGTGACGGCGGCGCAGGGCGCCAGCTGGCGGCCGGTGAACAACATCGGGGAGGCCCTCGACGACGTCGTCGGCGGCGTCTCGATCGCGGCCATGCTCGCGATCGAGAACACGGTCGAGGGCGGGGTCGCCGCGGTGCTCGACGCGCTCGCGTCCATCCCCGACCTCCGGATCGTCGGCGAGTACCTCGTGCCGGTGCGCTTCGCGCTCGTCGTGCGGCCCGGCGTCGGCCTCGACACCGTGCGGGCCGTGGCGGCGCATCCGGTCGCCTATGCGCAGTGCCGGGTGTGGCTGCACGAGCACCTGCCGAGCCACACGCAGCTGCCGGCCGCGTCGAACGTGCAGGCCGCGCAGTTCCTCGCCGAGCACGAGGGGGACCTCGCCCAGGCGGCGATCGCGACGCCGACCGCGGGGGCGCGGTTCGGGCTCACCACCCTCGCCGAGGACATCGGCGACAATCCGAACGCCATGACGCGGTTCGTGCTCGTCGCCCGGGCCGGATCCGTTCCGCTGCCGGCTCCGACCGGCGCGGACAAGACGAGCATCGTCGCGGACCTGCCCTCCGACCGTCCGGGTGCGCTGCTCGAGCTGCTCGAGCAGTTCGCGACCCGCGGCGTGAACCTGTCGCTGCTGCACTCGCGGCCGATCGGCGACGAGCTCGGCCGGTACCGCTTCGTCATCGACCTCGACGGCCACCTCGACGACGCGCGGGTCGCCGACGCGCTGCTCGGGGTGCGGCGGTTCAGTCCCCGCGTGCTGTTCCTGGGGTCCTACCCGCGCGCCGACGGACGGCCCGTGGCCGCCGCTGAGGCGCACGACGACGTGGTCTACGCCGAGGCCCGCTCCTGGCTGGAGGAGCTCCGGCGGTCGTAGCCGGTCGCCCGCGTCGCAGCGCCGGACGTCGTTCCCGCGGCGACGAGCGGACGGTGCGGGGGCTACTTCAGCGACCAGTAGTAGGCGACGCCGCCCGGGTGCTCCTTCGTGATCGCGGTGTCGACGCTGCGGTAGTCGGAGTCGTTCGTGTGGCCGGCGAAGTAGATCTCGATGTGCCCGCTCCTCGACTTCGTGATCTTCGTCACGACGCCGGTGTGGTCCCGATCGCCGGAGCGGTCCCAGTCGAACTGGACGACGTCGCCGAGCTTCACCTTCGACCGCTGCTGGTCGGTGAGCGCGGTGCCGAGCTCCGGGTGCTCCTCCATGAAGTCCCGGAACGAGGTCGAGCTGCGCCAGGCGAGACCCGAGTCGAGCACCGCGGCGGCGTGCACCCAGTCGTCCTGCTGCTGCCAGCCCCGCTGGAGCAGCGCCTGGCTGGTGAAGTCGACGCAGTCGTTGTCGTCGAGCGGTTCGTAAGCGGGGTTGTAGTGCTTCCAGTACTTGAGCACGTAGGCGAGCTCGCGGTCGACGCCGCCGACGGTGCGGTACCGGTACTTCGTCGTGGCGACGGTCGTCCCGGATCCGCTGCGCAGCACGACCGCGTCCGTCGCCGGCACGAAGGCGGCGGCCGAGGGGGTTCTGAAGGTGACGGAGCCGGCGTGCGCGGTGGCGGTCACGGCGGTCCCCGCGACGCGCACCGTACGGACGGCGGACAGCCCGGTGCCGGAGACGGTCACCGTGGTGCCGCCCTTCACGGAGCCGGACACCGGGGACACCGAGTGCACGGTCGCGGTCGACGGCCCGGCGGTGTCACCGCCGACCGGCGCGGTGCCGCCCGAGTCGGCGATGGTGCCGATCGTCCCGAGCGAGCAGCCGGACAGGCCGACGGCGAGGAGCGCCGCCACCAGCGCGGCCCGGCGCGCACGCCGGAACGATCGCATCCCCCGAGGCATGCCGTCAGGGTAAGCGGGAAGCCGTGGAACCCCGGGTTCTCCGCCCGCGTGGCGCGTCAGGCGGGGACCGGCTCCTCGGCCTTCGCCTTGTCCGACGCCGGGAGCTCGTCGGCCTCCTCCCGCGGGATGCGCACCGCGAGCGCGAGCTCCTCGACGCGGGCCCGCAACCGGACGACGTGCCCGAACGTGTCCCCGTCGAGCTGCACCGGACGCGGGTCGTCGGGACGGATGACGATCTGCCGCCCGCGGAGGTAGCGCAGCGTGCGCACCTCCTTCGTGTTGGCGAGGATCTTCCGGCCGAGGCTGCTGCGTCGCAGCACGCCGTTCTCCCACACGACCTTCACGAGGATCTGGATCCATCCGAAGAAGCCCTCCGGCCGGAGCGCGACGATGTCGAAGACGCCGTCGTCGACCGCCGCATCGGGCAGCAGCAGGATGTTTCCGGTCAGCAGCCCGCAGTTGCCGATCAGGATCGTGTTCACCCTCAGGTTCCGCGCCGGCTCGTCGTCGAGCCGAAAGCGGAGGCGGATGTAGTTCTTGCCGCCGAGGCTGCGGGCGATGCCCCCGACGTAGGCGAGCCAGCCGACCCGCTTCTTGAGCCCGGGGTCGGTGTTCGCGATCATGGCGGCGTCGAGCCCGAGGCCGGCCATGACCAGGAACGCGTGCGTCTCGCGCTCGCCTCCGGGGCGCTCCATCTCCACGACGCCGAGATCGATGCGGCGATCCGTTCCCGTGAAGGCCGTCTCGACCGACTCCTCGAGCCGGTCGAGCGTCAGCTTCATGTTCCTCGCGAGCAGGTTGCCGGTGCCGGACGGCAGCAGCGAGATCGGCACGTCGGTGCCGCGGAGGCCTTCGGCGACCGCCCGGATGGTGCCGTCGCCGCCGGCCGCGAGCACGACGCCCGCGCCGTCCTCGACCGCCTGCTTGGCCTGGCCGGTGCCGGGATCCTCCTCACTGGTCACGTACCACCGGGAGTCGGCCCATCCGGCACGCTGGGCCGCGTCGTTCACGACCGTCCGGAGCGCCTGCTCGTCGACCTTGACCGGATTGAAGACCACCGCGGCATGGCGGGGCTGCTGGGTGGACCCGTCCTGCGGCATGGGCCAAACCCTATCCACCGGACCCCGAGAGTTCGCGGCGGCCCTGGACGGGCCCGAACCGCGCTCCGAATAGGCTGGGCGGTGTGATCGACGTGCAGCTGCTCCGCGCGGCGCCGGAGATCGTCGAGCGGTCGCAGCGGATGCGTGGCGCATCCGTCGGCCTCGTCGCCGAAGCGGCCGCCGCCGATTCCGAGCGGCGCGAGGCCATCGCCGAGTTCGAGCGGTTGCGTGCCGCGCAGAACGCGTTCGGCAAGCGGGTGGCTGCGGCGTCCAAGGAGGAGAAGCCCGCGCTGCTCCAGGAGGTGAAGCAGCTCGCCGCCGACGTGAAGGCCGCGAGCGAGCGGTCCACGGCGGCGGAGGCCCGAGCGGACCGGCTGCTCGGCGCCCTCCCCAACGTGGTGCTCGACGACGTGCCGCCCGGCGGCGAGGACGACTACGTCGTGCTCCGCGAGGTGGGGGAGCGGCCCGCGTTCGAATTCGAGCCCCGCGACCACCTGGCGCTCGGCGAGCTGCTCGGCGCGATCGACATGGCACGCGGTGCCAAGGTGTCGGGCGCGCGCTTCTACTACCTGCGCGGCATCGGTGCGCGCCTCGAGATGGCGCTCATGCAGCTCGGGCTCGAGCGTGCGCTCTCGGCCGGCTTCGTGCCGCTCATCACCCCGACGCTGGTGAAGCCCGAGATCATGGCCGGCACCGGCTTCCTCGGCGAGCACGCCGACGAGATCTACCGGCTCGAGGCCGACGACCTCTACCTCACGGGCACGAGCGAGGTGGCCCTCGCCGGGTACCACGCGGACGAGATCCTCGATGTGACCGAGGGGCCCCTCCGCTACGCCGGCTGGTCCACCTGTTACCGCCGCGAGGCCGGCAGCCACGGCAAGGACACCCGCGGCATCATCCGGGTGCACCAGTTCAACAAGCTCGAGATGTTCAGCTACATCGATCCGGCGTTCGCCGAGGCGGAGCACGCCCGCCTGCTCGCCATGCAGGAGGCGATGCTCACCGACCTCGGTCTCGCGTATCGCGTGATCGACACCGCCGCGGGCGACCTCGGCACGTCGGCGGCGCGCAAGTACGACGTCGAGGCGTGGGTGCCGACGCAGGGCGCCTACCGCGAGCTCACGTCGACGTCGAACTGCACCACGTACCAGGCGCGTCGGCTGAACATCCGGTACCGGGCGGAGAGCGGACGCACGGCGCCCGTCGCCACCCTGAACGGCACCCTGGCGACGACCCGGTGGATCGTCGCGATCCTCGAGACGCACCAGCGGGAGGACGGCTCGGTGGCCGTCCCCGCCGTGCTGCGACCGTTCCTCGGCGGTCTCGAGGTCCTCGAGCCGGTGCCGGCGCGGTGACCGCGGCGAGGGACGGCTCCACCCGGCTGATCGCGCTCGACATCGACGGCACGGTGCTGCACGAGGACGGGGGGGCCTCACGGCGCGTGCGGCGTGCGGTACGGGCCGCCGCCGAGGCAGGGCACGAGGTGATGCTGGCGACGGGCCGGTCGGTCGCGACGACGCTCCCGATCCTCGAGCTGCTCGGGATCGCTCCCGAGTACGTGGTCTGCTCGAACGGCGCGATCACCCTGCGGAAGGATCCGGCCGCCCCCTACGGGTACCGGCGGGAGATCGTGGAGACGTTCGACCCCGCCGAGGTGCTCAGCACGATCAGCGACGCGCTCTCCGACGCCCGGTACGCCGTCGAGGACGAGACCGGCTACTTCCGCTACACGGAATCGTTCCCGCAGGGCGCCGTCGGCCTCGCCAGCCGTCAGGTGCCGTTCGAGGAGCTGCTGCACGTCGAGGCGACCCGCGTCGTCGTCATCTCGCCGAACCACGGCACCGAGGAGTTCCTCGGGGTCGTCGAGCGGATGGGCCTTCACCGGGTCAGCTACGCGGTCGGCTGGACGGCGTGGCTCGACATCGCGCCCGACGGCGTGAACAAGGCCACCGCCCTCGAGCGGGTGCGCGAGCGGCTGGCCGTGCCGCGGGAGCGCGTGGTCGCCGTCGGCGACGGCCGCAACGACATCGAGATGCTCGAGTGGGCGGCGGAGCACGGCTGGGGTGTCGCGATGGGTCAGGCGCCCGCCGACGTGCGCGAGGCCGCGGGCTCGGTCGCCGGATCCGTCGCGGACGACGGCCTCGCCGACGTGCTGGAGTCGCTCGTCTGACCACGGATGCAGGAAGGGGTGGGCGGCCCGAGCCACCCACCCCTCCCGCATCCTGAGGTCAGAACGCGGCGGTGCCGTTCGGCGTGCCGAGGCCGGTCGGGCCGTCCCAGCCGCTCGTCGCCGTGCAGAGGCTCGAGCCGTTGCAGGATCCGTTCGATCCGCTCGCCACGTCGTTCAGCGAGCCGGTGTGGCTGTACGGGTACGAGCCGTAGGTCACCGACTTCGCGTTGCCCGCCAGCGCGTAGACGGAGGCGATGACCGGCGACGCGACCGAGGTGCCGCCGAAGACGAGCCAGCCGGAGACGCCCTGGTAGGTGTAGCTGTCGTAGACGGCGACGCCGGTGTTGGGGTCGGCGACCGCGGAGACGTCGGCGACCGCGCGCCTGCTGCAGGCGCCGGTGATGTTCGCCACCGTCTTCTGCCACGAGGGCTGCGGGTCGGTGGACGAGCAGCCGGAACCGGCGCCGTTCCAGGCCGTCTCGCTCCACCCGCGCGCGGTCGACGCCCTGGTGAGGCTGGTCCCGCCGACCGCCGTGACGTACTGGGAGGCCGCGGGGTACTCGACGCCGTAGCCGTTGTCGCCCGAGCTCGCGGTGATCGCGATGCCGGGGTGGTTGTAGTACGCGCTGTCGTAGCTCGTGTCGCTCGACGACTCGGAGCCGCCGTAGCTGTTCGAGATCGCCGAGGCACCGAGCTTCGCGGCCGTGTTCACCGCGGTCCCCAGGTTGCTGAGCGAGGAGCTCGTGGCCTCGACGAGCAGGATGTGGCAGCTCGGGCAGGTCGCGCTGACCATGTCGAGGTCGAGGGAGATCTCCTGGGCCCAGCCGCCGTTCGCGCGCGGGGCCTTCGTGCCGCCACTCTGGTTGACCTTCTTGAAGCAGCCGTTCGCCGTGGTGCACGCCGGCATCCCGTACTGGGCGCGGTAGGTCGCGAGGTCCTTCTCCGCGTTCGGGTCGTCGTAGGCGTCGACGATGGCGACCGTCTGGCCCGAGCCGGCGGTGGTCGACGTCAGGTCGTAGGCCGAGCGGAGGTCGGCGGGACCGTAACCGCTCGGGGTGGTCGCGGCCGGGTTCACGCCCTTCGCGGCGGCGACGACGTTCGACACGGCGTCGTTGCGGATGGCGTTGCACGCTGCGGCGCCGCGTGCCGGGGCGGCGCAGACGCGCACGTGGGCCGACTTGCCGCTCGGCGACGCCGCCTGCGCGGCGATCGGCCCCGTGGTGAGCGCCAGCGCGAGCGCGGTCACCCCCAGCACCGTCGTGCGGAGAAATCGAGTCGTTCGCATCCGGATCCCCTGTCCGTTCCCCCTCGACGGCCCGGACGGCGCCGTCCGAGCCACCGTAGGTCCGTCCCGTTCCTAAGAACAGTCTTGGAATTCCGCAAACCGAGGCGTATACGGGAGCCCGCACCCCCGAGCCGCGACGCCTCGCTCGGCTAGCATCGCTGCCCTGGAGGGCTGTCCGAGCGGCCGATGGACCCGGTCTTGAAAACCGGTGGGCGGAAACGTCCCGTGGGTTCGAATCCCACGCCCTCCGCAGATTCGGGCTTCGCGGGGGCTAAAATACCCCGGAAACGTGCGGATCTCGGGTGACCAGAAGAAGAGCTGGTGACGGCGTGGGCACGAAGATGTGCCCAATTCATGCCCACGGCTGCCGCCGCGGCCGGCGCTCCTTCCCGACCAGAGCGGGGAGCCTGAGAGGCCAGAGACGAAGCCTCACTTCCCGGCATACAGTGAGTTGACCATGAGGACATCGAGAGCGGTGGCGCGGTGGACGCGCAGCCGACGGGTGATGCGGCCCGTGTCGAAGTGGAACTCGGACACCTGCGACATCGCCGATGCCATGGCCTGGATAAGGGACCCCGAACAGCCCGGACCGACCGGCAACCCGTCGCCCTTCGCCGGTCTGGCCGCAGCACGTGAAGCGATGTACCGGCGGGGGGCGTCCGAGGAGGTGCGCAGTCGATTCTCTTCTCTCGCCGCCGCATACGACCGCTTCTGCAGAGAGGTGGCAGCGGCGACAGAGGCGGCAGCCGCGGGGGTAGCCGCAGATCCGGTTCGGCCGGCGCGCCACTACGGTGCCCGGTCTCGGATCGCTGTCGGCGCCGCGGTGAGCTCGGTGGCCGTTGTTCTCGCTGCCTGGGCATGGGCGGAGGTCCATCCCAGCCGGCCCTCGGTGGTCACGCCGCCCGCGGTGCCAGGCGCGGTGCTTGCGTCGTACAGCGACCGGCCCCTTTCCGGGATGGGGGACGAGGCGGTCCTCTATTGGCCCGCTGGCTACCGGGCGCTGTCCTCGGGCGGCAGGATCGAGGTCGGACTTCGCTGCTGGGGCAACGGAAACGTCGTCGTCACCCTCGGTGGGAACGGGTCCATACCCTTCGTGTGCCGCGATGTCGACGCGACCCTCGTTCGCCGATCG
>NZ_JAODBE010000077.1 GCF_025463795.1 Amnibacterium sp.
CAGTGTTACGGCGGCCATAGCGAGAGGGAAACGCCCGGTCACATTCCGAACCCGGAAGCTAAGACTCTCAGCGCCGATGGTACTGCGAGGGAGACCTCGTGGGAGAGTAGGACACCGCCGGACTTCACCATCGAAAGGCCCCCAGGAGCACCACTCCCGGGGGCCTTTCCCATTCCCACCCAGCGTTCACGGGCGGATTCGCTCCGGCGGTCTTCGCCGTTCGCGGCTTCGAGGTCACGTGGCCAGGGCGACGTGTCCGCGTCGGCCTGCGGGGCTCGAAGTGCCGTGGCTGCTGTCGGTGCTGCGGAGGACGCTGACCGCATGGCGACGCTCACTGTGGAGATCGAGGTACGCGGGCCCTGGTCGCTCGCCACCAGCAGGGCGTTCTGGGAAGGCTTCGCCCCGACCGCGCTGCCGCCCGGAGACGGCGATGCGCTGTCGACGGTCTTCCTGGTGGAGGAGGACTGGTCGCGAGCCGGCGGAGAGGTGCGGCAGGACGGCAGCGTGGCGTCGGTCACCGTCTCCGGCGACGGGGACCTCCGTGCGGCTGCGGCTCAGGTCGCCCGATTCCTGTCGCTCGACGTCGATGCCGCGGGCTGGCCGGAGGTCGGCCGACGCGACCCGGTGATCGCCGAGGTGCAGCGGGCGCTGCCCGGTCTGCGGCCGTGCGGGTTCCACTCCCCGTACGAGGCCGCCGTCTGGTCCGTGCTGTCCCAGCGCATCCGCGTGACGCAGGCGGCCAGGCTGCGGGCGCAGCTGGCGGACCGGCACGGCGAGGGAGGGGCGCTGCCCCCACCCGCGGTGCTCCGGGCGCTCGACCTCGAGCTGCCGGGCCGGAAGGGCGAGTACCTGCAGGCGGTGGCTGACGCGGCTCTGGAGGGGGTGCTCGACGGCGCCGCATTGCGCGCGGTCCCGCCCGAGGAGGCGATCGCGCGCGTGCAGCAGGTGAAGGGCCTCGGCCCGTTCGCGGCCGAGCTCGTCGTGGTGCGCGGAGCCAACGCTCCCGACGCGGTACCCCACCACGAGGCCCGCCTTGACGACGAGGTCCGCTCGCGGTACGGCGACCGTGCCACGGTGGAGTCGGCGTCGGAGGCGTGGCGACCGTTCCGCAGCTGGGCCGCAGTTCACCTCCGGGCCGCGCGCGAGGCTCGCCTGCACGAGTTCGGCTGACGGGTCGACGTGCTCAGCTCAGCGGGGCTGCGCCGGGTTGGTCGGGTCGCCGTGCGAAGGAGGGTTGATCGTCGGGCCGGCGGTGGCGGGGGTGACGGAGGAACCCGTCTGCGAGCTGGTGACCTCGGGCATGGCCTGCTGGACGGCACCGCTCGGCGTCGCTCCCTGCTCCAGGGCGGTGATGCGGTGGCGCAGCACCTCGACGACGGGGAGCCGCGACCCGTGCGCCTCCTCGTACGCCAGCAGCTGCTGCACCTCTCCCGCGTCGAGCGCGGAGATGCGGGACGGCAGCGTGCCGAGGGGGATGTGGTCGTAGTCGGGCAGGGGCAGTGCGGCGCGATCGGGTGCGGTGCTCATGGTCGAGTCCTCCTTCATCCGGAGACGCGACCGTAGGCGGTGCCGCTGGGCGGCCGGGGAGCGTTCGCCGGAAGGACGGTGGGCGATCGCCGAAGCGGTCAGCCGCGCCCGTCGAGCCGGTCGAGGATGAAGATCGGGACGGGCAGCGCCGCGGAGATCAGCACCACGCCGGCGATGAAGAACGGGATCATCAGGCGGTTGTCGATCCCGAAGGAGAACCCGATCGGGAAGCAGGCGATACCGACCACCAGCAGGACGATTCCGAGTACGGCGCCGAGAATGTGTTCCACCCCCTCATCTTCGCAGGATCGGCTGCCAGCGCACTGCCGTTCAGGGCATCGGCGACGCGTCGCCGGCGGCGGGCGGTCGCCGCGCGAGCACGGCCAGGGCGATCCCGCCGACCAGGAGTCCCCAGAAGGCGCTGCCGACACCCGCGACGGCGATCCCGGAGCCGACGATCAGGAAGGTGACGGCTGCGGGCACACGGGTGTCCGGCCGCTCCAAGGCCGACGACACCGCTCCGACGAACGCTCCGAGCAGCGCGAGCCCGGCGGCGGCCTCGACCAGCGCAGGAGGCGCCTCACCCACGATGCCGGCGACGAGTCCGGCCGTGCCGGCGAGCAGCAGGTAGGTACAGCCCGAGGCGACCCCCGACAGCCAGCGGCGCGAGCGGTCCTCGCCCGCGTCGTGCCCGACCATGATCGCGCCCGTGATGGCCGCGAGGTTCACGCCGACCCCGCCGAAGGGGGCGACGACGGCGCTGGCGAGCCCAGAGACGACCAGGGCGGGGCGGGTCGGCGGCACGTAGCCGTTCGCCCGGAGCACGGCGAAGCCCGGCAGGTGCTGACCCGCCATCGTCACGAGGTACAGGGGCACGCCCAGCGCCACGACGCCCACCGGGTCGAGCGCGGGCGGGGCGAGCATCGGGAGGGGAGGAACGGCCGCCCCGGCCGTGCCCTGCAGGACGGTGACGACGAGCGCGGTGACGATCACGACGGGGCCGGCCGCCCGCGGCGCGAAGCGCGAGAGCAGCAGCCAGCCCGCGACCAGCGGAAGGACCAGCAGGGGCAGCCGCACCGCCTCCGTCACCGGCGCGAGGCAGAAGGGCAGCAGCACCCCGGCCAGCAGCGCCCCGGTCAGCGCCGGCGGGATGCGGTCGACGAACCGCGCCAGCGCGGGAACGGCGCCGGTGCCGGCGGTCAGGACGCCGGCGAGCAGGAATGCGCCGACCGCGGTGCCGAAGGAGCCGCCCTCCCGGTGGGCGGCGACGAGCAGTGCCGCCCCGGGGGTCGACCACGCGAAGCACACGGGGATCCGCAGCCGCCATGACAGCACGATCGAGAGCACGCCCTGCGCCACGCAGAGGGCGACCAGTCCGGATGCGGCCTGCTCGGCCGTCGCCCCTGCGGCGGTGAGCCCCGCGAGCAGCACGGCGACGGAGCCGAAGAACCCGGTGACGGTGCCGACCACCCCGGCCAGCAGCGGCTGCAGGGTCGAGGCGCGGCGCCCGGCCGTCACCGTCCGGCGAGCCGGAGCGCGGCGGCCGCCATCTCGGCGGTCGCGTCGTCGTCCGTCATCCACAGCGGCACAGCCCGCGCCGGGATGCCCGTCGCCGCGAGTCCGTCGACCGCGGCGGCGTCGGCCTCGTCGACGAGCCAGCCGTCGAGCAGACCGCCCTCCGTGCGGGCGCCGTAGTGCCGGGCGACGGCGGCGGCGTCCGTCGCCACGCCGATCGCAGTCAGGCATGCGTCGGCCATGCCGCGCACGACGGCGCCGCCGATCACCGGGGAGAGCCCGACGACCGGGGCGCCGGTGTCGCGCAGCGCCTCCCGGATCCCGGGGATGCCGAGGATCGTGCCGATGGAGACCACCGGGTTCGAGGGAGCGAGCAGCACGGCGTCCGCCGCAAGGATCGCCTCCCGTACCCCCGGCGCCGCTGTCGCGGTCTCGACGCCGTGCTGGCGGAATGCGAGCGCGGGCAGCGCGGCCCGGGTGCGGACCCACCACTCCTCGAAGTGCAGCTCGCCCTCGGCCGTCACGACGTACGTCTCCACCTCGTCGTCCGTCGCGGGCAGCAGGCGCACGTCGAGCGGCCACCGCGCGGTCAACCGATCAACGGCGGCGGAGAGGGGCAGTCCTTCCCGCAGCAGTGCCGAGCGGGCGATGTGCGTGCCGAGGTCGAGGTCGCCGAGGGTGAACCACGGCCAGCCGACGCCGTAGGCGGTGAGCTCGGCGCTGACCCGCTCGGACTCCCCGGCTCGGCCCCACCCGCGCTCGTCGTCGTTCACGCCGGCGAGCGCGTACATCAGGGAGTCGAGGTCCGGGGTCACCCGCAGCCCGGCGAGCCACAGGTCGTCACCGGTGTTCACGACGACGGTGATCGCGGGGGAGCCGGCAGGGTCGCGTCGGCCGAGGGCGCGCAGGCCGCGGACGAACTTCGCTCCGCCCACGCCTCCCGCCAGGACGACGATGCGGTCGGGGTCCACACGCCAACCCTATTGAGCCGCGCGTCCGAGGCGCGCCGCGGGGCTGCGGCTCCAACCGGTCCGCCGGGCCGGCCTTCCAGAGGAAACCGACCGGAAACCGTGGCAAAAAAGAGAGCCAAGCGGCAGGCTCGCTGCTGTGAGCACGATCAGAGCCGCCATCACCCAGACGACGTGGACCGGGGACAAGGCCTCGATGCTCGACAAGCACGAGGGGTTCGCTCGGGCAGCGGCCGCGGAGGGTGTGCAGGTCGTCTGCTTCCAGGAGCTCTTCTACGGGCCCTACTTCGGCATCACCGAGGACGCGAAGTACTACGACTACGCGGAACCCGCCGACGGTCCTGTCGTCACCCGCTTCGCGGCGCTCGCGAAGGAGCTGGGCCTCGTGCTGATCCTTCCCATCTACGAGGAGGCGCAGACCGGCGTCTACTACAACACGGCGGTCGTGGTCGACGCGGACGGATCGGTGCTCGGCACCTACCGCAAGAACCACATCCCCAACCTCGACAGCTTCTGGGAGAAGTTCTACTTCCGCCCCGGCAACCTCGGCTATCCGGTGTTCTCCACCGCCGTCGGCACCATCGGTGTCTACATCTGCTACGACCGGCACTTCCCGGAGGGCTGGCGCGAGCTGGCGCTGAACGGCGCCCAGATCGTGTTCAACCCGAACGCCACGAAGCCCGGGCTCTCCAACCGGCTCTGGGACCTCGAGCAGGCGGCCGCCGCCGCGGCGAACGGCTACTTCGTCGCCGCGCCGAACCGGGTGGGCCGTGAGGACGACGAGTTCGGCGACAAGGCCGTCACCTTCTACGGCACCAGCCAGTTCGTCGATCCGCGGGGGGAGTTCGTGGGGGAGCGGGGCAGCACCGAGCGGGAGGACGTGGTGATCCGTGACCTCGACCTCGAGCTGATCCGCGAGGTGCGCAACTCGTGGCAGTTCTTCCGCGACCGCCGCCCCGACACGTATACGGCGATCCCCGCTCCCTGACCGGAACGCCGACCGGAGGATCGATGACCAGGACCCTGATCAAGAACGGCACGGTCGTGAACGCGACCGGGTCCTCCCCGGCGGATGTGCTGATCGACGGTGGGACGATCGCCGCCGTGCTGGCACCGGGTTCCACGGTGCTCGGCTTCGACGTGGCGGCGAACGTCGACACCGTGATCGATGCGGCAGGCAAGTACGTGATCCCGGGTGGCGTGGACGCCCACACCCACATGGAGATGCCCTTCGGCGGCACGTCCGCCTCGGACACGTTCGAGACCGGCACCCGCGCCGCGGCATGGGGCGGCACGACGACCATCGTGGACTTCGTCGTGCAGTACCCGCATCAGCACGTCCTCGACCAGTACGCCGCGTGGCACGAGAAGGCAGCGGGCAACTGCGCGATCGACTACGGCTTCCACCAGATCCTGTCCGACATCCAGCCGGCCTCCCTCACGGCGATGGACGAGCTGATCCGGGAGGGGGTCACGAGCTTCAAGCTCTTCATGGCCTACAAGGGCGTCTTCCTGTCGGACGACGGGCAGATCCTCCGCGCCTTCCAGAAGGGCGCGAGCAACGGCGCGCTGATGATGATGCACGCGGAGAACGGCAGCGTCATCGACGTCCTCGTCGAGCAGGCCGTGGCAGCCGGCGACACCGCGCCGCTGTACCACGGGCTCACCCGCCCGTGGCAGACCGAGGAGGAGGCGACGCACCGGGCGATCATGATCGCCGACCTCACGGGCGCCCCCCTCTACGTCGTGCACGTCTCGGCGAAGCAGGCCGTCGAGCAGATCGCCGCGGCGCGCGACCGCGGCAGCAACGTGTTCGGGGAGACCTGCCCGCAGTACCTCTACCTGTCCCTCGAGGAGCAGCTCGGCGCACCCGGGTTCGAGGGGGCGAAATGGGTGTGCTCCACACCCCTCAGGAGCCGCGAGGAGGGCCACCAGGACGCGATGTGGCGGGCCTTGCGCACCAACGACCTGCAGATGGTGTCGACGGACCACTGCCCGTTCTGCATGAAGGGCCAGAAGGACCTCGGCGTGGGCGACTTCTCGAAGATCCCGAACGGGATCGGATCGGTCGAGCACAGGATGGACCTTCTGTACCAGGGTGTCGTCGAGAAGCGGATCTCCCTCGAGCGCTGGGTCGAGGTGACGTCCACGACTCCGGCCCGGATGTTCGGGATGTACGGGCGGAAGGGCGTGCTGCAGCCGGGCGCGGACGGCGACGTCGTCGTCTACGACCCGAAGGGCCGCACGAGCATCGGGATCGGGAAGACCCACCACATGAACATGGACTACTCCGCGTGGGAGGGGCGGGAGATCGACGGCCACGTGGACACGGTGGTCTCCCGCGGGAAGGTGATCGTCGACCGCGGCCGGTACCTCGGGACGAAGGGCGACGGGGAATACGTCCCGCGCGGCCTGACTCAGTACCTGGTCTGACCGCGATGGACTTCGGCGTCGTCCTGCAGGCGAACCCGCCCGCCTCACGGACCGTGCACCTGGCCCGGCTGGCGGAGCAGTACGGCTTCAGCCATGTGTGGACCTTCGATTCGCACCTGCTCTGGCAGGAGCCGTACGTGATCCACTCGGCGATCCTCAACGAGACGAAGCGGGTGAAGGTCGGCCCGTTCGTGACGAACCCGAGCACCAGGGACTGGACCGTCACGGCGAGCGTGTTCGCGACACTGAACGAGATGTACGGCAACCGGACCGTGTGCGGGATCGGCCGCGGCGACTCCGCGGTCCGGGTGACGAACGGCGCGCCGGCGAGCCTGCGCACGCTGCGCGAGGCCATCCACGTCATCCGTGAGCTCGGCAACTCCCGCTCGGTCGAGTACCGGGGCGCGACGCTCCGCTTCCCCTGGAGCGTCGGCTCCGAGCTCGAGATCTGGGTCGCTGCGTACGGTCCGCTCGCCCTGAAGCTCGCCGGCGAGGTCGCCGACGGCGTCATCCTGCAGCTCGCCGACGTCGACGTCGCCGAGTGGATGATCGCGACGGTGCGGGCCGCTGCTGCCGCCGCGGGCAGGGACCCCGGCGACATCACGGTCTGCGTCGCCGCTCCCGCGTACGTCACGGACGGCAGCGACGTCGCCCTCGCGCACGCCCGCGAGCAGACCAGGTGGTTCGGCGGCATGGTGGGCAACCACGTCGCCGACATCGTGGCCAAGTACGGCACGGACTCGGTGGTGCCGAAGGCGCTCACCGACTACATCTCCGCCCGCGAGTCGTACGACTACAACGAGCACGGCCGTGCCGGGAACACGCACACCGCGTTCGTGCCGGACGACATCGTCGACCGCTTCTGCGTGCTCGGCACGGCCGGCGAGCACATCGCGAAGCTGCAGCGGCTGAAGGCCCTCGGTGTGGACCAGTTCGCCCTCTACCTGCAGCACGACGACAAGGAGGAGACCCTCCGCCGCTACGGCGAGACGGTCATCCCGGCGCTGGCCGTTCCGCTCCTCGCCACCTCCTGACCGCAGGGAACCCGCCCGCGACGCCGATCGGCCACACTGAGACGGCCGAGACCTGGAGGAATCATGACGCTGCTCGAGTCCGATGCCGGATCCGCGACCACCCTCGAGCTCGACAAGCACGTCTTCCACTCCTGGAGCGCCCAGGGCGGACTCGCCCCGTTCGTGATCGCTGCTGCGCACGGCTGCGAGGTCGAGGACGAGGAGGGCCGGCGCTACCTCGACTTCTCGAGCCAGCTCGTCAACACGAACATCGGCCACACGCACCCGAAGGTCGTCGCCGCGATCCAGGAGCAGGCTGCGCTGCTGCCCACGGTCGCGCCGGCGCACGCCAACCGCATCCGTGGCCTCGCCGCCGGGCGGATCCTCGAGGTCGCGGGGGAGCCCTTCTCCGCGGTGTTCTTCACGAACGGCGGCGCCGACGCGAACGAGAACGCGATCCGGCTCGCCCGGCTCACGACGGGCCGCGACAAGGTGCTCTCGGCGTACCGCTCCTACCACGGCAACACCGGCGCGGCCATCGCCGCGACCGGCGACTGGCGACGCGTGCCGAACGAGTACGCGCGCGGGCACGTGCACTTCTTCGGCCCCTACCCGTACCGCAGCGAGTACTGGTCCACCTCGCCCGAGCAGGAGACCGAGCGCGCCCTGCGCGCCCTCGAGCGGATCGTCCAGGCCGAGGGCTCCGCGACGATCGCGGCGATCCTCGTCGAGACGGTGCCGGGCACGGCCGGGGTGCTGCTGCCGCCGCCCGGCTGGCTCGCCGGGCTGCGCGCGCTCGCGGACCGGTACGGGATCGTCCTGATCTTCGACGAGGTGATGGCGGGTTTCGGCCGCACGGGCGACTGGTTCGCCTTCCAGAACCCCGAACTGAACCCGGGCGGGATCGTGCCCGACCTCATCACATTCGCGAAGGGGGTGAACTCGGGCTACGTGCCGGCGGGCGGCGTGATCATCCCGCCGGCGATCGCCGCCGAGTTCGACACGCGCGTCTTCCCCGGCGGGCTCACCTACAGCGGGCACCCGCTCGCCATGGCGTCGATCGTCGCCTCGATCGACGCGATGCGCGACGAGGGCATCGTCGAGCACGCCGCGCACATCGGCGCGGACGCGATCGGACCGGCGCTCCGCGACCTCGCGACCCGGCACGAGGTCATCGGGGAGGTGCGCGGGCTCGGCGTCTTCTGGGCGCTCGAGCTCGTCGCGGACCCCGCCACGCGCGAGCCGCTGCCGGCCGCCGACATGGCCGCGATCAAGAAGGGCCTGCTGGCCGCCGGCCTGCTGCCGTTCGTGCAGGACAACCGCATCCATGTGGTGCCGCCCTGCATCGTCACCGAGGCCGAGGTGCGGCGCGGCGTCGCGATCCTCGACGCCGTCCTGCCCTAGCGCGGAGGCGGCCGCTCGGCGTCGCGCCGTTCCGGAGAATCCGCTCGCCACGCCGTCGTTTCGAGCCCGCAACCGGCATGTCGCGCGAGAACTCCGGATCCGCGCGATGCGGAGGCCGCGTGGAGGGGATGCGCAGGAGGGTGGCCGGATCGCGGGTAGGATTTCGGGCCGTGATCGCCCGCAACCCCTACGTGCAGAACGTGCGCGATCTCGTCCGCAACCCGGGCGAGATGCGCGAACGGCACCTCGACTTCCCCGCTCCCGAGCATCTCGGCGAGGGACTCGTCGCGGTCGCCGGAGGCACGCCGATGGGCATCGACGTGAAGCTCGAGTCCCTCCACGAGGGCGTCCTGGCCTCCGGAACGGTGCGCACACGGGCCGACGGCGAATGCGCGCGATGCCTCGCGCCGGTGTCGCTGCCGGTGGAAGTCGAGTTCGCCGAGCTTTTCGCGTATCCTTCCGAGGAACCGTTCGACCACTCGCTCCAGGGCGACACGCTCGACCTCGAGCCGGTGGTGCGGGACGCGGTGGTGCTGGCACTGCCCTTCCAGCCCGAATGCGTCGACGGTTGCGAGGACCTCGACCTCGGCCCCGGCATCAACCTGATCACGGTGGATGCACCGAAGCCTGTGGACGCCCGCTGGGCGGCCCTGAAGGACTTCCCGGCCGCGGCAAGCGACAGAGAAGAGAGATAGCCATGGCGGTTCCGAAGCGCCGCAAGTCCCGTGCGAACACCCACGCGCGCCGCTCGCAGTGGAAGGCCGACGCGCCCACGCTCGTCAAGACGATCGAGAACGGCAAGGTCGTGTACTCCCTGCCCCACCGCGCCCGCGTGGTCGAGGGATCGGACGGTGTGCCGCTGTACCTCGAGTACAAGGGCCGTCGCGTCGCCGACGCCTGACGTGCCGGGCGCGGACGCGCCCGCACCACCCTTGCTCGACGTGCTCGGGGTCGACATCGATCCCGAACTGCTCGAGTTGGCGCTCACCCACCGGTCGTACGCGTACGAGCACGGTGTGAAGGACAACGAGCGTCTCGAGTTCCTCGGTGACAGCGTGCTCGGCCGCGCCGTCACGGTGCTCCTGTACGAGCGCTACCCCGACGAGCCCGAGGGCGCGCTCGCGAAGCGCCGGTCCGGCGTCGTGTCGACCGTCGCGCTCGCACGCATCGCCCGCGCGATCGGCCTCGGCCCGCACATCCGGCTCGGTCGCGGCGAGGTCCGCACCGGTGGCGAGGCGAAGGCGTCGATCCTCGCCGACACCGTCGAGGCCCTGATCGGCGCGGCGTTCCTGTCGGTCGGCAGCGAGGCGGCCGAGGCGTTCGTGCTCCGGCTCGTCGCGCCGCTGCTCGACGACCCCGACCGCGCGGGCGCCGGCACGGACCCGAAGACGGCCCTGCAGGAGGTCGCCGCGCGCCGTGGCGCCGGCGTGCCGGTCTACACGGTCGCGGGCACCGGGCCCGAGCACGCCCGCGTCTTCACGGCGACGGTCGCGGTCGGCGACCTCGCTGCCGCCTCCGGCGAGGGCACGAGCAAGAAGCAGGCGGAGACCGCCGCGGCCTGGGCCGCCTACCAGCTGCTCGTGAAGGGCTCGGACGCGGCCCGTGCCTGAGCTGCCCGAGGTCGAGGTCGTCCGCGCCGGCCTCGAGCCCGTCGTCGCCGGCGCCCGCATCGCGGGCGTCGAGGTGGTCGAGCCGCGATCGTTGAAGCGCCATCCCCAGGGCGTCGCCGACTTCGAGGAGCGCCTGACAGGGCGCCGCATCCGGGCAGCGGTGCGTCGCGGGAAGTTCCTCTGGCTCCCGCTCGACGACGGGCCCCGCGAAGCGGTGCTGGCCCACCTCGGGATGAGCGGGCAGCTGCTCCTGCGCACCGAGGACGCCGGGACGGACCGGCAGCTCCGCGTGCGGCTCGTGCTCGAGAGCCCCGCCTTCGGGCCGATCACCGTCGCGTTCGTCGACCAGCGGATCTTCGGGTCGCTCGCGATCGATCCGCTCGTGCCCACCGCGGACGGAGCGCCGGGCGGATTCGGGGATCCGGCGGCTCTCGTGCCGGCGCAGGTCGCCCACATCGCCCGCGACCCCCTCGACCCCGTGTTCGACGACCTCGACTTCGTGCGCCGCCTGCGGGCCAGGCGCACGGGTGTCAAGCGCGCGCTGCTCGACCAGACCCTCGTGTCGGGCATCGGGAACATCTACGCCGACGAGGCGCTGTGGGCGGCGCGCCTGCACTACGACGCCCCGACGGCGCGCCTGTCGAGCAGAGCGGCGCTCACGCTGCTCGCGGAGCTGCGGCTCGTGCTCGAGCGGGCGCTCGCCGACGGTGGCACGAGCTTCGACGCGCAGTACGTGAATGTCAACGGCGCCTCCGGCTACTTCTCCCAGCGGCTGCACGTCTACGGCAGGGCGGGCAGGCCGTGCACGCGCTGCGGCACGCCCATCGTGCGCGAGCCGTTCATGAACCGGTCGAGCCACCGCTGCCCGACGTGCCAGCGCCCGCCCCGTGCTCGTGCCGGCAGGGGAGCGCCCGCGGCCTGACCTCCGAGATGCTTGCACTCGCACAACGGGCGTTCAGCCGAGCCGGGTGATGCTCGCAGGGGGCGGATCTAGCGTCCCGATCGGAACGGACCGGTCGTGCGGGGCGACTCCCTGCGGCCGGCGAGGCACACAGCGCCGGGAGGACCAGCATGGCGACGACGGTCAGCGATTTCCTGATCCAGCGGATCAAGGACTGGGGTGTGTCCCGGGTGTTCGCGTTCCCGGGCGACGGCATCGGCGAGCTCGACGGCGCGCTCGGCAAGGCCGACCGCAAGGGCGAGGGCCTCGAGTACATCCGCCCCACGCACGAGGAGATCTGCGCCCTGATGGCCGTGGCCCACGCCAAGTTCACGGGTGAGGTCGGCGTCTGCATGGCGACCTCGAGCCCCGGCGGGTTCCACCTGATCAACGGCCTCTACGACGCGAAGATGGACAACCAGCCCGTCGTCGCGATCGTGGGCCAGCAGGGCCTCGACGCCCTCGGCACGTCCACCCAGCAGGAGAGCAACCTCGAGCGCACCTTCGCGGACGTCGCCGCCTACGTGCAGACGATCGTGTCGCCCGCCCAGGCGCAGGCGGTCATCGACACCGCCTTCCGCACGGCGATCGCACGGCGCCAGCCCTGCGTGATCGTGCTCCCGCACGACGTGCAGGCGATGAAGGCCACCGAGCCGACGGCCTCGCACTGGATGTCGAGATCGAGCGACGCTCCGGCCGAGATCGGCATCACCCCGCCGGAGAGCGAGGTGCGCCGCGCCGCCGAGATCATCAACGCCGGGTCGAAGGTCACGTTCCTCGTCGGTGCCGGCGCCCGCGGCGCGACCGACGAGGTGATCGAGGCCGCGACGATCGCCGGGGCAGGCATCATCACGGCGCTCCGCGGCAAGGACGTCGTGCCCGCCGACGTGCCGTTCCACACGCAGCAGGTCGGCCTGCTCGGATCCCTGCCGAGCCTGCACCAGATGAACGACTGCGACACCCTCGTGATGCTCGGCACCAACTACCCCTACGGCGAGTTCCTCCCGAAGACGGGCCAGGCCCGGGCGGTCCAGGTCGACATCCGGCCCGAGCAGCTCGGGGTGCGCTACCCGACCGAGGTGAACCTCTGGGGCGACGTGAAGGCGACGCTCGCGGCGCTGATCCCGATGCTCGAGGCGAAGGCCGACCGCGTGTGGCAGGAGCGGATCGAGGAGGAGTGGCGCGGCTGGGAGCGCGAGATGAAGGACCAGGCGCTGCAGTCGTTCCCGGACGGCGGCAACCCGCGCCGGATCTTCCACGAGCTCAACGCGCGCCTGCCCGAGAACGCGATCATCACCTGCGACGCCGGCACGACCGCCGACTGGTACGGGCACCACATCCGCCTGCGGCGCGGCATGAAGGGCGACCTCTCCGGCCGCCTGGCCACGATGCTCGCGGCGATGCCCTACGCCACCGCCGCGAAGTTCGCCTTCTCGGAGCGCACCGTCATCTGCACCATCGGCGACGGCGCCTTCCAGATGCTCGGGATGAACGAGCTGATCACGGTGAAGAAGTACATGAAGCAGTGGACGAACCCGCAGTTCATCGTGATCGTGATGCACAACGACGACCTCGCGCAGGTGTCCTGGGAGATGCGCACCGAGGACGGCAACCCGGTGTGGCGCGGCTCGCAGGACGTCGAGAGCGTCGACTACGCGGGCTGGGCGGAGCTGCTCGGGTTCAAGGGGATCCGGCTGAAGGACGACGACTTCGCCGCCGCCGCGGTCGAGGAGGCGCTCGCGCATCGCGGCGTCACGGTCATCGACGACTACGTGACGCGCAACGCGCCGCCGCTTCCGCCGAAGATCACCCCGGAGTACCGCAACAACATGATCAAGGCGATGCTCAAGGGCGACCCGCTCGAGGTCCCCGCGCTGGTCGATTCCGCGGAGGCGCTGGCCCACGAGGGCCTCGCCCGCGTGAAGGGCGCGCTCCACCTCGGCCGCGGGGCCGACCGGAACGCCTGACCCGCTCGGCCGTGCCCGCTAGAGCCGGGGGAGTCGCGGCTCCCCGTGGTCACGGTTCTCCTCGGCGATGTTGCCGTGGTCGGGAGCGACGTGCGCGAGGATCGCCTCCCACTCCGTCGCCAGCACGAGGGGGCCGGACCGGGGGGCGAGGTGGAGCTTCGCGGTCGGTACGTGCTCCTGCCACCAGGCCGCGTCGTCCTCGTCGGCGAACCCGTCGCGGGCGCCGTAGAAGAGGGCGGTGTCGGCGCGGATCGCGCCGAGGTCGCGGCTCCACGAGGCGTCGGCCATGAGGTAGCGGTCGGCCTCGATGCCGGCCTTGCCGCTGCGGTAGGCCTCGCCGATCATCCGCTCGAGCCGGTTGCGCAGGCCGAGTCGGGAGCCGAGCGCCGGATCCGCCGGGTCGATGTGGAGCGCCTCGAGGGACTGCGGGGCGATGAGTGCGCGTCGGGCCGCCTTCCGCACGTCGCGCTCACCCGGCGCGGAGACGATCGCGAGCCGGTCGATGCGCTCGGGGTGCCGTTCCGCGAGCGCCGCGGCGACGGCCGCGCCCGTGCCCCAGCCGATCAGGCCGACCTGCGTGTAGTCCGCCTTCGAGATCCGGTCGGCGGTCCGCATCGTGTCGGTGATGAACGCGGCCATGTCGTCGACGAGCTCCGTCATCGAGGCCTGGGTCGGGTCGTCGAGCGGATCCGAGGCGCCGTAGCCGGGGCGGTCGAGCCCCACGAGGTGCAGGCCCCAGCGCCCGGTGACGATCGGATCCGGGTCGAACGCGGCGCACCCCGGTGTCGGATGGCAGAGGATGACGAGCCGGTCGGCGATCGGGTCGCCGCCGGTGGAGAGGCCCATCATGCGGCCCGAGGCCCCGCGGATGCGCGTGCCGGCCATGTCAGCGGTTCCGCTCGTCGTCCACGTCGCAAGCCTTCCACGCGAAGGCCCCCGCCACCTGGGGAAATGGCTCACGATCCGGGCCGGTCACGCCGACGGCAGCTCCACCGTGAAGCGGGCTCCCGGCGGCGTGGTCGCGTGGCCCGCGACGATCCGGCCCCCCATGCGCCCGGCGAGGCGCGTCGCGATCGAGAGCCCGAGCCCCGTGCCGACCTCGCGGGTCTCCCGGTACCGCTCACGGAGCAGCCCGCGGGTGAAGGCGTCGTCGAGGTCGTCGTCCGACAGGCCGGGGCCGCTGTCCTCGACGGCGACCCACGCGGTGCCGTCCGCGCGGTCGCCGGTGAGGACCACGCGGCCACCGGCGGGGGTGGCGCGGAGCGCGTTCTCGACGAGGCCGTCGAGCACCTGCCGCACCCGGCGCGGGTCGCCCAGAGCCGGGAGCGGTCCCGGGGCCGCGTGGACCTCGAGACGCACGCCGAGGGCGTCCGCGCGGGCGGTCCACGCCTCGACCGTGCTCGACGCGAGCCGCGCGAGGTCGATCGGGCCGGGCTGCAGCGAGAAGTCATCCGCCTCGAGCCGCGCGAGCTCGAGCAGGTCGGCGGTGAACCGCTCGAGGCGAGTGGTCTCTGCGACGAGGATCCCGCCCACCTCCGCGGCCCGCTCGGGCGGCACGAGCCCGTCGGACAGCGCCTCGCCGTACCCCCGGATCGCGGTCAGGGGTGTCCGGAGCTCGTGGGAGATCGAGAGCAGGAACTCGCGCTGCCGGCCCTCGCTCGTCGAGAGGGCGGTGTCCAGGGCGCGCAGCGCGTCGGCGACGTCGGCGACCTCGGCCGGGGAGGCCGTGGGGACCGCGACGCCGCGCTCGCCGTCGGCGAGCCGCCGGGCCGCCGCC
>NZ_JAODBE010000142.1 GCF_025463795.1 Amnibacterium sp.
GGCTCGCCTCCGGCGACGCCCGTCGGGCGCTGACGGCGCTCGAGGCGTCCGCGACGCTCGCGGAGGACGACGGACCGGGGGAGGAGGCACCACTGGTCACCGAGGAGCTCGTCGCGACCGCGGTCGACCGCGCCCTCCTCCGGTACGACCGCGACGGGGACGAGCACTACGACGTCATCAGCGCGTTCATCAAGTCCGTGCGAGGCAGCGACGTCGACGCGGCCGTGCACTACCTGGCGCGGATGATCGAGGCGGGGGAGGATCCGCGGTTCATCGCGAGGCGGATCATCGTGCTCGCGGCCGAGGACATCGGCATGGCGGATCCGCAGGCGCTGGTGCTCGCGATCGCCGCGGCGGACGCGGTGCAGTTCATCGGGATGCCGGAGGGGCGGATCCCGCTGGCGGAGGCGGTCGTCTACCTCGCGCTCGCGCCGAAGTCGAACGCCTCGTACCTGGCGATCGACGCGGCGCTCGCCGATGTCCGCGCGGGGCGGATCGGCCGGGTGCCGGTTCACCTCCGCGATGCGCACTACCCGGGGGCGAAGCGCCTCGGCCACGGCACGGGGTACCGGTACGCGCACGACGGCGAGCACGGCGTCGTCGAGCAGCAGTACCCGCCCGACGAGCTGGTGGGCCGCGACTACTACCTGCCGACGGGCAACGGGTTCGAGCGGGAGACCTCCGCCCGCGTGGAGCGCCTCCGCAGGCGCACGCGGGGCACGGCGGAGGAGTCCTGAGCGAGCCGGTCGACGGTGCGGGCGATCGGGTGCTCCTGCCGACCGGGACGTCCGGGCCACGCGGCTGCTGACGGCTGCCCGAGCGCTCCCGGTCCTGCTATCCTTGTCCGCGGCCTGGAGCGGGCCCGGACGTTGCGCGGCTGCGACACCGGATCCGCGAGAGGACCTGCGCCTGTAGCCGGCCGGTCCCCGTACGTCGAATCCCTCGAAGTCTTCCGTCGTCGCCTGCGCGCGACGGGCCCGATCTCGAACTCTGAAGGAACCGCATGTCCACCAAAGCCCGCACCCGCGGCAAGGTCAAGCTGTCACGTGCCCTCGGCATCGCGCTGACCCCGAAGGCCGCCCGTTACCTGGAGAAGCGTCCCTACGCGCCGGGTGAGCACGGCCGCAGCAAGCGAAAGGCCGACAGCGACTACGCCGTCCGCCTTCGCGAGAAGCAGCGTCTGCGCGCCCAGTACGGCCTGCGCGAGAAGCAGCTCCGCATCGTCTTCAACGAGGCCCGTCGAGCTGCCGGCCTGACCGGTGAGAACCTCGTCGAGCTGCTCGAGCAGCGCCTCGACGCCCTCGTGCTCCGTGCCGGCTTCGCCCGGACGACCGCGCAGGCGCGCCAGCTCGTCGTGCACCGCCACATCCTCGTCGACGGAAAGATCGTCGACCGGCCGAGCTTCCGCGTGAAGCCGGGCCAGCTCATCCACGTCAAGGAGAAGAGCGAGCAGCTCGAGCCGTTCCAGGTCGCGGCCGCCGGCGGTCACGCCGACGTGCTCCCGAAGGTTCCGGGCTACCTCGAGGTCGAGCTCGACCGCCTGCACGCGCGCCTCACGCGTCGCCCGAAGCGCGCCGAGGTGCCGGTGCAGGCCGACGTCCAGCTGGTCGTGGAGTACTACGCCGCGCGCTGAGCGGCGTGCGTGTGCTCAGTGCCGCGCGCTGAGCGGCGTGCGTCTGCTCAGTGCCGCGCGCTGAGCGCTCGGCGTTTCAGTCAGCAGAAAGGCGCGTTCCGGTCCATCCGGAACGCGCCTTTCTGCGCTGTGAACCCGCTCGAACCCTCCGGCCGCGGTCCGTTCAGCAGGAACGCGCGTTCAGCACTCGCCGATGCGTGCCTTTCTGCTGAACGGACGACCTCCGCCGGCGCGGGCGAGACCGGGGCCACGCGTCGGTAGGGTTGTCGGTCGACGCAAGGAGGGGCGATGGGCAAGGTGATCTGGCTGCTTGCCGGGGTGCTCGCGGGCATCGTGCTGACGCAGCAGCTCTCGCGGACGCCGAACGGACGGCGGGTGCTGACCGCCGTGAACGGCACCGCAGGGGAGTTCGTGCAGACCTTCGCCGACAGCTACCGCGCGCGCCTCGCCGAGACGGGCAACGGCTGACCCGTGCAGACCGCTGAGATCCGCAGGCGCTATCTCGAGTACTTCGGCGACCGCGGCCACACCGTCGTGCCGAGTGCGTCCCTCGTGTCGCCCGACCCGTCGCTGCTGTTCACCGTCGCCGGCATGGTGCCGTTCATCCCGTACCTGAACGGCACGGTCCCGCCGCCCTACCCGCGCGCCGTCGACTCGCAGAAGTGCATCCGCACGCTCGACATCGAGGAGGTCGGCCGCACGCCGCGGCACGGCACCTTCTTCCAGATGCTCGGCAACTGGTCGTTCGGCGACTACTTCAAGGACGGCGCGATCACCTACGCGTGGGATCTGCTGACCTCCGCGGAGGCGGACGGCGGCCTCGGCTTCGATCCCGCCGACCTCTGGGTGACGGTCTACGAGGACGACGACGAGGCCTGGGATCTCTGGAAGCGCATCGCGGGTCTGCCCGACGAGCGGATCCAGCGGCTCGGCAGGGACTCCAACTACTGGTCGACGGGCCAGCCTGGACCGGCGGGCCCGTGCTCGGAGATCTTCTTCGACCGCGGTCCCGCGTACGGGATCGACGGCGGTCCGGCGACGGACGACGACCGGTACGTCGAGATCTGGAACCTCGTGTTCATGCAGTACGCGATCGAGAACGTGCGGTCGAAGCTCGACTTCGACATCGTCGCCGAGCTGCCGCGCAAGAACATCGACACCGGCATGGGGCTCGAGCGCGTCGCGTTCATCAAGCAGGGCGTCGACAACATGTACGAGATCGACCAGGTGCGGCCGGTGCTCGACAAGGCGGCCGGGCTCTCCGGCCGGCGGTACGGCGCCGACCACGAGGACGACGTGCGGATGCGCATCGTCTCCGATCACGTGCGCTCCGCGATGATGCTGATGGTCGACGGCGTCACGCCGTCGAACGAGGGCCGCGGCTATGTGCTGCGCCGGCTGCTGCGCCGAACCGTCCGCGCGATGCGGCTGCTCGGCGTCGAGGAGGCCACGTTCGGGGAGCTGTTCCCGGCGTCGCGAGATGCGATGGCGGCCGCCTACCCCGAGCTGGTCCCCGAGTTCGGGCGGATCCAGCGCCTCGCGTCGGCCGAGGAGGAGGCCTTCCTGCGCACCCTCGCCGGCGGCACGACGATCCTCGACACCGCGATCGCGCGCACCCGCGAGACGGGTGGCACGCAGGTCGCGGGCGACACCGCGTTCCTGCTCCACGACACCTACGGCTTCCCGATCGACCTCACGCTCGAGGTCGCGGAGGAGGCCGGCCTCACGGTCGACCGCGGCGCGTTCGACACCCTCATGGCCGAGCAGCGGTCGCGGGCGAAGGCGGATGCGAGGCAGCGCAGGACCGCGCTCGCCGACCTGTCCGTGTACACCGAGTTCCGCGCGAAGGGCGAGACGGCGTTCCTCGGCTACCAGGAGCTCGTCACGGACGGCCGCGTGCTCGGCCTGATCCGCGACGGGGTGTCCGTGCCGTCGATCGCGCTCGGGGACATCGCGGAGGTGATCCTCACCGAGACGACCCTGTACGCGGAGTCCGGCGGCCAGGACGCCGACCAGGGCGAGATCCGCGGACCCGGCTACCGCCTCGAGGTGCTCGACGTGCAGCGGCCCGTGGCCGGCCTCGTCAGCCACCGCGTCCAGGTCGTCGAGGGCGAGGTCGCGGTCGGGGACCCGGCCGAGACCATCGTCGACCCGGTGTACCGCCGTGGCGCGACGCAGGCGCACTCGGCCACGCACCTCATCCATGCCGCGCTGCGCCAGGTGCTCGGGCCGGATGCGCACCAGGCCGGCTCCTACAACAAGGCCGGCTACATGCGGCTCGACTTCTCGTGGAGCTCGCCCCTCAGCCCCGACACCCGCAGCGAGGTCGAGGGCATCGCCAACCAGCGCGTCGACGAGGACCTCGAGGTCGTCACGCGCGTGCTGCCGATCGACGAGGCCAAGGCCCTCGGCGCCATGGCCCTGTTCGGCGAGAAGTACGGCGACGTCGTGCGGATGGTCGACATCGGCGGTCCCTGGTCCCGGGAGCTCTGCGGCGGCACGCACGTCGCCCACTCGTCCGAGATCGGCCTGATCAACGTGGTGGGGGAGTCGAGCGTCGGCGCGACGAGCCGCCGCATCGAATCCCTCGTCGGACCGGACGCGTTCAAGCGGTTCGCCGCGGAGCGCGCGCTCGTCACCGAGCTCGGCACCAACCTCAAGGTGCCGCCGACGCAGATCGTGACGAGGGTGCAGGAGCTCGCCGCGAGCCTGAAGGCGGCGGAGAAGCGGATCGCGGAGTTCGAGCGGCAGGCGCTCGCCGGCCGGATCCCCGCGATCGCCGCGAACGCCCGGCCGGTGGGTGGGGTGACCGCCGTGCTCGAGCAGGTCGGCGACCTCGGCAGCGCGGACGACCTCCGCGGCCTCGTCACGGGCGTCCGCGACAAGCTCGGTCCGGTCCCCGCGGTCGTGGCGCTCGCTGCGACCGTCGCCGCCCGGCCCGTCGTGATCGTCGCGACGAACCGCGAGGCGCGCGACACCGGCGCGAAGGCGGGCGCGCTCGCTCGGGCCGCCGCGCA
>NZ_JAODBE010000132.1 GCF_025463795.1 Amnibacterium sp.
CGTACCGCTGTCGGGGAAGGACCCGGAGGCGCACGCGCTTCGATGCGAAGGGGGTTCAGCGATGCTGTCCGATGCTGCATTACCGGTGGTCGAGGCGACGCTTCCCGTGGTGGGGGAGCACATCCAGGAGATCGCCAGTCGCTTCTACCGGCACATGTTCGAGGAGCATCCGGAGTTGCTCGACGGGATTTTCAACCGCGGCAACCAGGCCGACGGCCGGCAGCAGCAGGCGCTGGCCGGGTCGGTCGCCGCCTTCGCGGGCTACCTCGTGTCGAACCCGACGGACCTGCCCGATCACCTGCTGTCGCGGATCTCGCACAAGCACGCCTCGCTCGGTGTGCGGCCGGATCAGTACGACATCGTCGCGGAGAACCTCATGTGGGCGATCGGCGATGTGCTCGGCGACGCCGTCACGCCGCAGGTCGCCGACGCTTGGGGCGAGGTGTACTGGCTGATGGCGAACATGCTCATCAATCAGGAGCGGGGGCTTTACGGCGCGGTCGGGCTGACCCCGGAGACCGTCTACCGCAGGTGGCGCGTCGCGGAGCGGACGCAAGAGACCCCGGACACGGTCGCCCTCGTTGTCGAGCGCGTCGACGATCAGGAAGTCAAGCCGTCGCTGCCCGGTCAGTACGTCACCGCTCGCCTGCGCATGCCCGACGGTGTGCTGCAGCCACGGCAGTACAGCCTCACGCGAGTCGACGACGGTGAGCACCGGGCCTTCGCGGTGAAGCGAGTCCACACTGCGGGCAAGCCCGACGGCGAGATGTCCAACCTGATCCACGACCAGGTGCAGGTCGGCGACGAGATCGAACTGTCGGCCCCTTTCGGCGACGTGGTGCTCGAGTACACCGATCGCCCGCTCGTGCTGGCCAGCGCCGGCATCGGGATCACCCCGATGGCCGGGATGCTCTCGCACCTCGTCAACGGCGGCACCCGCCGACCGATCCTGTTCCTTCACGCGGACGACTCGATCCACACGTACGCCCTTCGCGAGCAGGTGGTCGCCGACCTCGACCGGCTCCCGAACGCGACTGCAGCGACCTGGCTGCTCGATACCGACGGAGCGGAGGGCTTCGACGCGGAGCAGGGCTTCATGGACCTCCGTGAGCGGGACCTCCCCGTCGACGCCCAGTACTACCTCTGCGGTCCGCTGCCCTTCATGCAGTCCGTCCGCTCTGCGCTCATCGAGCGAGGCGTGCCGGCACGGGACATCCAGTACGAGGTGTTCGGCCCCGACCTCTGGCTCGCCGACTTCGCCTGATGCCCTGCCGGCGGATTGGATGACCGTGATGACTCCCTGCTGTGACGAGCAGCCCCACCTCGGGGCCTGCAGTGGCTCAGCGGGGGTGGACGCCCGACCTGCGTTCGCCGGTCGGGTCGGCCCTGGCGCGGCGGCCGGGTGACACGGTGGACACCGCTGCCCTGAAGCAGACCTGGTCGCTGGCGCAGAGCCTCGGCGACGAGGTGCCGCTCTTCTTCTACTCCCACCTGTTCCTGACCCACCCCGAGCTGCGGAGCATGTTCCCGGTCTCGATGGCCACACAGCGGGATCGGCTCGTGGGTGCGCTCGGCCGGATCGTGTCGAGCGTCGACGAGCTCGACGAGGTGACCGACTTCATCCAGCAGCTCGGCCGTGACCACCGGCGGTTCGAGGTGATCGCGGCGCACTACAACGCCGTGGGGGCATCCCTCCTCGCCACCCTCAAGCATTTCCTCGGCGAAGGGTGGACGCCGGAGGTGGCGGCGGACTGGGCCGACGCCTACGGGGTCATCGCCTCGGTCATGGTCCAGGCGGCGGAGGCCTCCGAGGACTCGAGCCCGTCATCGTGGCCCGCTGAGGTGACCGCGGTGGAGCGCCGCGGCCTCGATGTCTCGGTGATCCAGGTTCGCCCCGACCCCCACCTGCCGTTCCAGCCGGGCCAGTCCGTGGCGGTGGAGATACCGGCCCGCCCACGACTGTGGCGCTATCTCAGCCCGGCCAACGCACCCCGCTCCGACGGCAGCATCGAGTTCCACGTGCAGATGGTCCCCGGCGGCCAGGTCAGCAGCACGATGGTCCGGTCCCTCCACGTCGGCGAGACCGTCCGTCTCGGCGCGCCCGTGGGCCAGGAGCTGACCCTGGACGAGGACGAGCGCCACCGGGACCTGACCATGGTCGCCGGCGGCACCGGCTTGGCTCCGCTGCGAGCCCACCTGGAGCGGATCGACCAGGAGTGGCAGTCGACCGGACAGGCTCCCCGGGTCCAGCTGTTCCACGGGGCGCGGCTGCCGTGGAGCCTCTACGAGAACCGGCTGCTCCAGAACCTGGCCGGGCGCCCCTGGTTCACCTACACGCCGGTGGTCTCGGACGACCCCAGCTATCCGGGCCGGAAGGGCTTGGTCGGCGATGTCGCAGCCGACACCGGTCCCTTGCACGGACGCCTCGCCTTGGTGTGCGGGTCGCCCCAGATGGTGCGGCATACCGTCTCCCGTCTTCGTGCCCGAGGGATCGCGCACGCGGACGTCCGCTTCGAGCAGTTCGCGACGCTCGACGAGGACAGTCACGCCGCGCACCACCACACCCATGACCCGCAGTCCTCTCGGCTGCCGCACGGCGAATAGCGAACGACCAGTAGGGGGACCACGCATGATGCAGAACGAGACCGAGCTCGACAGCCCCGCTCCCACGACCGGGACGGGGCCTGAGAACGACCTGGTCGTCGCTGTGGGTCATCTGCCGGACGCCCACTCGGTCGACTTCACCATGAAGGCCAGGGCCGGGGCATACGACCGCCTGGAAGTCGACCGGTTCATGGGTCAGCTCTCGCAGGCCGTCGCCGAGGTCCGGGCCGCCACCACGAGCACACGACAGGAGCTCGCGGCGCTGAGGGCCGAGAACGCGAGGCTGCGCGGCGGGTCGGGCGCCGACTTCGAGGAGGAGACCACGGCCGGGGCGGTGGCGCTGCTCACCCAGGCGCAGCTGATCGCCGACAAGGCGATCTCCGACGCCGAGCAGTACGCTCGCGACCTGGTGCTCACCGCTCGCAACCAGTACCGCGAGATCCTGGAACGTGCCGAGACGAGCGCCAGCGAGGCGACTACGGCGATCGGCGCGCAGCAGCAGCCCGGTGCGACCGTCCCGGAGATCGAGTACGTCCGCACCTACGCCCACGTGGCGCAGATCCAGCTGCGCTCGGTCCTCGACGCGCTCACGGAGCAGGTCGACCGCCTCGGCAGCCTGCCTCAGCCTGTACAGGAGTCCCAGCCCGCGTCCCGGCCGGACGCCGACGAAGGTCCCACGGCCGAGCCCGACTGGGCGCCCTCGGCCTCCGAGCCGGCCTCCCAGCAGGGCTGACGCCTTCCGAGAGGGGCCACCCGCGGGACTCCGAAACCGCCGGCCGAGAAACGGTCGAGTTCCGCGTGACGTCGGGCGCGGAGACTTCCTCGTCAGTCCGAGCATCGCCCCTGGTGCAGACATATCCGCGGCCCGGTCGGGGCTGCGGAAGCTCACGTTCTCACCGTGACCACATCATGACCGCGGGCCGGGGGATCCGCGGGCGCCCAGCAACCCCCTGCCCACGTCGAGGCGCGAGATCGGAGCCGTCCCCAGCGGGCCCACCAGGGTGGGCTGTCAGGTCTCAGGAAATCGGTGACCGTTCGGGGTGTCGGGGTGTCGTCGCCCGCCGCACCGGTCGTCGGGATTTCCACCGTGACCGCCGTCCGGAGCGGTTCTCGCCTCCGTGCTCCGACACAGCCTCTGGGCCCTCTCCATCCGATCTGTCGGCTCCTGCTCAGGAATCGGGCGCGATCCGCATGAGGACGGCGCCGACCTCGCAGTCGGCGCGGCCGTCCTCCGTCCGTGCTGGCCCGCATCGAGCCGCTCCGGACGGCTGGGCCCGGGGATCGCCGCTTACCGTGCGTCCGAGGTGCGAGGTCCGAGAAGCAGCGTGGGCCCCGGACGGTTCCGCTGCACCGATGGGGAGGGAGACGGCCGGTGAGGGAGACCGAGGGGCGCCACCGCGGTGCCGGCATCGACGAGCGCACGGCCACGCGGCGGAGCGGTGGACGGCACCGCGCGGCACCGCCGCTCGAGCGCGTGGACACGGCTTGGGGGCGCCACGCGCTGCGGCAGGACTCACCGGCGGGTACCGGGGCCGCGGTCCTGACGTCCGGTGCCGCGGCATTCTGCGGCATCGTTCTCCTCGCAGGGCCGCTGCTGCACGGGGCGGGGCTCGACCGGCTGGGAGCGGCGAGCGGGCCCTCGGCCGCGCTGCAGACGCCCGGCTACACCACGGCCTCGGTCTCCGCGGTCCCGGCGGCGTTCGTCCGCCCGTCCGCCGCCCGCACCTCGTCCACGCGGTCCGTGCACATCGTTGCGTCCGCCCCCGCTGCCGCCGGTGGGCAGCAGGGCCGGCCGGCCGGCGGAGCCACCTCGAGGGCGGGTGCGGCCGGGCTCCCGTCCGTCACCGACGGCGTCACCGGGCCCTTCCGGTCCGTCGCCACAGCGGCGGCGCAGGCCGTCGCGGGAGCGGTCGGAACGGTGGACCACCAGAAGGCCTCGATCCTTCCATCGGTGGGCGCGAGCGCCGGCGGGAAGACGGTCGACGCCGTCAAGGGCGTGGCCCGGACCTCCCCCCCGGATGCGACGACCGCCGTGCGGTCGGCCGCCTGCGACTCGACCTCCACCGGAAGCAGGACCGTCTCCACCGCCGGGCACGCTGCGGCCGATGCCGCCGCGGCGACGATCCACCACGCGACGGGGTCCGCGAGCCTGCCGGCCGCTCCGGTTCGGGCGGTGAGCACGGAGGCGAAGTCGGCGGCGTTCTCGGTCACGAGCAGCGCTGCCGGAACCGCTCGCACCGTGGGGCACACGGTGGAGCGGTCGACGGCTCCGGTTCGGGCGGTGAGCACGGAGGCGAAGTCGGCGGCGTCCTCGGTCACGAGCAGCCCTGCCGGAACCGCTCGGACCGTCGTGCACGCGGTCTCGCGACCCGCCGCCCCCGCGCGCCACGTCGTGAAGGCGGTCACCCGTGCGGCGTCGGCCCTCGCGTCGTCGGCACTCACGCGCGTCACGTCCTCCGTCGGACATGGTGCTCCGTCGGCCCCGTCCGGGGACGGGGCGAAGAAGGCGAGCTCCACCGCGACGTCGTCGGCCGCGAAGGTCGCGTCGTCGGCGACCCACGTCGCAGCGTCCGCGACGCAGGCCGCGTCATCGGCGACGCGAGCCACGTCGTCGGCGAGCGAGGCCGCGTCGTCGGCGGCTCACGCGGCCGCCTCGACGTCGCACGCTTCCACCACCGGGCCGACAGGTGACGCTCCGGCGCAGGAAGCCGGGTCAGCGTCGGCCAAGGCCATCAGCGCGGCGACGTCCGCTGCGCCCTCGGCCCCGACCTCCGCGGCGGGAGGACTCACGCTGCCCTGAGCGCCCGGGCCACCACGACCCGGAGGGGTGCCGGCCGCCCGGCGCCCCCTAGGTCCCCTCGGTCTGCCGTGTGGAGTAGGCGCCGCGGACCTGCTCACCCGCGACACGGACCGTGCGCCGTGTGTCGACCGCGATCACGACGCCGACCACGACGAGTGACAGGGCGACGGAAGCGCTCACGTCCGTGAGCCAGTGGTAGCCGAGGTACAGCCGGCTGACCACCTGGGCGA